>NZ_JBIQFL010000003.1:0-480156 GCF_045369135.1 Sphingomonas sp. 179-I 2A4 NHS | reverse complement strand
GCGGCAGAAAATCCTTGTCTAGCGCTCGGATACAGGCGATCTTCACCTCAAACGCCACGCCACTTGGGGAATGCAGGATCAGGCAGCGCCGTCGAGGATCGACTCGATCGAGCGCGTGACCTCGGCGATGTCTGCCATGCCATCGACCCGGCGCACCAACCCGCGCGCCTCGTAGATCGGCAGGATCGGCGCGGTCTTGGCGCGATATTCGGTCATGCGCGTGCGCACGGTTTCCTCGTTGTCGTCCGGACGGCGCTTGAATTCATGGCTGCCGCAGACGTCGCAGGTGCCCTCGACCTTCGGCTGCTTGAACCGGTCGTGATAGCCAGCACCGCAATTGCCACAGGTGAAGCGGCCGACGATGCGCTCGACCAGCGCATCCTCGTTCACTTCAAGCTCGATCACGTGATCGAGCGATCGACCGCGCTCGTCGAGCAGCAGATCCAGCGCGTCCGCCTGTGCGGCGGTCCGGGGATAGCCATCGAAGATCGCACCTTGCCCCGGGCCCAGACGATCGAGGTTCTCACCGATCAGCGCCGAGACGATCGCATCGGAAACGAGCTCGCCCGCGTCCATCACGGCCTTCGCCTGGAGCCCAACCGGCGTGCCCGCCTTCACCGCGGCGCGCAGCATGTCACCAGTCGACAGCTGCACCATGCCGCGCTCGGCCACGAGTCGTTCGGACTGGGTGCCCTTGCCCGCTCCCGGCGGCCCAAGAAGAATGATGTTCACGGAAAAAACGCCCTCCCCGTTCGACCGCTAGCGCCACTCAGCGCAGGCGGCCACCCTTCAGCTTCGCCTTCTTGATCAGATCGCCATACTGGTGGGCCAGCAAGTGCGACTGGATCTGCGTGACCGTGTCCATCGTCACGTTGACGACGATGAGCAAGCTCGTGCCGCCAAGATAGAAGGGAATCGACAGCGCCGAGACGAGATATTCCGGCACCAGGCAGATGAAGGCCAGATACGCCGCACCGATGACGGTGATGCGCGTCAGCACGTAATCGAAATAGACCTCGGTGTTCTTGCCCGGACGGATGCCCGGCACGAAGCCGCCATAGCGCTTCAGATTCTCCGCCGTCTCCTCCGGGTTGAAGACCACCGCGGTGTAGAAGAACGAGAAGAAGATGATGCCGGCGCCGTAGAGCAACATGTACAGCGGGCTGCCGTGCTGCAGATACTGGTTGAGGCTGATGATCGTGTCACCCCACCAGCTCTCGCCCGAAACGGCGGTGCCGGCGAACTGCGTGATCGTCAGCGGCAGCAGCAGCAGCGACGAGGCGAAAATCGGGGGGATCACGCCGGCGGTGTTGATCTTCAGCGGCAGGTGGCTGCGATCGGCCTGCATCCCGCGCTGCGTCTGGCGCTTGGGATACTGGATCAGGATGCGGCGCTGCGCGCGCTCCATGAAGCAGATGAAGAGCACGAGGCCAGCCACCGCGACGATGATCGCCAGCAGGACCGCCGGGTTCATCGAGCCGGTGCGGCCGCCCTCGAGCAGGTTGACGATCGTCGTCGGCAGGTGCGCGACAATGCCCGCCATGATGATCAGCGAGATGCCGTTGCCGATGCCGCGGCTGGTGATCTGCTCACCGATCCACATCAGGAACATCGTGCCGCCGATCAGCGAGATGACCGCGGCGACGCGGAACAGCATGCCCGGCTCGACCACCGCACCGCCCGCCTCGAGGCCGGTCGCAATGACATAGCCCTGGATCGCGGTGAGCAGCACCGTGCCATAGCGCGTGTACTGGTTGAGCTTCTTGCGACCGCTCTCGCCCTCCTTCTTGATCGCCGCAAGCTGCGGGGACAGCGAAGTCGCGAGCTGAACGACGATCGAGGCCGTGATGTACGGCATCACGCCCAGCGCGATCAGCGAGGCACGCTCCAGCGCACCACCCGAGAAGGTGTTGAAGAAATCGAGCACGCCGCCCTGGGTCTGACGCGCGAGCGCGGCGAGGCCGGTCGGGTCGATGCCGGGAAGCGGCACATAGCTGAGCAGGCGGAAGACGATCAGCGCACCGATCGTGAACCACAATCTCTTCTTGAGATCGGTCGCCTGCGCGAATTTCGCGAGGCTGATGTTTTGCGCCATCTGGTCGGCTGCGGATGCCATCGTACGTCGGTGCCTTCGGAAACGAAAAACGGCGGAGAAGGTCTAACGCCCCGCCCCGCCGCTCATATAGTCTCGCTCGAAGGCTTGTCTAACCTAGCGAGCAAATTCCGCTCCGGCTCGAGGCCGGAACCCAGTCGCGAGCGGCCCGTAACTGGGCCCCGGCATGGCGCCGGGGCGGCAGCTATGGCTTACTTGGCCTGCTTGGCAGCCTTGTCGGCCAGGCGCGCTTCGCGGGTCTTGCCCTTCTTCGCGGCAGCCTTCTCGCCAGCAGCGACGACTTCGATCACGTTGACCGAACCGCCGGCCTTCTCGATCGCTTCACGCGCCGAGGCCGAGACGCCGGCAACGGTGAAGTTCAGCTTCGCGCTGATCTCGCCCTTGGCGAGGAGACGAACGCCGTCCTTGCCACCGCGCGCAAGGCCTGCGGCCTTCAGCGCTGCATGGTCGATGTCGGTGCCGGTCAGCTTGCCTGCGTCGACCGCCTTCTGGATCGCGCCCAGGTTCACCTCGGCATAATCCTTGGCGAAGATGTTGTTGAAGCCGCGCTTCGGCAGACGCATGTGGAGCGGCATCTGACCGCCCTCGAAGCCCGCGATGGACACGCCCTCACGGCTCTTCTGACCCTTCTGGCCACGACCGCCGGTCTTGCCCTTGCCCGAGCCGATGCCGCGGCCGACGCGGATCTTGCGATGACGGGCGCCTTCGTTGTCCCGCAGTTCGTTCAGTTTCATGTGTGCACTCGCTTTCGCTTTTGTCGCGCTGATAAAAAGGAAGGGGGCCGCTTAGCCCCCTCCCCCGTGTTTGTCACTAGTCAGGCAAGGACGCTCAGTCCTGAACCTCGACCATGTGCTGCACCTTGCGGATCATGCCGCGGACCTCGGGGCTGTCCTCGAGCTCCGAAACACGGTGCATCTTGTTGAGGCCAAGGCCGATCAGCGTTGCACGCTGGTCCTTGGTGCGACGGATCGGCGATCCGGTCTGCTTCACCTTGATGGTTGCCATGTCGGCTTACTCCGTGATGGCCGCAGCGTCCGCCTCGGCGGTCTGCGAACCACCGCGGCCGAGCAGGTCGGCGATCTTCTTGCCACGACGCTGGGCAACCGCCTTCGGCGAGGTCTGGTTGTTCAGCGCCTCGAACGTGGCGCGGATCATGTTGTACGGGTTCGACGTACCGACCGACTTGGTCACCACGTCGGCGACACCGAGCGATTCGAAGATGGCACGCATCGGGCCACCCGCGATGATGCCTGTGCCCTGCGGCGCCGAGCGAACGGTGACGCGGCCGGCACCGAAGTGGCCGTTCACGTCATGGTGCAGCGTGCGGCCTTCCTTCAGCGGCACGCGGACCATCGCCTTCTTGGCAGCGGCAGTGGCCTTGGAGATCGCCTCCGGCACTTCGCGCGCCTTGCCGTGACCGAAGCCGACGCGGCCCTTGCCGTCACCGACGACGACGAGCGCTGCGAAGCCGAAGCGCTTACCGCCCTTCACCGTCTTCGACACGCGGTTGATGTGAACGAGCTTTTCGATCAGCTCCTCACCACCGTCATCACGGTTGCGGTCGTCACGACGACCACGACCGCCGTCACGGCCGCCACGATTGCCACCGGGGCCACCACGGCCACGACCGCCACCCGGACCGCCGCGACCGCGACCGCCACCGCCGCCACCGGCGTAACCGCCGCCCTGCGGCGCGTCGTTGGTGGCGGGAGCTGCGTCCTGCTGCACCGCTTCCGGCGCGTTGTTTTCGTCAGCCATGTCTTAGAACTCCAGTCCGGCTTCGCGCGCGGCTTCCGCCAGCGCCTTCACCCGTCCGTGAAAGAGGAAGCCGCCACGGTCGAACACGACCTGCGTGACGCCGGCAGCCTTCGCCGCCTCGGCGATGCGCTTGCCAACGGCACTGGCAGCATCGACGTTCGACGTCGCACCTTCGTGGCCCTGGAGCGTCGAGGCAGCAGCGACCGTGCGGCCCTGTGCGTCGTCGATCACCTGAGCGTAGATGTGCTTGCCCGAGCGATGCACGGACAGACGCGGACGGCCGCCGCTGCGCGCACGAAGCGCCGTACGGTTGCGGCGACGCCGCTTCTCGAAAAGCGAAAGGCCCTTGGTCACTTCTTCTTTCCTTCCTTACGGAAGATGAACTCGCCGTCGTACTTGATGCCCTTGCCCTTGTACGGCTCGGGCTTGCGCCAGCGGCGGATCTCGGCGGCCAGCTGGCCAACCTTCTGCTTGTCGGCACCCGAAATCTCGACCGTGGTCTGATCCGGGGTCTTCACCTCGATGCCTTCCGGCACGTCGATGTCGACATCATGGCTGTAGCCGAGCTGCAGCTTGAGCTTGCGACCCTGCGCAGCGGCGCGATAGCCGACGCCGGTGATCAGCAGCTTCTTGGTGAAGCCCTCGGTCACACCGGTGACCAGGTTCTGCACCATCGTACGCTGCATCCCCCAGAAGGCGCGCGCCTGCTTGGAGTCGTTCGCCGGCTGCACGGAAATGCCACCGTCCTCGAGCGTGTACTTGATCTCGTCGCGCAGCGTGAGACCGAGGGTACCCTTCGGGCCCTTCACGGTCAGCTGCTTGCCCTCGATCGTGGCAGTGACACCGGCCGGAACCGTGACTGCCTTCTTGCCGATGCGGCTCATCAGAACACCTCCGCCAGCACTTCGCCGCCGACGTTCTGCTCGCGTGCCTCGGCATCCGAGAGCACGCCACGCGGCGTCGAGACGATCGTGATGCCAAGGCCATTCATCACACGCGGCAGGCTCTGCGAGCCGCTGTAGATACGACGACCAGGCTTCGAGACGCGGGCGACATGCTTGATCGCCGGCTGGCCCTCGAAATACTTGAGCTCGATGCGGACGCCCTTCACGGGGCCCATATCTTCCTCGCTATAGCCACGGATGTAGCCTTCGCGCTGAAGCACGTCGAGCACGCGGGTCCGCAGCTTCGACGCCGGCGACACGACGCTGTCCTTGCGTGCGCGCTGGCCGTTGCGGATGCGGGTGAGCAGGTCACCCAGGGGATCGGTCACTGCCATCTTGGTGTCCTTACCAGCTCGACTTCGTCAGACCGGGGATCAGGCCCTTGTTGGCCAGATCGCGCAGCATCACGCGGGCAAGACGGAACTTGCGATAGTAAGCGCGCGGCCGGCCGGTGATTTCGCAGCGATTGCGGACGCGGGTCGGGTTCGAATTGCGCGGAAGTTCGGCCATCTTGAGGCGCGCGATGAGACGCTCGGTCTCGTCGAGCGACTTGTCGTTCGCCGTTGCCTTCAGCTTCGCCCACTTCGGGGCATATTGCTTCACGAGCTTCTTGCGACGCTCGTTCTTGTTCACGGAACTCAGTTTCGCCATGGACTTAAGCTCTCTCGTTCAGTTCGTTGCCAAGGGGCTCACGCCGCCTTCTTCTCTTCTTCCGCCTCGTCCCGCGGGAACGGGAATCCGAACAGGCGAAGCAGCTCGCGCGCCTCCTCGTCGGTCTTGGCGGTGGTAGTGACGATCACGTCCATGCCGCGCACCTTGTCGATGCGGTCATAGTTGATTTCCGGGAACACGATCTGCTCCTTCAGACCGCAGGCATAGTTGCCGCGTCCATCGAAGCTCTTCGGGTTCAGGCCGCGGAAGTCGCGGACACGCGGAAGCGCGATGGTGATGAAGCGATCGAGGAATTCGTACATGCGTTCGCGACGCAGCGTGACCTTCACGCCGATCGGCATGCCTTCACGCAGCTTGAACTGCGCGATCGACTTCTTCGCCTTGGTGATCACCGGCTTCTGGCCCGCGATCAGCTCCATTTCGGAAGCGGCCTGCTCGACGCGCTTCTTGTCCTGGGTCGCCTCACCGACGCCCATGTTGAGCACGATCTTCTCGATCCGCGGGATCTCGAGTGCGTTCTTGTAGCCGAACTTCTCGGTCATCGCCTTGGCGATCGACTCGTCGTACAGCTTGCGCAGGCGCGGCGTGTAGCCATCAGCCATCGATCTTCTCCCCGGTCTTGACCGCGACGCGGACCTTCTTGCCGTCCTGCGTCTCGAAACGGACGCGCGTCGGCTTGCCGTCGGCAGTCACGTGCGCGACCTTCGACACATGGAGCGGCGCTTCGAAGCGCTGCAGGCCACCCTGCGGGTTCAGCTGGGTGGGCTTGGCGTGGCGGGTCGCGACGTTGACGCCCGACACGACGACCTTGCCGTCCTTCGGCATGGCGGCGGTGACGGTGCCCGTCTTGCCCTTGTCCTTGCCGGACAGGACGATGACCTGATCGCCCTTCTTGATCTTCGCGGCAGCCATTACAACACCTCCGGAGCCAGCGAGATGATCTTCATGTGCTTCTTGCCACGAAGTTCACGCACCACCGGGCCAAAGATACGGGTGCCGATCGGCTCCTCGTTCTTGTTGACCAGCACGGCGGCGTTGCCGTCGAAACGGATGGTCGAGCCGTCCGCACGGTGAATGTCCTTGGCGGTGCGCACGATGACGGCGCGATGCACGTCACCCTTCTTCACCTTGCCACGCGGCTGAGCTTCCTTGATCGACACGACAATGATGTCGCCGACGCTGGCCGTGCGGCGCTTGGAACCACCAAGCACCTTGATGCACTGTACCCGCTTCGCGCCGCTGTTGTCAGCGACGTCGAGATTGGACTGCATCTGGATCATCGATCCGCTTCCTTCTCTCTGATGGGGTGGATACCGACCCAGCCCCGCCTAAAAAAACGCCCCGGGCGCGGAGCATTCCGCGTCCAGGGGGAGCGGCCCGTTAGCCGCTCCGCAGGAGAAAGGCAATGCCCCGTGGTGCGCTGCCTATTCCTGCCGTCGCTTCCTCGTGCCCCTCGACTGGTCTCCGGCGGATGCCGGACCCTGGCCGATACTGGCGCGAGGCCCTGGTCTACGTGCCGAGCGGCGGCTTACGCCGACGCCGGCTCGTCGATCTCGACCCGCTCCGGCGTCGCATGGGTGTTCACCCGATCGACGACCTTCCAGGTCTTCAGCTTGGAGATCGGCGCGGTCTCTTCGATCCGCACGGTCTCGCCCTGCTTGTACTCGTTCGCCTCGTCATGGGCGTGATACTTCTTCGAACGGCGGATGATCTTGCCGTAGAGCGGGTGCTTCACCTTGCGCTCAACGTTCACGACCACCGTCTTGTCGCCCTTGTCGGAGACGATCAGCCCGGTCAGCACGCGCTTCGGCATTGCTGTGGTCCTCTTACTTGCTGGCGGCAGCGGAACGCTGCGCCTGCAGGGTCTTGATGCGGGCGATGTCCTTGCGGACTTCGCGCACGCGGCTCGGCTTCTCGAGCTGGTTGGTCGCCGCCTGGAAGCGCAGGTTGAACTGCTCGCGCTTCAGGTTGCCCAACGCCTCGACGAGCTGATCGTCGCTCTGGCCGTTGTAGTCAGTCTTCGCCATCTTACTCGCCTCCGAGGTGCGACGTGTCGCCGAGGCGCGCCACGACCTTGGTCTTGATCGGCAGCTTCATTGCCGCGCGCTCGAACGCCTCGGCAGCGAGCGGCCCGGGAACGCCGTCCAGCTCGAACAGGATACGGCCCGGCTTGACGCGAGCCGCCCAGAATTCCGGCGAGCCCTTACCCGAGCCCATGCGGACTTCGGCCGGCTTGCCCGACACGGGCACGTCCGGGAACACGCGGATCCAGAGGCGACCCTGGCGCTTGATGTGACGCGTGATCGCGCGGCGAGCCGCCTCGATCTGCCGCGCGGTGATGCGCTCCGGCTCCATCGCCTTCAGGCCGTACGACCCGAAGTTGAGCGCGGTACCGCCCTTGGCGTCGCCGCTGATGCGGCCCTTGAACGCCTTGCGGAACTTGGTGCGCTTTGGTTGCAGCACTTCTTCTACTCCTTAGCGGCGGTCATCGCGCGCAGGGCGCACGCCGGAGGTCTGGGCCTCCATCATCAGGCGATCGGTCGCCGTCGGATCATGGCCCAGGATCTCACCCTTGAAGATCCAGACCTTGACGCCGCACACGCCGTAAGCGGTGTGGGCCTGCGCCTCGGCATAGTCCATGTTCGCACGCAGCGTGTGGAGCGGAACGCGGCCTTCGCGATAGCTCTCGGAACGCGCGATCTCGGCGCCGCCGAGGCGGCCACCACAGGCCACGCGGATGCCGTCGGCACCCAGGCGCATCGCCGACTGCACCGCACGCTTCATGGCGCGGCGGAAGGCGATACGACGCTCGAGCTGGTCGGCAATCCCCTGCGCGACGAGCTTCGCGTCGACTTCCGGCTTGCGGATCTCGACGATGTTCAGCGACACATCCGACGAGGTCATCGAGCCGAGCGTCTTGCGCAGCTTCTCGATGTCCGAGCCCTTCTTGCCGATGATCACGCCGGGGCGTGCAGCGAAGATGGAGATGCGGCACAGCTTGGCCGGACGCTCGATCACCACCTTGGAGATCGCTGCCTGCGGCAGCGTCTTCAGGATGTACTGGCGGATCTTGAGATCCTCCAGCAGCAGGCGACCATAGTCCGCGCCGTCGGCGTACCAGCGGCTGTCCCAGGTGCGGTTGATCTGCAGGCGCAGACCGATCGGGTTGCTCTTATGACCCATTAGGCTTCTTCCTGCTCACGCACGACGATCCGCAGCCGCGAGAACGGCTTGAGGATGCGGGTGGACTTGCCGCGGCCGCGCGTGGCGAACCGCTTCATGGTGATCGACTTGCCGACCGACGCCTCGGCGACGACGAGTGCATCGACGTCAAGGTTGTGGTTGTTCTCGGCGTTGGCGATCGCGGAGGCGAGCACCTTGCGCGCGTCGACCGCCATGCCCTTCTTCGAGAAGGCCAGGATGTTCATCGCGTCGCCGGCCTTCTTGCCGCGGATCAGACCCGCGACCAGGTTCAGCTTCTGCGCCGAACCACGGATCTGCGTGCCGACCGAGAGGGCTTCCTTCTCGCCGACCTTGCGGGGGGACTGAGGCTTGCTCATCAGCGCTTGCCCTTCTTGTCAGCGGCGTGACCCGGGAAGTAGCGCGTCGGCGCGAACTCACCCAGCTTCATGCCGACCATCTCTTCGTTCACCGACACCGGCACGAACTTGCGGCCATTGTAGACATTGAACGTCAGACCGACGAACTGCGGCAGGATGGTCGAACGACGCGACCAGGTCTTGATCGGACCCGAGCGGCCATTCTGGTCCTGCGCCACCTCTGCCTTCTTCAGCAGGTGAAGGTCCACGAACGGACCCTTCCAGACGGAGCGAGCCATTACTTCTTCCTCGCGTGACGGCTGCGGATGATCATCTTGTCCGTCGCCTTGTTGTGGCGGGTGCGCGCACCCTTCGTCGGCTTGCCCCACGGGGTGACCGGATGACGGCCGCCCGAAGTGCGGCCTTCACCGCCGCCGTGCGGGTGGTCGACCGGGTTCTTCGCGACGCCACGGGTAAGCGGACGCTTGCCCATCCAGCGGCTACGGCCCGCCTTGCCGAAGTTCTGGTTCTGGTTGTCGGGGTTCGACACCGCGCCAACCGTCGCCATGCAGTCGCTGCGCAGGTAACGCTGCTCGCCCGAGTTCAGGCGAACGATCACGAGACCGCGGTCACGACCGACGACCTGCACGTAGGTGCCGGCCGAACGGGCGATCTGGCCACCCTTCATCGGCTTCATCTCCACATTGTGGACGATGGTGCCGACCGGGACCTGGCCCAGCTCCATGGCGTTACCCGGCTTCACGTCGGTCTTCTTGCCGGCGATGATCTTGTCGCCGACATTCAGGCGCTGCGGCGCGATGATGTAGGCCTGCTCGCCGTCGGCGTAGCTGATCAGCGCGATGAACGCCGTGCGGTTCGGGTCATACTCGAGCCGCTCAACCGTGCCCTCGGCGTCCCACTTGCGACGCTTGAAGTCGATGTAGCGATACTTCTGCTTGTGGCCACCCGCGATGCCGCGGCTGGTCACGTGACCCTTGTTGTTGCGACCGCCGGTCTTGCGCTTGCCTTCGGTCAGCGCCTTGACGGGCGCGCCCTTGTGCAGGCCCGACCGGTCGATCAGCACCAGCCCGCGCATCGCGGGGCTGGTCGGGTTATAATGCTTGAGTGCCATCTTACTTGGCCCCCTCGGTGACGTCGATCGTCTGCCCATCCTTGAGCGTGACGATCGCCTTCTTCATGTCCGACCGGAAATAGGGCTTGCCCTTCCAGCGCTTCGTCTTGCCCTTCTGGACGATGGTGTTCACGCCAACGACGCTGACGTCGAAGATCGCTTCAACCGCCGCCTTGATCTCCGGCTTGGACGCGTTCTGCGCGACCTTGAACACCACGGCGTTCTGCTCGGAGAGAAGGGTCGACTTCTCGGTGATGTGCGGCGCGACGATCACGTCATAGTGACGGTTGTCGATCGCCTTCTGCTGCTGCTTAGCCATTGAAGCGAGCCTCCAGCTTCTCGACCGCAGCGCGGGTCAGCACCAGCGTATCGGCCTTGATGATGTCATAGACATTGGCGCCAACCGCAGGGAGCAGATCCACACCCGGCAGGTTGTAGCCGGCGCGGAAGCCCTCGGCCGTCTCGGCGTCGATGACCAGCGTGCGCTTGCCAACGTTGAGCGCCTCGAAGTGGCCCTTCAGTTCCTTGGTCTTGGCGACCTGGAAACCGTCGAGCACGATCAGCGAGCCGGCCTTGGCATGGCTCGAAAGCGCCATCTTCAGGCCGAGCGCACGAACCTTCTTGTTCAGCGACGGGTTGAAGTCGCGAACGCGGGCACCGTGAGCCTTACCGCCGCCGATGAAGACGGGAGCGCGGCGATCGCCGTGACGCGCCACACCGCCGCCCTTCTGGCGACCGAGCTTCTTGCCCGAACGTGCGACGTCCGAACGCTCGCGGGTGCCGCGGGCGGTGCCGCGACGCTTTTCGAGCTGCCAGGTGACGACGCGATGCAGGATGTCGGCGCGCGGCTCGAGGCCGAAGACCTCGTCCGACAGCTCGACGTCCGCGGCGCTCGCCTTGGCATCGAAGGAGGAAACCTTGACCTTCACGTTCAGCCCTCCTGGCCGTCGGTCGCTTCGGTTGCCGGAGCAGCCGCTGCGTTGTTGCTATTGGCAGCCTTCAGGCCGGCCGGACGCGGTGCGCCGGCATGCGGCTTCAGCTTCACGGCGTCCTTGACGAACAGCCAGCCACCCTTCGAGCCGGGCACCGAGCCCTTCACGAAGATGAGGCCACGCTCGACGTCGGTGCCGACGATCTCGAGGTTCTGCTGCGTGCGGTTACGATCACCCATGTGACCGGCCATCTTCTTGTTCTTGAAGACGCGGCCCGGATCCTGGCGGTTACCGGTCGAACCGTGCGAACGGTGCGAGACCGACACGCCGTGCGTCGCGCGCAGACCGCCGAAGTTCCAGCGCTTCATCGCGCCGGCAAAGCCCTTACCCTGGGTGCGACCCTGGATATCGACGAACTGGCCGGTGACGAAGTGATCGGCAGCGATCTCGGCGCCGACGTCGAGGAGGTTGTCCTCGCTGACGCGGAATTCGTGGACGATCGCCTTCGGCTCGACTTCGGCCTTGCCGAAGTGGCCGCGCTGCGGCTTGGCGACATTCTTTGCCTTGGCGACGCCTGCACCAAGCTGGACGGCCGTATAGCCATCACGTTCTGTTTCGCGGCGAGAGATGACCTGAAGCCCTTCCAGCTGCAGGACGGTGACGGGCACGTGGCGGCCGTCGTCCTGGAACAGGCGGGTCATGCCCATCTTCTTCGCGATCACGCCGGTACGCATGATCCGTAGCTCCTCAACAGAGGCACCCTGAGGCCCATCCCCAAGGTGCTTGTGACACCCCCTGGAAGGAGGCATCGTTTCGGGACCCCATCAAAGAACGCCTTTGACGAGATCCCTCAGCCCGGAAAATGCGAAACGTGCCCCCGTCCCGGGCTGGTCGCTTCCTCGCGGAAGCAGACGGGAGACGCTGTCCCAGCCGCGAGCGACTGGCGGTATCTCTTGCTTGTCAGGGGCCCCCGGGGCTTCCCAACCATTCCCTCACCACGGGAACGACAAACCCGCGGGACTCACGTCAACCGCGGGATGCGGGCCATTACGCCAGCTTGATCTCAACGTCAACGCCCGCGGCCAAGTCGAGCTTCATCAGCGCGTCGACGGTCTGGGGGGTCGGCTGCACGATGTCGAGCATGCGCTTGTAGGTGCGGACCTCGAACTGCTCGCGGCTCTTCTTGTCGACGTGAGGACCACGGTTGACCGTGAACTTCTCGATGCGCGTCGGCAGGGGAATAGGACCACGAATGAGGGCACCGGTACGTCGGGCCGTGTCGGCGATGTCGCCGGTGGCCTGATCGAGCACACGATGGTCGAACGCCTTCAGGCGAATGCGGATGTTGCTGTCCATAATCCCTACCGATGCGAAAGAGCGGGCCACGTGAACGCGGCTCTTGCTGTTCGTGAAACTGTCGAAGGCGCGGCCAATAGCCCTGCCCTCACTAAAAGGCAACCGCCCGACGCACCTTGTGGCGCGCCGGGCGGCAGCTTTGCGGCGAACCGCTAGATCTTAGAGAAAGATCTTACTTGGCGATCGCGCTGACGACGCCTGCACCGACGGTGCGGCCGCCTTCGCGGATCGTGAAGCGCTGGCCCACGTCCATAGCGATCGGCGCGATCAGCTTGATGCCCAGAGCGACGTTGTCGCCCGGCATCACCATCTCGGTGCCCTCAGGCAGCTCGACGGTGCCGGTCACGTCCGTCGTACGGAAGTAGAACTGCGGACGATAGTTGCCGAAGAACGGGGTGTGACGACCGCCTTCTTCCTTCGACAGCACGTACACTTCCGACGAGAACTCGGTGTGCGGCTTGATCGAGCCCGGCTTGCAGAGCACCTGGCCACGCTCGACTTCGTCGCGAGCAACGCCGCGGATCAGCGCACCGATGTTGTCGCCAGCCTGGCCCTGGTCGAGCAGCTTGCGGAACATTTCGACGCCGGTGACCGTGGTCTTGCGGACTTCCGGGTGGATGCCGACGATCTCGACTTCCTCACCAACCTTCACCACGCCGGTTTCGACGCGGCCGGTGACGACCGTGCCACGACCCGAGATCGAGAACACGTCTTCGATCGGCATCATGAACGGCTTGTCGAGCGGACGCTCCGGCTGCGGGATGTACTCGTCAACAGCCTTCATGAGCTCCATGACGGCGTCGGTGCCGAGCTTCTGGTCCGAACCCGAGAGGGCGCAGGTAGCCGAGCCCTTGATGATCGGAATGTCGTCGCCCGGGAACTCGTACGAGCTCAGCAGCTCGCGGACTTCCAGCTCGACCAGCTCGAGGATTTCCTCGTCGTCGACGAGGTCGACCTTGTTGAGGAACACAACCATCGCCGGCACGCCGACCTGACGGGCCAGCAGGATGTGCTCGCGGGTCTGCGGCATCGGGCCGTCGGTCGCCGAGACGACCAGGATCGCGCCGTCCATCTGGGCCGCGCCGGTGATCATGTTCTTCACGTAGTCGGCGTGACCCGGGCAGTCGACGTGCGCATAGTGACGGTTGGCCGTCTCATACTCGACGTGCGCGGTCGAGATCGTGATGCCGCGCTCACGCTCTTCCGGAGCCTTGTCGATGTTCGCGAAGTCGACCGCTGCGTTACCAGCGACGTTCTCAGCGAGCACCTTGGTGATTGCCGCCGTCAGCGAGGTCTTGCCATGGTCGACGTGACCGATGGTGCCGATGTTCAGGTGCGGCTTGGTCCGCTCAAACTTAGCCTTAGCCATTGTTGTCCTACCTTCTGGATTTCCACTTGAGCCGCACGAGGACTCGCCGTGAAGGCGGCCCCATAGCGGCTGAATTCCCGTTTCGCAAACCCTGCCTTCCGGCGGGGCCGACGCGGAAACAAGTCCCGCGTCGTCGGACGGGTCCGGCTTTGCCGACCCGCCGGCCGGCCTTGCAGCGTGTCGGGAGCAAGCATGCTTACTCCCGCGCGCCTCAGGCGAGCTTCGCCTTCACTTCGTCAGCGACGTTCTGCGGCACTTCGTCATAGTGCGAGAACTGCATCGAGTAGCTCGCACGGCCCTGGGTGAAGGAACGCAGCGAGTTCACGTAGCCGAACATGTTCGCCAGCGGGACCATCGCCGTCACCGCCTGCGCGTTGCCGCGCGTGTCGGTGCCCTGGATCTGGCCACGACGCGAGTTCATGTCACCGATCACGTCCCCGAGGTAATCCTCGGGCGTCACGACCTCGACCTTCATCACCGGCTCGAGCAGCGTGATGCCGGCCTTCTGCGCCGCTTCGCGCATCGCGCCGCGGGCGGTGATTTCGAACGCCAGAGCCGACGAGTCGACGTCGTGGTACGCGCCGTCATACAGCACGATCTCGAAGTCGATGATCGGGAAGCCGACCAGCGAACCGGTAGCCGCCGTCTCGCGGAAGCCCTTCTCGATCGCGGGGATATATTCCTTCGGAATGTTACCGCCCTTGATCTCGTCCTTGAAGATGATGCCGGCACCGCGCTCGCCCGGCGTCAGCTTCACCTTCACGCGACCGAACTGACCCGTACCACCCGACTGCTTCTTGTGGGTGAAGTCGATGTCGACAGGCTTCTTCAGGTATTCGCGATACGCCACCTGCGGCGCACCGACGTTCGCCTCGACCTTGAACTCACGCTTCATGCGGTCGACGAGGATCTCGAGGTGGAGTTCGCCCATCCCCTTGATGATCGTCTGGCCGGATTCGTGATCGGTCGACACGCGGAACGAGGGATCCTCGGCAGCCAGGCGGTTCAGGGCCACGCCCATCTTCTCCTGGTCGGCCTTGGTCTTCGGCTCCACGCTGAGCTCGATGACGGGCTCGGGGAATTCCATCCGCTCGAGGATGATCGGGTTGGCCGGATCGCACAGCGTGTCACCGGTCGTCGTTTCCTTCAGACCCGCGATCGCGACGATGTCGCCAGCGCGCGCTTCCTCGATGTCCTCACGCGAGTTCGCGTGCATCAGAAGCATACGGCCGATCTTTTCCTTCTTGTCCTTCACCGAGTTCAGGTAGGTGCCCTTGGCGAGCTTACCCGAATAGATGCGAGCGAAGGTGAGCGAGCCGACGAACGGATCGTTCATGATCTTGAACGCGAGCAGCGACATCGGCGCGTCATCCGACGGCGGACGGGAATCGACGGTCTCGCCGTCGAGCTTCACGCCCTGAACGTCAGGAATGTCGAGCGGGCTCGGCAGGTAGTCCACCACCGCGTCGAGCAGCGGCTGAACGCCCTTGTTCTTGAACGACGAGCCGCACAGCACCGGCACGAAGTCGAACGCCAGCGTGCCCTTGCGGAGCAGGCGCTTCAGCGTCGCCGTGTCAGGCTCGTTGCCTTCGAGATAGGCTTCCAGAACCTCCTCGTCCTGCTCGACGGCGATCTCGATCAGCTCGGCACGTGCTGCGGCAGCCGCGTCCTTCATGTCGTCCGGGATCTCGCGATACTCGAACTTCGCGCCCAGCGACTCGTCCAGCCACACAATCGCGCGGTTTTCGACGAGGTCGACGAGACCAACGAACTGGCTCTCGATGCCGATCGGCAGGTAGAGCACGGCCGTGCGCGCACCCAGACGATCCTTGATCATCTGCACGCAGCGATCGAAGTTCGCACCGGTGCGATCGAGCTTGTTGACGTAACAGAGACGCGGAACGCGATACTTGTCGGCCTGACGCCACACCGTCTCGGACTGCGGCTCAACGCCGGCGACGCCGTCGAAGCAGGTAACCGCGCCGTCGAGCACGCGCAGCGACCGCTCCACCTCGATGGTGAAATCGACGTGGCCGGGCGTGTCGATGATGTTGATGAGGTGCTCGTCACCCTTGCCTTCGTTCGCGCGCCACTTGCACGTGGTCGCCGCGGACGTGATGGTGATGCCGCGCTCCTGCTCCTGCTCCATCCAATCCATCGTCGCGGTGCCTTCGTGCACTTCGCCGATCTTGTAGGACTTACCGGTGTAATAAAGGATGCGCTCGGTCGTCGTCGTCTTGCCGGCGTCGATGTGCGCCATGATGCCGATGTTACGGTACTTCTCGAGCGGATGGCTGCGGGCCATGGTCGGGCTTTCCTTAGCGATGTGGGGAGCAGGCCCATGGCCGGCTCCCCACGATATAGTTCAGGTGCGTTGCGCTTCCAAGACGGAAGCCGCGGCCATTACCAGCGGTAGTGGCTGAAGGCGCGGTTCGCTTCCGCCATGCGGTGCGTGTCTTCGCGCTTCTTCACCGCGTTGCCGCGGTTGTTTGCCGCGTCGAGCAGTTCACCCGACAGACGCGCATCCATCGTGTTCTCGCTGCGGCCGCGCGCGGCGTTGATCAGCCAGCGGATCGCCAGCGCCTGCGCGCGCTCGGGACGAACCTCGACCGGCACCTGGTACGTTGCACCACCGACGCGGCGCGAACGGACTTCGATGCCCGGCTTGATGTTGTTCAGCGCTTCGTGGAACACGCCGAGCGGCTCACGCTTGGCGCGGGCTTCGACGGTGGTCAGCGCGGAATAGACGATGCCCTCCGCGACGGACTTCTTCCCGTCCAGCATCACGGAGTTCATGAACTTCGACAGAACCTCATCCCCGTAAACGGGATCAGGCAGGATTTCCCGCTTCTCGGGACGACGACGACGAGCCATCTGGTATCTTCCTTCTAAACTTCAGCCTGGGTGATCGCATTGCCACGTCCGGCCATGGCCGGAGGGCAGCGACCGGCTTACTTCGGACGCTTGGCGCCGTACTTGGAGCGGGACTGACGACGGTCCTTGACACCCTGTGTGTCGAGCACGCCGCGCAGCACGTGATAGCGCACGCCCGGAAGGTCGCGCACACGGCCGCCGCGGATGAGCACCACCGAGTGCTCCTGCAGGTTGTGGCCTTCGCCCGGGATGTAGCTGATGACTTCGCGCTGGTTGGTCAGGCGGACCTTGGCCACCTTGCGCAGCGCCGAGTTCGGCTTCTTCGGGGTCGTGGTGTAGACACGGGTGCAAACGCCGCGCTTCTGCGGGTTCTGCTCCATCGCAGGGACCTTCGACTTGGCCTTCTGCGGTTCGCGGCCCTTGCGGACCAGCTGGTTGATCGTCGGCATTGAAGCCTTCACCTTTCCATAGGTTACTTTGCTGGAGCCATAACAGCACGTGGAATACAAAAAGGACCGGGGGCGGTCGCAAGGCGACACTTCCGGCCCTTAACGCATCCAGCAATGTTCAAGCTGCTCGGACGGGCAGGACCCACCACGAACCGGCGGCCCTATACGCATCGACTCGCCACGCGTCAATGCTGGCGGGCTTGGCGGGGCAGGAGGACAGCCCCCTGCCCGGCTGCAATCAGCACAGGCTCAGTCGACCTGTTCGCCGCCCTTGATCACCGCTGCCGGGCGCTCCAGCGCCGTCACGTCGGTCAGTGGATTGCCCGGCACTGCCACCATGTCGGCATAACGCCCGACCGCGATGGCGCCGACATCGCGGGTGCGGCCCAGCGCTTCGGCCGCGGTGACGGTGGCGGCGCGGATCGCCTGCAGCGGCGTCATTCCATATTGCACCATGATGCGGAACTGCTTGGCGGCATCGCCATGCGGCATCACGCCAGCATCGGTGCCGAACACCATCCTTGCGCCGGCCGCATTGGCCTTGCGGAAATTGTCGCGCTGGATCTGCGCGACCTCGCGGTCCTTGCGCAGGTTATCCTCGAGGATGCCGTTCTTCTTGCCCTCGGCCTGGGTATATTCGGTGTTGTAGATATCCATCGAAAGATACGCGCCCCGCTCCTTGGCCAGGCGGATACCCTCGTCGTCGATCAGGCTGGCATGCTCGATCGTGTCGATGCCGGCGCGGATCGCGGCCTTAATGCCGGCCGCGCCATGCGCATGGGCGGCGACTTTCAGGCCCCATTGATGCGCCTCGTCGGCGATCGCGCGCAACTCGGCTTCGGACAGTTGCTGCTGGCCAGGCTCGGTGTTGCGGCTGAAGACGCCGCCCGTCGCGCAGACCTTGATTACCTCGGCGCCATATTTGCGCTGCTGGCGAACATGGGTGCGAAGCTCGTCGGGCGTGTCGCCGACCGCCTTGCCGCGCTGGTTGAACGAGGGCGGGAAGAAGGTGCTGTCACAATGGCCGCCGGTCGCGGAAAGCGCATGCGCTGCGGGAACGATGCGCGGCCCGGTCATCAACCCCTCCTCGATCGCCTGCTTGTAAGCGACGTCGTCATAGTTCTCGGAGCCGACGTTGCGCACGGTCGTGAAGCCAGCGCGCAGCATCGCCTGGGCATTGGCGACACCCTGCACTGCCCAGAAAGTGTCGGTAAACTGAAGCGCTTGATAAGGGCCGTAGCGCGGGTTGGCATCGAGATGGACGTGCATGTCGATCAGCCCGGGCAGCAGCGTCACGTCACCCAGGTCCAGCCGCTTTGCTCCGGCCGGCGCATTCGGCTCACCGCGGTTGATCAAGGCGATGCGGCCGTCGGTCACCACGATCACCGGCCGGTCGACGATCGCGCCCTTCTCGACGTCCAGCATCCGGGCCGCTGTAATGACCACAGTTTCGGCCGCGGCCGCGAACGGCGCCACCATTGCCGCCGCGCCCAGCAGGCTGGCAAGACACTTCATCTTCAAAGAACACCCCCCATTGAATCCATCGCGCGGCGATACTCCCCCGCCGCCTGTGCGATATCGACGAAATAGCCGATCCACATCGCCATCAGCACGATCACCGACAAAAGGTACACCAGGAACCGCGCCTGCACCTTCTTCGGGCCGATGTGAATGAAGCTGTGCAGCGCCCTGAGGCCGACGAACAGCCAGGCGAGCGTGACCTGGATGTAGTTTACCTGCGCCGTCAGCATCATCAGCGGCACTAGCGCGAAGTACAGCACCGGCATCTCGAACAGATTGGCGAGGTTGTTGGCCGGCATCTCGACCGGGCGGAAATAGCGCATCGCCGTCTCGCCATCGGCAAAGTCCGCGGGCTTCGGCGGGTTGCGCTTCATGTGGCCGAAGCGCTGCAGGAACAGCGTGAACCACACGATGAACACCAGCGCCACCAGCGCAAACGTCGGCCACAGAATATCAAGGATCGCCATGCGTCCCGCCCCCCAATCATTTTGCCCCATTGATCTGGCGGGCAGCATGGCGCGGAACAGGGCGCGTGGGAAGCCGCAGCCGTCAGCCTGCGGGCGACACACGCCCTAACGACGACGCCTTACTTCAGCGGGACAATGATCTCGTCGGGATGCGCGACGTTCAGTTCGCGCCGCACCAGTTCATCGACCATGTCAGGGTTGGCATGGCGCGGATCGAGAAGTGCCACGCGGTTGCGCAGCATCTCGCGCCGCTGATCAAGCGCGGCATAATGCCGCTCGCGCTGCGCCAGTTGCCGCTTGTAGTCTCCAAAGGCCAGCAAGCCGTTGGCGCCCAGCACGGCATAGCCGCCAAAGAACGCCATGATCGTCAGCGCCACCGCCGGCCAGGCGGCGCGCTTCAGCACGGACCGGAAGTTGGAGGGTTTGCGGCGCATCGGCATCGATTCTCGCGCAAACCCCCAATGGATTCAAGCGTCTTTACCGCGTGCGCAGCACGTCCCGGCCAGCATAAGCGGCGATGCTGCCCAGCTCTTCCTCGATACGGATCAGCTGGTTGTACTTGGCGAGCCGGTCCGACCGGGCGAGGCTGCCCGTCTTGATCTGGCCGCAGTTGGTGGCGACGGCGAGATCCGCGATCGTCGCATCCTCGGTTTCGCCCGACCGGTGGCTCATCACGGCGGTGTAGCCGGCGCGCTCGGCGACGCGGATCGCCTCCAGCGTCTCCGAGAGTGTGCCGATCTGGTTGACCTTGACCAGCAGCGAATTCGCAAGGCCGCGCTTGATGCCGTCGCGCAGACGCGTCGGATTGGTGACGAACAGATCGTCACCGACGAGCTGCACCTTGTCGCCGATCTTGTCGGTCAGCGCCTTCCAGCCCTCGAAATCGTCTTCGGCCATGCCGTCCTCGATCGAGAGGATCGGATAGCGGGCGACGAGATCGGCGAGGTAATCGGCCATGGCACCCGGCTCGAGCGACAGGCCCTCGCCCGAAATCTCATACTTGCCGTTCTTGAAGAACTCCGTCGCCGCGCAGTCCAGTGCCAGCATCACGTCGTCGCCCGGCGTGTACCCCGCCTTTTCGATCGACTGCATGATGAAGTCGAGCGCATCGGTTGTGCTCGCGAGGTTCGGGGCAAAGCCGCCCTCGTCGCCGACGGACGTCGCCAGGCCCTTGTCGTGCAGGCCCTTCTTCAGCGTGTGGAAAATCTCCGAACCGCAGCGCACCGCCTCGACGATATTCGCCGCGCCGACCGGCATGATCATGAATTCCTGGAAGTCGATCGGGTTATCGGCATGTTCGCCGCCATTGATGATGTTCATCATCGGCACTGGCAGCACATGGGCGGCGACACCGCCGACATAGCGATACAGCGGCAGGCCGCGCGCATCCGCCGCGGCCTTCGCCACCGCCAGGCTGACGCCGAGGATCGCGTTGGCGCCGAGGCGACCCTTGTTCTCCGTTCCGTCGAGCTCGATCAGCGCGGCGTCGATCTCGATCTGGTCCTCGGCCTCAAGCCCGCGGATGGTGTCCGCGATCTCGCCGTTCACCGCCTCGACCGCAGCGTCGACGCCCTTCCCCATCCAGCGGCTCTTGTCGCCGTCGCGCTTCTCGACCGCCTCATGCGCGCCAGTCGACGCCCCCGACGGCACGGCCGCGCGGCCGAAGCTGCCATCCTCAAGGAACACATCGACCTCCACGGTCGGATTGCCGCGGCTGTCGAGGATCTGGCGGCCCTGGAGCTCAATGATTGCGGTCACGTAACGATCCTTCTACGATATCGAGGAACGGGTTCGGCAAGCCCGATAACGAGGCGAGCCGCCCGCGGCAATTCACGATGGAACCGCTGCGCGCGCCACGGGGTTTGTCGCTTCGACCAAGGAAGGATTCGCAATGGCAGACGACACTCTGAAGCCGATGACCGATCAGGACATTACGCCGGCGGCGGCTGATCCGTTCGCTCCTGCCGATCCGCTGAAGGGGCTGGACACCGATGGCGGTGACCCGCTTGCCGCGGCAGGCAGCAACGGTTCGGCCGCCAGTGCCAGCGGCGAAGGCGCGAAGCAGACGATCAGCGACAGCGTCCAGAAGCTGAAGGGCGAGGCCGGCGACCGGGCGCGCACCCTCGCAGACGAAGGCAAGGCAAAGGCGACGGGCGCGCTCGATCAGCTGTCGCAAATGCTGAACGATGCCGCCGCGCAGGTCGATGAGAAGCTCGGCTCGCAATATGGCCAATACGCCCGCCAGGCGGCGGATTCGGTGCAGGGCCTCTCGTCCTCGCTGAACGACAAGTCGGTCGATGACCTGCTCGATGATGCGCGCGAACTGGTGCGCAAGAGCCCGGCGGTGGCGATCGGCGCCGCTGCGACGATCGGCTTCGTCCTCGCTCGCCTGCTTTCGGCCGGCCTCGACCAGCGTGAGCAGGGCGGCCAGAGCAACCAGCGCGATCAGGCCTAAGCTTCGTGCTGGGGGACAGGACGGCCCGTGACGAGGAAGCCGGCATTGCCGAGCTCGTCGCGCAGCTTGCACTCGACACGCGCGAAATGGCGCAGGCGGAAGTGGCGCTTGCCAAGGCTCGCGCCACGTCCGCCGTCGCACGTTATCGCACCGCCGCCGTCTATTTCGCGGTGGCCGGTGTGCTCGCGCTGGCGGCGCTGATCGCGCTTCTCGTCGGGTTGATCCTGTCGCTTGCCACGTTGATCGGGCCGGGGCTCGCGACACTGGCGGTGGTCGGCACCGTGCTAATCATCGCTGCGGTCCTTGGCCTGATGGGCAAGAAGCGCCTTACGCCGCAGGTGACGCCTTGAGCACCGACGCCGCAGCGGCCAGCCTTGCCCTTGCCGAAGCCCGTGCCGCTGCCGCACGCGAGCGGCTGAACAGAACGATCGGCGCGCTCCAGGTGAAGCTCGATCCGCGCCTGCTGGCACGCGGGGCGATGGATGGGCTGACTGAATCCGGCACGAAGGCGCTGCGCACCAGCGTTGATACCGCCAAGACACACCCCGAAATCGTCGCCGGGGTAGGCGCGCTGGCGGTCGCCTGGCTTGGCCGACGCCGGATCGCCTCGCTGTTCCGACGCCGCCACAAGCACGGCGCAACCGCCGACAATCTAGCGCGTTCGATCCCTGGTGACTGGCCAGCCACGGCCGAGAGGAACGATATATGACCGACGACCAGACGCAGACCAATCACGATCATGAGTCGCTGCGTGAGCGCGCGACTCACGCCTATGAAAGCGCCGTCGCGCGCGCGGGCGACACCGTTGAGCATTCGCGCGACACCGCCGGCAGCGCGATCGAGAACAACCCGCTGGGCGTCCTGGCGGGCGGGCTGGCGCTTGGCGCCCTCGTTGGTGCGCTGGTGCCACGCAGCGAGCGCGAGAAAACCATCCTCGCGCCGGTCGGCAAGCGCGTGAACGCCGCCGCTGCCGCCGCGGTCGTCGCCGCCAAGGAAGCCGGGCGCAACGAACTCCACGAGCGCGGCCTCAGCAAGGAAGCGGCGCGTGAGCAGGTGAAGTCGCTGTTCCAGGGCGTGACCAAGGCGGCGGCGCAGGCCGGAACTGCTGCGGCCCAGGCCGGAAAGGAGCAGATGACAGCCACGGCACAGTCGCAGGAGCAGTGAACGAAACTGCCGGCGAGATGATTTTCGTGGGCGCGATCGTGAATAGCCGTCTTCCTACGGCTTCAAACAAGGCCGCCGAGGCACTATGGAGCGCCGCATGAGCAAGCTTCATCTCGTTTTCGGCGGCCGGGTCTCCGACCCCCGTACCCTTGAGTTCGACGATCTCAATTCGATCGATATCGTCGGTGTGTTCCCTGATTATGCCTCGGCCGAAAAGGCGTGGCGCGGCGCAGCGCAGCGCACGGTGGACGACGCGGAAATGAAGTATGTCGTCGTACACCTGCACCGGCTGCTCGAGCCGGATCTGCTGAAGCCCGACACCAAGGACTGATCCAGGATCCGAGATCGCCAACCTTCACGTGCCGGGACTGACATCCCGGCACTTTCTTTATGTCCGTTGTGCGCTGGCGCTTATGGTGCCGCAGGCCCGCCCTGAGACGCGAGACGCGGCTACACACATGGGCGGCCGTAAAGGGCAGGTTTCCCTGCCCCGCGGTTCAGATGAACTCGATCTTCGAGACGACGTAGTAGCGGTCGCCAGCCGGCACCGACACCTCGACCTCGTCGTCGACGCTGCGGCCGATCAACGCGCGCCCGATAGGCGAATTGTAGCTGATCCGCCCAGACTTTGCGTCGGCCTCGGTCTGGCCAACGATCTGATACTTGATCGGCTTGTCGTCCTCGTCGAGCAACGTCACCGTCGCGCCGAACACCACCTTGTCGCCGGACAGGTCACGCGGATCGATGATCTGGGCGCGCGACAGCTTGTCCTCGATGTCGGCGATGGTCGCCTCGATCTGGCCCTGCCGCTCCTTGGCGGCATGATATTCGGCGTTTTCCGACAGATCGCCGTGGGCACGCGCTTCTTCGATGGCATCGACGATCTGTGGCCGTTCGATTTTCAGCCGTTTAAGCTCCGCAGTCAGCTTGTCATAGCCTTCCTGCAGCATCGGCATCTTCTCGACGGTCGCCATGTGCGCGTCACCCTTCAATAAACACGTCCCCGAGCGGCCTCCTCTTAGCCGCTTCGCACCTCAAACAAATTGTCGGGGATTAGTTGTGCGACTGCGAATAATAGGCCTGCAACGGGCGCACTTCAAGGTTCTGCGACACCGTCGTGATAGCCTTTGCTGCCTGAATGCTTGCTTGGGCGGTGGTGAAGTACGGGATCTTCTGATTCACCGCAGACGCGCGGATCGGCTGCGAATCCTTCAGGCTCTGCCAACCTTCGGTGGTGTTGAAGATAAGCGCGATGTCGCCGTCCTTGATCCGGTCAACGATGTGCGGCCGGCCCTGCGCCACCTTGTTTACCACCTCGACCGGCAGGCCGGCACGCTGCAGGTGATCGGCGGTGCCGCCGGTCGCGACGATGGTGAAGCCGGCGTCTACCAGTTCGCGGATCGCGGGCGTGATCGCCGCCTTGTCATTGTCCTTCACGCTGACGAACACCTTGCCGCCGCTCGGCAGCACATTGCTTGCCGCGAGCTGTGACTTGGCGAAGGCGGTGGTGAAATCGCGATCGATTCCCATCACTTCGCCGGTGGATTTCATTTCCGGGGACAACACGGGATCGATTCCCGGGAAGCGGTTGAAGGGGAACACCGCTTCCTTCACCGCGACATAATCGATGTTGCGATCGATCGCCGGCAGGTCCTTCAGCTTCTCACCCGCCATCACGCGCGCCGCGATCTTGGCGATCGGCGATCCGATCGCCTTGGCGACAAACGGCACCGTGCGGCTGGCACGCGGGTTCACCTCGATAAGGTAGACCTTGCCGTCCTTCACAGCGAACTGGATGTTCATCAGGCCGCGCACGCCAAGGCCGTGCGCCAGCGCCTCGGCCTGACGCTCGATCTCTGCGATGATCTCGGCCGGCAGCGAATAGGGCGGGATCGAGCAGGCGCTGTCGCCGGAATGGACGCCGGCCTCCTCGATATGCTGCAGCACGCCGGCAACCACGACATCGTCGCCGTCGCAGATCGCGTCCACGTCCACCTCGATCGCGTCGCGCAGATACTGGTCGATCAGCACCGGCGCGTCGCCGGACACCTGAACCGCGGTCTGGATGTAATCCTCCAGCTGCTGCGGCCCGTCGACGATCTCCATCGCGCGGCCACCGAGCACGAAGCTCGGGCGCATCAGCACCGGATAGCCGACGCGTTCGGCGACGTTCAGCGCCTCTTCGCGGCTGCGGGCGATGCCATTGTTGGGCTGGAGCAGGCGCAGCTTGTCGACCAGCGCCGCGAACTGCTCGCGATCCTCGGCCAAGTCGATTGCCGAGGGCGAGGTGCCGAGGATCGGAATCCCTGCCGCCTCGATCGCACGCGCCAGGTTCAGCGGCGTCTGGCCACCGAACTGGACGATCACGCCGACGAGTTCGCCCTTGGACTGCTCGACATGCAGGATCTCCAGCACGTCCTCGGCCGTCAGCGGCTCAAAATACAGGCGATCCGACGTGTCATAGTCGGTCGAGACCGTCTCCGGGTTGCAGTTGACCATGATCGTTTCGAACCCGGCATCCGCCAGCGCGAAACAGGCGTGACAGCAGCAGTAATCGAACTCGATCCCCTGCCCGATCCGGTTCGGTCCACCGCCCAGGATCACGATCTTGCGGCGATCGGACGGCATCGCCTCATTCTCGGGCTCGCCGAAGCTGGGCGCCTCATAGGTCGAATACATGTAGGGCGTCTTGGCGTCGAACTCGGCCGCGCAAGTGTCGATCCGCTTGAACACCGGGCGCACGCCCAGCTTGTGGCGATGCTCGCGCACCTCCTGCTCGGTGACGCCGCCGGTCATCGCCTTCACCGCCTCATGGATCAGGCCCGACCCTTGCGCAATGCCACGACGCATGCCGCGAAGGTTCGCCGACTGGAGCGCGAGCCAGGCAAGCCGCTTGTCGCTGAATCCCATCGCCTTCAGGCGGCGCATGCCGGCCGCGTCGATCGGCAGGCCGTTGCGGCACACTTCCTCTTCGGCGCGCACGATCTCCTCGATCCGCTCAAGGAACCAGGGGTCGTACTTGGCGATCGCGTGCACTTCGGCGACGGTGAAGCCCTCGCGCAGCGCCTGGGCGGCGACCAGCAGGCGATCGGGCGAGGCAACGGCAAGCGCCGCCTCGATCTCGGCGCGCGGCGCGCCGACCAGCCGCTCGACGCGATCGAAGCCGCTGAGACCGGTCTCCAGGCCACGCAGCGCCTTCTGCATCGACTCATGGATATTGCGCCCGATCGCCATCACTTCGCCGACGCTCTTCATCGCGGTCGACAGCACGGCTTCGGCGCCCTTGAACTTCTCGAAGGCGAATCGCGGGATCTTGGTGACGACATAGTCGATCGTCGGCTCGAACGAAGCCGGGGTCGCGCCGGTAATGTCGTTCTCGATCTCGTCCAGCGTGTAGCCAACCGCCAGCTTCGCCGCGACCTTGGCGATCGGGAAGCCGGTGGCCTTGGAGGCGAGCGCCGAGGAGCGCGACACGCGCGGGTTCATCTCGATCACGATCAGGCGGCCGTCCTTCGGATTGACCGCGAACTGTACGTTCGAACCGCCTGTTTCCACGCCGATTTCGCGCAGCACCGCAATGCTGGCGTTGCGCATGATCTGATATTCCTTGTCGGTCAGCGTCAGCGCCGGCGCGACGGTGATGGAATCGCCGGTGTGGACGCCCATCGGATCGATATTCTCGATCGAGCAGATGATGATGCAATTGTCCGCACGGTCGCGGACCACCTCCATCTCATATTCCTTCCAGCCGAGCAGCGATTCCTCGATCAGCACCTCGGTGGTCGGCGAGGCATCGAGCCCCTTGCGGACGATCTCGAGGAACTCCTCGCGATTGTAGGCGACGCCGCCGCCGGTGCCGCCCAAAGTGAAACTCGGCCGGATGATCGCGGGAAGCCCGGTCTTCTCCAGGGCCTCCAGCGCCTCCGCCTCGGTATGCGCCACGGCCGAGCGAGCGCTTTCCAGCCCGATCTTGTCCATCGCGTCGCGGAATTTCTGGCGGTCCTCCGCCTTGTCGATCGCTTCCGCGTCGGCGCCGATCATGGTCACGCCGTACTTCTCCAGCGTGCCGTCGCGGAACAGCGCCAGCGCAGTATTTAGCGCGGTCTGCCCGCCCATCGTCGGCAGGACGGCGTCGGGCCGCTCCTTCTCGATGATCTTCGCGACGATCTCCGGCGTGATCGGCTCGACATAGGTGGCGTCCGCCAGCTCGGGATCGGTCATGATCGTCGCCGGGTTCGAATTGACCAGGACGATGCGATAGCCCTCTTCCTTGAGCGCCTTAATCGCCTGCGTGCCCGAATAATCGAACTCGCACGCCTGACCGATCACGATCGGTCCGGCGCCAATGACGAGGATGGAGGAGATGTCGGTGCGCTTGGGCATTATGTCTCTCTTGGTCCTACTCGGCGGCGCCAGCCGTCGCGCCGATCGGCGTGAGGCTGGCTCCCGAAATCTTCTTCACTTCGGCGGCGATGCAGGCGGCGGCCTTTTCGGCAGCAGACGCTGGCATGTCGCCCGGCAATTCCATCGTCACGTCCGCGGCAGACGTCGCCTTGAGCCGCGCTTTCTCCACCCCGCATTTGTTCGGGATCGAGGAAAGCCGCGCCTGCAACTGGTGCTGGTTCGCCGGGGCAGCCTGCGAACAGGCAGCCAAGGCGAGGATCAGCACCGGAGCAGCAAGCCGGCCCGTGGTGATCAACGCAGCGAGCCCACGAACCGTTCGAACAGGTAGAAGCTGTCCTGCGGACCCGGGCTCGCCTCGGGGTGATATTGCACGCTGAACGCGGGCTTGTCGGTCAGCTCCAGGCCGGCATTGCTGCCGTCGAACAGTGAAACGTGGGTCTCGCGCGCATTCGCCGGCAGGCTTTCGCGTTCGACTGCGAACCCGTGGTTCATGCTGGTTATCTCGACTGCGCCATCCGCGAGGCGCTTCACCGGGTGGTTTGCACCACGATGGCCCTGGAACATCTTGGTCGTGCGCGCACCGACCGCAAGGCCGAGCAGCTGGTGCCCAAGGCAGATGCCGAACAGCGGCTTTCCGGTCTCCAGCAGCTTCTGGATCACCGGGACCGCATATTCACCGGTCGCGGCGGGATCGCCCGGGCCGTTCGACAGGAAGATGCCGTCGGGATTGAGCGACATGATCGTGTCGAAATCGGTCTCCGCCGGCACCACCGACACCTTCGCGCCCGCCTGAACTAGGTTGCGGAAAATATTGTGCTTGCTGCCATAATCGATCGCCACGACGTGCGGGCGATCGTCGCCCTGCACACCGTTATAGCCAAAGCCGATCTGCCAGATCCCGCCGTTGCGGTCCTCACCCCAGGTGGCGTGCGTCTCACGAGTTACCGTCTTGGCGAGGTCCATGCCCTCCAGCCCCGGCCACTCACGCGCCATCTTCAGGAGAAGGTCGAGATCGAAATTGCCGTCCGCGGAATGCGCGACGACGCCGGTGGGCGCCCCGCCCGCGCGGATGCGGCGGGTCAGCGCGCGGGTGTCGATCCCGGCAAGGCCGATGCGTGCGTGGCGCTTCATCCAGCCCTCGAGGTTCTCGGCGGCACGGAAGTTCGACGGCGCGGTCGGATCCTCGCGCACGATCATGCCCAGCGCGTGCGGCTCATCCGCCTCCACATCGTCCGGGTTCGCACCGACATTGCCGATATGCGGAAAGGTGAAGGTGATGATCTGCCCGGCAAAGGAGGGATCGGTCATGATCTCTTGATAGCCGGTCATCGCGGTGTGGAAGCACACCTCGCCCACTGCCTGTCCCTCGGCGCCGAAGCCACGGCCCCAGATCACATCGCCTGAGGCGAGGACGAGGACGCCGGTGGCGCCGTCAGGTTTGGGCGCGTGCGAAGGGTCGGCGTCGGCCATGGTGGCGGGCACTCCTGGGGTAAGCGGCGATGTACGTTAAGTGCGGCGCGCTAAACTCGCCCCTCCCCCGCGTCAATCTGATATGGGCGCAGTCATCATGATTCGAGACGATATCAAGCAAGCCCAGATCGCCGCCATGAAATCCGGCGACAAGGAAACCCGCGCTGCGATCAGCCTGATTCAGGCCGCGATCAAGAATCGCGACATCGAGGCCCGCACCCAGACGAACGCGCCGGAAGACGATGCGCTGGTCGTCGAAGTGCTGCAGAAGATGAAGAAGCAGCGCATCGAGTCGATCGACATGTATCGCAAGGGCGGCCGCGAGGAACTGGCCGCAGCCGAGGAAGCCGAAGTCGCCGTTATCGACCGCTTCCTCCCCCGCGCATTGAGCGAGGAAGAAACCACCGCCGCGATCGAGGCCATCAAGGCCGAGATCGGCGCTTCCGGCATGAAGGACATGGGCCGCGTAATGGCGGAACTGAAGGCGCGCCACGGCACGGTGCTGGACATGTCGAAGGCCAGTGGGCTGGTGAAGGCGGCGCTGGCCTAGGTTCAGGCTGTCAAACCGGACAGCACAAAACCCTCCGTTCGTCCTGAGCCTGTCGAAGGGCGCGCCCACCCACCGCCCCTCGACCGACTCGCATCGATCTGCCAAGCCAACGACATGCTGTTCTGGGTCTACTTACTGCACTGTTCGGACGGCAGCTTCTACGCCGGACATACGGGTAACTTGGACCCGCGAATTTCGCGGCATCACGCCGCACGCAGGAGTGACTACACGGCACGGCGGCAGCCGGGTTCGCTGGCATGGTCCCGGGAGTCTTCAACGCGGTTGGAGGCGCTCGAGACCGAACGCCGCATCAAGGGATGGTCACGTGCCAAGAAGGAAGCGTTGATCACGGGTGGGTGGGATCAAATTTCCCGACTGGCCGCCTCCCATCCGGCACGCCCTTCGACAGGCTCAGGGCGAACGGGCGGAGAGAGGCCCGGCGCCGCGCGAAAGCGCGCTCGTTCCGAGCTTCTCGAAGGACGTCGATTGAAGACAGAACACCCATGTCCCTGACCCCCGCCTTCCTCGACGAACTGCGCGCACGCACGTCGCTGTCTGCGCTGATCGGCAAGACGACCAAGCTCACCAAGGCGGGCCGGGAGTATAAGGGATGCTGCCCGTTCCATAACGAGAAGACGCCCAGCTTCTACGTCAACGACGACAAGGGCTTCTATCATTGCTTCGGCTGCTCCGCTCACGGCGATGCGATTCGCTGGATGACGGATCAGCGCGGGCTGCCGTTCATGGATGCGGTGAAGGAACTCGCGCAGGCGGCGGGAATGGACGTGCCCGCGCCCGACCGTCGCGCGGCCGAGCGAGCCGAGAAGGCGCAATCGCTGCACGACGTGATGGCGGCGGCGGCGGAGTGGTTCCGCACCCAGCTAGACGGGATTGAGGGCGCGCCCGCCCGCGAATTGCTCGAACGACGCGGCATCACGGAAGCGACTCGCCGCGCCTTCGGCTTCGGCTTCGCGCCCGATTCGCGCGGCAAGCTTCGCACCGCCCTGAAGCAATTCGGGGACGCGATGCTGATCGAGGCTGGCCTTCTGATCAGCGTCGAAAACAAGGAGCCCTATGACCGCTTCCGCGGGCGGCTGATGATCCCGATCCGCGATCAGCGCGGGCGGGTGATCGCCTTCGGCGGCCGGATCATCGGCGACGGCGAGCCTAAATATCTGAACTCGCCCGATACGCCGCTCTTCGACAAGGGCCGCACGCTCTACAATCTCGATCGCGCCCTGCCTGCCGCCCGCAAGGCGGACCGGGTGTTCGTGGTCGAGGGCTATATGGATGCGATCGCGCTGGCGCAGGCCGGGATCGGCGAAGTGGTCGCCCCGCTCGGTACTGCACTGACCGAGCATCAGCTGGAGCGCCTGTGGCGGATCAGCGACGTGCCGACTTTATGCCTCGATGGCGACAATGCCGGGCAGAAAGCCGCGATCCGGGCCGCGCACCGCGCCATGCCGCTGCTCGGGCCCGGCCGCAGCCTGCAGTTCGTGACGCTGCCCGAAGGGCAGGATCCTGATGACCTGATCCGCGCCAAGGGTGTCGGCGCGTTCGAAGCGCTGGTCCGCGAGGCGACCCCCCTGGTCGACCGGTTATGGGCACATGAACTCGCCGCCGAGCCGCTGACGACGCCCGAGCAGCGCGCGGGGTTCCGTGCCCGCATGGGGGAGCTCGCCAAGACGATCGGCGATCCGGTGGTGCGATCGGAGTATCAGGCCGAGTTCCGTCGCCGCTACGACGAGCAGTTCGGCCAAAGCCGCCGCCCTTTCGAGCGCGGGCGTCCGTTCGAACCACGCCAGCCCTTCACCCCGCGGCGCCCGGGGCAGAAGTGGACGCCGCCGCCCGCCCCCGTCACCGAGGACGCAAAGGCCTTCCGCGTTGCCGGTATCGACCGCGTCCTTGCCAAGGCGGTGCTCGCCGGTCTGATCCGCCATCCGGCCGAAATCGCCCGCCACGTCGAGGTGCTGGGATCGCTCCGCATGGCGGATGGCGCCCTTGGCCGATTGTTCGAGGCGGTTGTTGATGTGGCGCTTGAAGATCGGGCGCTTGATAGCGACCGCCTCGTCACCATATTGGCCGGCAGTGGTTTCGAAGCGATCGCCCGCGATCTGCTGAGAGCCGATACGATGCCCTATTCCTTCACGCAACCGACGGGGGACGAGACGCGCGCCAGGGAAGACCTTGACGAAGCGATCGCGATCCTCGTCGCGCAGCCAGAAGTGGATGCGGCATTGGCCGATGCAACCTCTGCCATGCAGGCGCGCTTCACCGAAGAAGCGTTTGAACGGCAGGTTGCGTTGGTGAAGGAAAAACAGGCGCTGGAGCTTCGGCTTGCAAATCTCGTGCAGTCGAACGAAGACGCCCGCGCTTTTGATGCCGAGGACGATTGATGGCGAAGGTGAACGGTAGCGGTGCAGACGAAGGCGCGGAAGTGGCCGATGCCCCGCTGATCGACCTGAATGACGCGGATATCAAGAAGCTGATCGCCCGCGCGAAGAAGCGTGGGTACATCACGTATGACCAGCTGAACGCCGCGCTGCCGCAGGACCAGATGTCCTCGGATCAGCTCGAAGACGTGATGTCCGCGCTCAATGAGATGGGCGTCAACATCGTCGAGAACGAGGAAGCGGGCGAGGACGGCGAGGATCAGCCTGAGGACGAGGTCGAGACCGTCGACGTCGATCAGGAAAACGCGCCTGTCGTCGAGAAGAAGAAGGAAACGGTGGACCGCACCGATGATCCGGTGCGCATGTACCTGCGCGAGATGGGCGCCGTCGAGCTGCTCAGCCGCGAAGGCGAAATCGCGATCGCCAAGCGCATCGAAGCCGGCCGTGACACGATGATCATGGGCCTGTGCGAATCGCCCATCACCTTCAACGCGATCATCGACTGGTCCACCCAGCTCAATGAAGGCACGATGCAGCTGCGCGAGATCCTCGATCTCGACGCGATGCTTTCCAAGGGTCCTTCGGCCGAACAGGTCGAGGGTGCCGAGGAAGACAATGGCGAGATTAGCGAGAAGACCGCTGGCGCCTCCTTCAAGGAAGAGGAAGAGCCCGAGGAAGTCTCGGCTGACGACGACGATGACATGACCGAGCGCCGCACGCCGCGGCCGTCGGACGACGAGGAAGAGGACAATACCCTCAGCCTCGCGCAGATGGAGGAAACGCTCAAGCCGATGGCGCTTGAGAAGTTCGCCAACATCACGTCGATCTACAAGAAATTCTCGAAGATGCAGCAGGGCCGGCTCGACGCCATGGGCGGCGGGACCGAGCTGACGGCGGCCGATGAGCGCAAGTACCAGAAGCTGCGCGAGGAACTGACGGCCGAGGTCGAGAGCGTCCAGTTCCACAACGCCAAGATCGAGTATCTGGTCGACCAGCTGTACAGCTACAACCGGCGCCTTACCGCGCTGGGCGGTCAGATGCTGCGGCTGGCGGAGCGGCACAAGGTAAGCCGCAAGGACTTCCTCGATCGCTACATGGGCCATGAACTCGACGATACGTTCCTGGCGACGGTGAACGGCCTCGACAAGAAGTGGACCGCCTTCGCGACCAACGAGGCGGCTGCCGTTGAGCGCATCCGCAGCGAAATCGCCGAGATCTCGCAGCAGACCGGCATGGCGCTGGGCGAGTTCCGTCGCATCGTCAACATGGTGCAGAAGGGCGAGCGCGAAGCGCGTATCGCGAAGAAAGAGATGGTCGAGGCGAACCTGCGCCTCGTGATCTCGATCGCCAAGAAGTACACCAACCGCGGCCTGCAGTTCCTGGACCTGATCCAGGAGGGCAACATCGGCCTGATGAAGGCGGTGGACAAGTTCGAGTATCGCCGCGGCTACAAGTTCTCCACCTACGCCACGTGGTGGATCCGGCAGGCGATCACCCGCTCGATCGCGGACCAGGCGCGCACGATCCGCATCCCGGTCCACATGATCGAGACGATCAACAAGCTGGTCCGCACCAGCCGCCAGTTCCTCCACGAGCAGGGCCGCGAGCCCACGCCCGAGGAAATGGCCGAGCGCCTGAGCATGCCGCTCGAGAAGGTGCGCAAGGTGATGAAGATCGCCAAGGAGCCGATCTCCCTCGAAACCCCGATCGGCGACGAGGAAGACAGCCACCTGGGCGATTTCATCGAGGACAAGAACGCCGTCATTCCGGTGGATGCCGCGATCCAGGCGAACCTCAAGGAAACGGTCACCCGCGTCCTCGCCAGCCTGACGCCGCGTGAGGAGCGCGTGCTGCGCATGCGCTTTGGCATCGGCATGAACACCGATCACACGCTCGAGGAAGTCGGCCAGCAGTTCAGCGTGACGCGTGAACGTATCCGCCAGATCGAGGCGAAGGCGCTTCGCAAGCTGAAGCACCCGAGCCGCAGCCGCAAGATGCGCAGTTTCCTCGACCAGTAACCAACGGCTGAAATGACACGAACGGAGCGGGAGGAGTGATCTTCCCGCTCCTTTTTTTGCGTTCGGAACGGGAGGCGCGGACGGAGTTCAAGCCAGATCGGCGCGATCGGCCACGCAAATACGCGCGCCTCTTGCCACTTTGGATCGATCCACTTGTCGCCCCCGGCATCGCGCCCGCAAGTTTCGGCTCATGAAGAACGCTCCCGTTTTTCCGATCGCTTCGGACCAGCAGGTCACCGCCTCCGATCTCGTGCGCCACTTCGGCATCTGGCAGGAGCGCGCCGGGCGCGGGCCGGTCTATATCCTCCACCGCGGCCGTCCCCGGCTGGTGATGACCTCGGTTGACGTGATGGACGCGCTGTGCTCGACGCACAGCGGTCAACCGGTCGAGGGCGGGCAGCTCGGCGCGTTGCTCGACGCGCTCGGCGATATGATCGTCGTGCTTGGCGCGGAGCAAACGATCATTGCGGCAAGTCGGGGCGCGCGCGCCTATTTTGGCGATGCCGCTGATGTCGGCGCGCCGGTCAGCGGCTTGGCCTCTCCCGGTGACGAAGCACTGGCAGCGACGGTCACGCGCGTCGCCGTCTCCGGCTTGTCGGAGACGACCGAGTGCCGCTCCCCTCGCTTCCCCGATCGCCTGCTCGCCTATGCGGTCGATTGCGTGCCCGCCGGCTGCATCGTTCAGATCAGCGACGCGACTGCAGCGGAGGAACGCCAGCACTGGCGGGACCGGCATGATTCGGCGTTCAGCGCGCTCGAGGCCGCCGGCGCTGCCTGCGCGATCATCAATTTGCGGGGTCGGATCGAACAGGCCTCCCCTGCCCTTGCCAAGCTCACCGGCGCCAGTGTCGAGGCATTGTCCCTCGCGCGCATCGTCTCGCTGGTTACCGTGGGAGATCGCAGCACCGTGGGCGAAGCGTTCGAAGCGGCGATCGACGAACGCACCCCGCAGTCGGTCACCGCCTCGCTGCTGGTCGGCGGCGCCGAGCTTCGCCCGGTTCGCGTCGGCCTGGCGCCACTTGCCAGCTCCGGGCGCGTCGTCGGGGTTACCGTCGTCGTCACGCCTACGACGTCGTAAACGCCATGTTTACGCTGTCGGCCTATGGTCAACCCTCAACCATCGGGGAACATGGGTGCCGACGCTTACCAGTCCAGGCTTCGCGACGACGGGTCGCTCGATCGGCGATCTGGTCGCCGACGAGGGCAGCGCCGCCATGGAGCATGCACTGGCACTGCGCGCGCCGGCGGCGCTGACGCGCGATCTGTCCGATGCGGTCCATGCTTTGTGCGCGCTACACGGCGCCGCGCCCAGCATGGTCGAGATCTCGCTTGATGCGCGCGGTGCGCAGGATATTCGCGCCTGGCTCTACGAGACGGCGGTCGCCTTCGATGACGAGCGCCACCTCCTGGTCAAGCTGACCGCCGCGATCGGCCCGCTCCCCTCCACGCCCGGACAGGCGGAGACTGAAGCCGCGATCGCCACGCAGCAGCGCGCGCTCGCCACATTGGCGCGCTCGGACCGCAATGGATGCGCGCTTGGCGCTACCTTCGCGTTCCTCATCGACTGGCGTGCGATCCGCTCCGTCCTGGCGGTGGCCGCCACCCGTGCCGGAGTCACGCTCCGCGAAACCTCATTGCCGTCCGCGGACGACATCGCGCCGATTGCCGAGCGGCTAGCCAGCGAGCCGGCCTGCGCCCGCGCCATGATGTTCGGCGCCCAGCAACTCGTCGCGCAGCATCGCGGCCTGTGGCATCTGCTCGCCGCCCGCGCGGAGGCACGCAACGCGCTTTAATCACCGCGGCTTAACTGGCTTGCGCACGATCGAAAATTCCCCCATCGTCGTACCCGATAGTCGAACGAGACGGGATGAGGGCATGAAGCGGTTCGAGGGCACGCAGAGCTACGTTGCGACCGACGATCTGAAAGTCGCGGTGAACGCCGCCGTGTCGCTACGCCGGCCGCTGCTGGTGAAGGGTGAACCGGGCACCGGCAAAACGGTTCTGGCCTATGAGATCGCCAAGGCGACCGGCGCGCCGCTGATCGAGTGGAACGTCAAATCCACCACCAAGGCGCAGCAGGGCCTGTACGAATATGACGCGGTCGCCCGCCTGCGCGACGGTCAGCTCGGCGACGAGCGCGTGCACGACATTTCGAACTATATCCGCAAGGGCAAGTTGTGGGAGGCGTTCACCTCCCCCGAACTGCCGGTGCTGCTGATCGACGAGATCGACAAGGCGGATATCGAATTCCCGAACGACCTCCTGCAGGAGCTCGATCGCATGGAATTCCACGTATACGAAACGAAGGAGACGGTGCGCGCCACCGAGCGCCCGATCGTCGTCATCACGTCGAACAACGAGAAGGAACTGCCGGACGCGTTCCTGCGCCGCTGCTTCTTCCACTATATCAAATTCCCCGACCGCGAAACGATGCAGGCGATCGTCGACGTCCACTTCCCCGGCATCCAGAAGATCCTGGTCTCCAAGGCGATGGACATCTTCTACGAGGTCCGCGACGTGCCAGGCCTGAAGAAGAAGCCGTCGACCAGCGAGCTGCTCGACTGGCTGAAGCTGCTGCTGCATGAGGACATGCCGCTCGACGTGCTGCAGAACCGCGATCCGACGAAGGCGATTCCGCCGCTCCACGGCGCATTGCTGAAGAACGAGCAGGACGTGATGCTGTTCGAACGCCTCGCCTTCATGGCGAAGCGTCAGGCGAACAAGGGCTGATCACCAGCCTCACGACGATCCCCGCCGCCTGCCGATGCTGGACGGCGGCGGTGATCGTTGAACGGGCGCCCAACGTACCCCTGACATGCCGGTAGCCGCTTCCGCGGTGCCGCGCTAAACGCACAACGTGTTGCTTCTCCCGTTGCTTGTCGCTGCCGCCGCACCGCTTGCCCTGCCCGCGGCCCAGCCGGTCGGCAGCGCGACTTTGGCGCGCGACGCCGAAACGCGCTGGGTGCCGTTCGAGCTCACGCCCGGCAATCAGCTCCGCTTCACCATGACGGTCGACGGCCGGCCGGCAACGGCCATCCTCGACACCGGGGTCAGCTATTCCGTCCTCTCCCGTCGCTTCGCCGAGCGCGCAGCGCTGAAGGTGCGCCCCGGCGGCAATGCGACCGCCATCGGCGGCGTGGTGGACATTGGATGGACGCCGACCGCGACGATCGCGATGGGCGGCCTGACGCGGCGCGGCGGCGGCCTCACCGTGGCCACGCTCCCCGCGATCGCAACCGGCAGCGCCGATGCGGTCGACCTTCTCGTCGGCCGGGACCTCACCGGCGGCTTTGCGCTCGACATCGATTATGCCGGCCGGCGCTTCCGCCTGCTGCCAAGCGGCCGCCTGCCTTTCCGCGGCTTCACCGCGCCGCTCAGCATTTCGCGCGACCGACTGGTGTATGTCAGCGAGATCACGCTGGGCGCCGCGCGGCTGCGGCCAATGGTGGTCGATACCGGCGATGGCTCGTCAGTGACGGTCACCGCCGGCGGCTGGGCCAATGCCCGCCTTCCCGGCATCCCCACGACCACCGCCATCTCCTTCGGCCTCGCCGGCGCGGTCACCAGCACGATCGGCATCGTGCCGACGCTCCGGCTGGGCGAGCTTACCGCGCGCAATGTCGAAATCCGTGTCGAGCCGGCTGGCGGATTCTCCGATTCGATCGAGGCGGCGGGCCGGATCGGTTCGGGCTTCCTGCAGAATTACCGCGTGCTGCTCGATCCCACCGCCGGGCGAATGATCCTGAGCCCCGTCCCGCATGCCGATCAGCCCCCGGTCCGCTCGACCAGCGGCCTGTTGGTCGGCGTCGCCAGGGACCGGCTGAAGGTTCTGCACGTGATGCAGGGCGGGCCGGCACAGGCGGCGGGGTGGAAGGAAGGCGACATGATCTGCGCCATCGACGGGCAAACGATCCCGGCCGATTATCCCGCCAGCCCGCTCGCCAGCTGGTCCGCAGGGACGCCGGGCCGAACCGTCACGCTCCGGATGTGCGACGGCACCGAGCGCAAGCTGACGCTGCGCGACTTCTACTGATCAGACGAACGGCGCGATGGTGATCCCGCGCGCCATCAGCACGTCGCGCACGCGCCCGGCCATCGCCACCGCGGCCGGGTTGTCGCCATGGACGCAGATCGAATCGACGTCGAGGCGCACCGTCCCACCCTCCATCGTCGCCATTTCGCCCGTCTCCAGGAAGCGCGCGAGACGCGCCGCCGCCTCGTCGGCGTCATGGATCACCGCGCCCGGCATGCTGCGCGGGACGAGGTCACCAGCGGGGGTGTAGCCGCGATCGGCGAAGACCTCGCTGAACACGCGCAGGCCCGCTGCCCGCGCGGCCTGCTCAAGCGCGGTGCCGGAAATCGCCAGAACGGCAAGCTCGCGGTCCACCGCCGCCACCGCGCGTGCGATCGCCGCCGCCACCTCGGCCTCTGCGGCTGCGACATTGGCCAGCGCGCCATGCGGCTTCACATAGCTGACGGGATGATCGGCAAGCGCGCCGATCGCGATCAGGGCGCCCACCTGCGCCGCAACGAATCGCTCGATCTCGGCCGGGGTGGCCGGTAGCCGCCGCCGTCCGAATCCCGGCAAATCCGGATAGCTCGGATGCGCGCCCACCACGACGCCGCGCTCGCGCGCGAGCCGCATCGTACGGAACATCGTCTCTGGGTCGCTCGCATGGCCTCCGCAGGCGACGTTGGCGCTGCTGACGAGCGCGAGCATCGCGGCATCGTCGCCCATCGACCAGGGGCCAAAGCCTTCGCCGAGATCGGCGTTCAGATCGATCGACCGCATCGCCGCCATCTACGCCTTTCACCCCCCGCTTGTCTAAGGGGGCTGTGACGGAACGCGCGCCTAGAGCGACTGGCCGTCGTCGATGTCCACCACCGTGCCGGTCACCATCTCGCTGGCATCGGATGCGAAATAGAGGAGCTGAGGGTCGAGCACGTCGATCGGCATGAAGCGCCGGCGATGCCAGCTGGAAACCTGCTTGGCCCCGCCCTCGGTCTCGAACCAGTCGCCGGCGATCTCGGTTTGGATATAACCCGGCTGGATCACGTTCACGTTGATTCCCATGCGGACCCACTCGCGCGCCAGGTTGCGCCCCAGATGGGCGACGGCTGCCTTGGAAGCGGCATAGGCGCTGTCGCCATGGCCGGTAACATGGGCGGTGATCGATCCGATCAGCACGATGCGTCCGCGGCCGGTATCGCGCGATCCTGCCGCCATCAGCCGCTTGGCGCCTTCACGGGCGGTCAGCAGCACGCCGGTGAAGTTGGTGTCGATCGTCTGGCGAAGCGCGTCGGGCGCGACGTCCACCGTGCGCCCGCCGTTGGCGACACCGGCATTGGCGATCACGGTGTCGACCGTGCCGAAATGCGCCTCGGCAGCGTCATAGGCAGCGGCGATGGATTGTTGGTCGGTCACGTCGATCGCGACGGGCAGCGCCTTGTCGCCAAGCTCGGCGGCAAGCGCCTCGACCCGGTCGATCCGCCGCGCGCCGATCACTACCCGCGCGCCGGCAGCAACAAAGATTTCCGCGAAATGGGCGCCCAGACCGGAGGATGCACCGGTAATGAGCGCAATGCGCCCAGTGAGATCGAAAGCCATTCATCCCCCCTCGCCTTGCGCCCGTTCGGTGACGCAAGCTGCGAGCGGGCGATGTGCTGGTGACCCCTACGGGACTCGAACCCGTGTTTCAGCCGTGAAAGGGCCGCGTCCTAACCACTAGACGAAGGGGCCAGCGGGGGGTGCAGCTAGAGGGGGTCTCCCGACCTGTCAATCGCACTCACGCCCGAAAGATATTTTTATTGCTGCAGCTGCTCAATCCGCCCAGGCCGCATCGTCGAGATGAAGCTCGGCGACCGGGCGCTGTGCCCAGTCGTCGATCTTTGCGCGGCCGGCGAGCCACAGCCGGCGGTGCGACGCGGCGCCGAGCAGCGCGGCGCCCAGCGGCGTGTCCGCGGCGCGAAAGGCCATCGCCTTCAGGCTGCGGCCGTCATCTCCGGCGACGATCGCGCGGACATGGCCATTGCCGACCACGTCCACGCGCACTGCGCGCACCGGCCCGATGGCCACACGCGGGCTCGGCCATCCCATGCCATAGGGCCCGCCCATTTCCAGCGCGGTGACGAGATCAGGCGTCACACCCCCTGGCGCATGAACCGAATCGACCAGCAAGGCGCGATCCGCCACCGCCGCCGCGACCCGCGCGGACAGAAGCTCCTCCAGAAAATCGGCAAAGGCCGGCACCTTGTCAGCATCGATGGTGAGGCCGGCCGCCATGGCATGGCCGCCGCCCGCCACCAGCAGCCCTGCCTCCTTCGCCGCCAGCACCGCCTGGCCAAGGTCGACGCCGGGGATGGAGCGACCCGATCCCTTGCCGAGGCCATGTTCGTCCAAAGCGATGACGATCGCCGGCTGCCCCAGCTTCTCCTTCAGGCGCCCCGCCACGATGCCGATCACGCCAGGATGCCAGCCGCGCCCCGAGACCACCGTCACGGCGCGATCCGCCGCGTACATCGTCTCCGCCTCGGCCTGCACGGCGCCTTCAATCGCACGCCGCTCCTCGTTCAGCCGATCGAGCTCCTGCGCGATCATCCGCGCTTCGTCCGGATCGCGCGTGGTCAGCAGGCGCACGCCCAGGTCCGCGCGCCCAACCCGCCCGCCGGCATTGATCCGCGGCCCCAGCGCGAAGCCCAGGTCACTTGCGGTCGGTGCGCGGGTCAGGCGCGACGCTTCGATCAGCGCAGCAAGGCCGATGTTGCGCCGCCCGGCCATTACCTTCAGCCCCTGCGCGACGAAGGCCCGGTTCAGCCCGCGCAGCTGCGCAACGTCGGCAACCGTTCCCAACGCGACCAGATCGAGCAGGTCGAGCAGGCGCGGTTCCAGCCGTGCCGCGAAGAAGCCACGGCCGCGCAGCACGCGCAGCAGCGCCGCACCCAGCAGGAAGGCGACGCCGACGGCCGCGAGATGCCCGTGCGCCGCGCCTTCATCTTCGTCCAGCCGATTGGGGTTCACCACCGCATGGGCGACCGGCAAGGCGCTGGCGCATTGATGATGGTCAACGACGATCACGTCGACCGGCACCGCACGTGCCGCCTCCAGCGCCTCGAACGCTTGCGCGCCGCAATCGACCGTGACGATCAGGCTCGCGCCTTCCTGCGCCAGCCGCGTCATCGCCGTCGCGGTCGGGCCATAGCCCTCGACCAGCCGGTCCGGGATATAGGGCCGCGCCTCGATCCCCAGCTGCCGCAGCAGCAGGATCATGACCGCCGCCGATGTCGCGCCGTCGACGTCATAATCGCCGAACACCGCGATCTGCTCGCCTGCCACCACCGCGTCGGCGAGCCGCTCGGCGGCACGGTCCATGTCGCGAAAGATCGACGGATCGGGCATGAAGGCGCGGATCGACGGGCTGCGGTGATCGTCCAGCGCCTCCCGCGGGCAGCCGCGCGCCAGCAGCAGCTGCGTCACGAGGTCGTCGAGCGACAGATTGTCCGCCGCCGTCGCGCGCCACCGCCACGGCTGGCCCATGATTGACCGTTCGACCCCCAGAACGTGCATCATCGGTTCACGCCCGCGCCGTCCAGGGCGCTTCGCGGAACCACTTGGTGATGATGTACTTCACCCCCTCGGACACTGCCGTCCCTTCGTGCAGCGTCATCGGATTGGGGCTGCCGTCCGCCAGCATGTTGTTCCACGCGAGCAGCGTGCCCCGCTTGGGCGCAACCCGCACGCCGGCCTGCGGAAACCAGGTCGCGCCACCTTCCTCCACATCGTTGAGGAAGATCATCGCTGTCCACACACGCTGCCCGCCGGACGCCTTCATGGCGGGCCAATAGCTTTCGCCCTCGTGGAAATAATCGTGGTGCGCCTTGAAATACTGGCCGGGCGCGTAGCGCTGCCCCTGCATCGTCTCGCCCCAGGCAGGATCGAGCCCCAGCAAGTCCGCCAGCCCCTCGTCGATCGGCCGGATCTCAGGCGAATGCCGGTTCATGTCGCAGCTTTCGGAGGTACGGAACGACGTATCGCCGCGATCGGACAGCAGCGTCGAGGGCCGCCGGTTGGCGTCGATCATCGCCACCAGCCGCTTGCAGGTGGCGACATCGAGATAGTTCGGGATCTTCCAGGCGTCGGCGACTGCGCTCAGCAGCTTCACGGCGCGCGGATCAGCCGACAGCCGCGCCGCGACCGCCGCCCCGATCTGCGCGCGATGCTGCGATGGATGTCCGGGTACAGATTGGCTCGCCATGGCACCTATTTGCGCGCCGCCCGGCCGAAGACAAGGGCGGTGCCAATGCGGCCCTCTCGGCGGGCACGACTGACCTTACCGCGCCAGCTTCGGGACGCGTGTCGATGTTGAGGAGACATGGCAGGTGGGGGGCTTCTGTTGCCCGGCGCCCCCCGTGCCGCTGGAATCCGCTTCTGTTGCCCGGTGCGGTCCAACCGCGCTATTTTGGTATAACCTTAGGCCGTTAAGCCGTCAGGTTACGCCGCAATCGCGAGTGCTTCGTTATCGTTGGCACTTGTGTATGGGCCGTCACGGTGGTCCCATTCCGAGCAAAAGCCAGCGCCTTTCAACACACGTCGATCCTGGTTCGGCCCCGTCAACGTCTCTGCTGAAAGCAGAAGCGATGGTGGAGCCGCCGGGTACTGCCCCCGGGTCCGCTGTGCCTATTCTTCGCCGGCGTTTATCGCCATAGCCGTGGGGCAAGCCCCGCGAGCCCGACCGATATAGGGCGTCGGGACGAAACTGCAAAGACCGCCTTTCGGTCGCCATAATGCGGGTGCATATAACAGGGTATCATGCTTACCCAGCGTTCCCGTTACGCCCTGCGCTCGATGCTGTATCTCGCAACGACGCCCGCAGGCGGCCCGCCCGTGCCGATGAACCGTATCGCCGTCGAGGCGAACGTCCCGCGCAAGTTCCTCGAGCTGATCCTCGCCGATCTGCGTGATGCCGGGCTGCTGCACAGCCACCGCGGCAAGATGGGCGGCTACGTCCTCGCCCGTCCGGCGCATCTCATCTCGCTGGGTGAGATCATCCGCGTGATCGAAGGCCCGCTCGCGCTCGTCCCTTGCGTCAGCCGGACCGCGTATCGCCCGTGCCGCGATTGCAAGAGCGAGGCGGATTGCGCGATCCGCCACGCCATGGCCCGCGTACGGGACGAGACGGCGCGGATCCTCGACGGCACCAGCCTCGCCGATGCGACGGCGGTGGAGATGGCCGCCGCCTGATCGCGGCGCGCCGATCCTCACCGTCCGCTGCGCCGGATTTAGATTTTCGGCCGCGCCTTCAGTTCGTCGCGAATCTCGCGCAGCAACGCGACATCCGCGGGTTCCGCCTTGGGCTCCTCGGCGCTCTTCTTCTTCTCGTGCTCGAACATCGCCACCGCGCGGTTCACCGTGCGCATCAGCATGAAGATGATGAACGCGACGATGACGAAGTTCACCGCCTGGGTGATGAACGCGCCATAGCCAAGCAGCGGCACGCCCGCCTTCTTCAGCGCGACATAATCGGTCGATCCGACGAGGTTCGGCGGCACCTTGCCCAGCGTGATGAAGTAGCTGGAGAAATCGAGCCCCCCGAAGACCCTGCCGATCACCGGCATCAGCACGTCCTCAGTCAGCGACGTGACGATCTTGCTGAACGCGGCGCCGATGATCACCGCCACCGCGAGATCCAGCACGTTGCCGCGCGCGATGAACGCCCGGAATTCCTTGAGCATGACAAAACCTTCCGCTGTTCTAATCTAGGTTACGCGCCGATTGCCCCCTCGCCAAGCGCAGCCGCTGTCCTATATGAATGATACAGGCCGTTTTCGGAGACCCACGCTAATGACCTTTCGTCCCCTTCTTATCGTTGCGCTTTCCGCCAGCGTCGCCGGCTGCGGCATCAACAGCGTTCCGACCGCGGAGGAGAATGCCAAGGCGCGCTGGGCCGACGTGCAGAATCAGTATCAGCGCCGCGCTGATCTGATCCCCAATCTCGTGTCGACCGTGAAGGCGGCCGGCGCGCAGGAGAAGGATATTCTCACCGAGGTGACCAACGCGCGCGCGTCCGCCACGCAGGTCCAGGTGTCGCCTGACGATCTCAGCGATCCGGCGAAGATGCAGGCCTATCAGCGCGCGCAGGCGGGCCTCACCTTGTCGCTGCAGCGGCTGCAGGAAGCGTATCCGGAGCTGAAGAGCCAGGCGAATTATACCACGCTGATGAGCCAGCTCGAGGGCACGGAGAATCGCATCACCATCGCCCGCAACGATTATAATGCGGCGGTGCAGGCGTATAACACGCGCATCCGCACCTTCCCCGACGCGGTCGGCGCGAAGATCTTCTACGGTGCAAAGCCGATGGTGCCGTTCCAGGCGACCACGCCCGGCGCGGAAGCCGCGCCCAAGGTCGATTTCGGCAGCTGATCGATCGTTTCCCGGCGGGGTCGCCTCCCGGGGCGCCCCGCCCCATCTTGCGCCGGAGTAAATAGTGCAGCGCTTCCACAGGCTCAGCGCGAACGCATGGCGGTCCTTGCTCGCCGCGATGATCGTGGCCCTTGCCGCGATGATTGTCCTGCCGGCAACCGCGCAGACATTCCCCAAGTTCACCGGCTTCGTCGTCGACGCGGCCGATATCCTGCCCCCGAATGTCGAGGCGGAGCTGACGCAGAAGCTCGACGCGCTGCAGCGGGATACGAAACGGCAGCTGGTCGTCGCCACCGTTCCCAGCCTCGAAGGCTATCCGATCGAGGAATATGGCTACAAGCTCGGCCGGGCCTGGGGCGTTGGCCTGAAGGACGTCAACAACGGCGCGATCCTGCTGGTCGCCCCCAATGATCGCAAGGTGCGGATCGAGGTCGGCAATGGCCTCGAGCCCTTCCTGACCGACGCTTATTCCAGCGTCGTCATCAACAATGATGTCCTGCCTTACTTCAAGGAAGGCGACATGGCGGCCGGTGTGGTCGCCGGCACGGACGCGCTGATCGCGCAGCTGCGCGCCTCGCCGGAGGAAGCGCAGGCCAGGCTCGACGCCGCGATCAAGGAATTCGACAGCACCCGCAAGGCGCAGCGCAGCGGCGGCGGTGGCGGCTTCCCGCTCGGCCTTGTCTTCTGGGGCATGGTCGCGATGTTCGTGCTGCTGTCGCTCGGCCGGCGCGGCTCGGTCGGTCGCGGCAAGCGCTACCGCGACGATGGCGGCCTCAGCTCCGTCATCCTGTGGAACATCGCAGCCAATGTCGCGAGCGCGGCGCTGCGTGATAACGACGACGACGATCACTGGGGCGGCGGGGGCTTCGGCGGTGGTGGCGGCTTCGGCGGCGGTGGCGGCGGCTGGGGTGGCGGCGGCTTCGGCGGCGGCGGCGGCGGATCGTTCGGGGGCGGCGGCGCCTCGGGGAGCTGGTGATGCGCCTGTCTGCTGAAGATCATGCCAAGGTGACGGCGGCGGTCGCTGCGGCCGAAGAGCATACCGATGGCGAGATCGTGACGATCGTCGCCCGCACCTCCGATGCGTATCACGATGTCGGGCTGCACTGGGCGGTGCTGGCCTCGCTGCTCGTGCTGGCACTGCTGTCGGCATTCCCCAATTCGGTCGATGCGATCCATTTCCTCACCGGCGATCCGTGGAACGAGCATGTCTCGACCGGCACGGCACTCACCATCGCAACCGTGCTCGCGACGGTCACCTTCCTTGTCGTGCGTTATCTCCTCGCGATCCGCCCGCTGCGTATGGCGCTCACACCCGCTGCGACCAAGACGCGCCGGGTCCATGCCCGCGCGCTCGCCCTGTTCCGCACCAGCGCCGAACACCGCACCATCGCCGCGACCGGCGTGCTCCTTTACCTCAGCCTCGACGAGCATCGCGCCGAGATCGTCGCCGATGTCGGCATCCACAGCCGCGTTTCCAGTGACGTGTGGGGCCACGCGATGGCCGCGCTCGTCGCCGCGGTGAAGGACGGGCGCCCCGGAGACGGCATGGCGGCGGCAGTCCAGGAAATCGGCGTCGTGCTGGCCGAACATTTCCCGCGCACCGGCAGCAATCCCAACGAATTGCCCGATCGCCTGATCGAGCTATGAGCGCACCCACCGATGCCCCGCAAGTCATGTGGGAAGGCCGCTTCATTCGCATGATGCGGCAGGGCAATTGGGAATATGCCGATCGCAGTCGCGGAATCGGCGCCGCGGTGATCATCGCTATCACCGACAATGACGAGGTGGTGCTGGTCGAGCAATATCGCGTGCCTCTCGGCCGTACCTGCCTCGAGCTTCCCGCCGGTCTCGTCGGTGATGTGACTTCGGGCGAGCCGCTGGCCGAAGCCGCAGGCCGGGAGCTTGAGGAGGAAACCGGCTACCGCGCCGGGTCGATCGAGCCACTCGGTGATTTCTGTTCCTCGCCCGGCATGGTCAGCGAAAGCTTTACGCTGGTGCGCGCCCGCGATCTCACGCGGGTCAGCGATGGCGGCGGCGATGCGGACGAGGATATCACCGTCCATCTCGTCCTGCGCCGGAATCTTGCTGCCTTCGTCGCGGCGAAGCGCGCCGCGGGCGTCGCGATCGATGTGAAGCTTATGCTGCTGCTCACCGACGTGCTGCTGCCCTGACCGGTCGGTTCGCGCCGGCAACGAACCACCCTTCCCCCGCTTCGCGTCGCGGCCTATCTCTTGGTCATGCGCAAACACATCCTGATCGTGATCGGCCTGCTGATCCTGGTGGCTGCCGGCATCCTTGTCTGGCTTGGCTGGCCCGACAAGGCGAAGGTCGATTTCGCCGACGTCACGGGCCAGCGGCCGCAGATCACCGAACCCCGCCGGCAGATGATCCCAACGGTCAAGGTGGCGAAGGCCGTCGGCTGGCCGCAGGGCGCCGCCCCGACGGCGGCCGAGGGCCTCACCGTCACCCGCTATGCCGAGGGCTTCGATCACCCGCGCTGGCTGTACCGCCTGCCCAACGGCGATATCCTCGTTGCCGAGACGAACTCACCGCCGCGTGAGGGTGGCGGGATCACGGGCGCTGCGATGAAGCTTCTGATGGGTCGCGGCGGCGCCGCGGTGCCGTCCGCGAACCGCATCACCCTGCTGCGCGATTCGAACGGCGACGGCCGGGTCGATGAAAAGCACGTGTTCATGACCGGGCTGAACTCGCCGCATGGCATGACTCTGTTCGAAGGACAGCTCTACATCGCGAACACCGATGCGCTGGTGCGCGTGCCCTACACCGAGGGCGCAACCAAGGTCACCGCCAAGCCCGAGACCGTCATCAAATATCCGGGCGGCGCCAATCACTGGGCGCGCAACGTCATCAATGCCGAGGATGGCCGCACCCTCTATCTCTCGATCGGCTCGGCCTCGAACATCGGCGAGAACGGCCTCGACAAGGAGCGGTTGCGCGCCGTCATCCTGCAGGTCTGGCCGAAGGAAAAGACGTACCGCATCTACGCCGCCGGCGTGCGCAACGCGAACGGCATGGCGCTCAACCCCAATACCAAGCAGCTGTGGACGGTCGTTAACGAGCGCGACATGCTCGGTTCGGATATCGTGCCGGACTATCTGACCGCGATTGAGCTTGGCGATCACTTCGGCTGGCCTTGGTATTATTGGGGCGGTTACCCCGACAAGCGCGTCGAGCCCGCCAACCCGCAGCTTCAGCAGTATTCGAAGCGTCCGGATTACGCGCTCGGGCCGCACGTCGCAGCGCTCGGCCTCACCTTCGCTACCGATGCGAAGCTTGGCGATCGCTTCGCGAACGGGGCCTTCATCGGCGAACATGGCTCATGGAACCGCGTGCCGGTCTCCGGCTATAAGGTCGTCTTCGTGCCCTTCACCGATCGCGGCTGGCCGGTGCCCGGCGCAAAGCCGGTCGACGTGCTCACCGGCTTCCTCAACGCCAAGGGCGAGGCGCAGGGCCGCCCGGTTGGCGTCATCACCGATCAAACCGGCGCGCTGCTGGTGGCGGACGACGTCGGCAACGTGATCTGGCGGGTGAGCGCGGCAGGGCAGCCTGCCGCAGGCCAGCCGGCTGCAGCACAGCGGGCTGGGCAGCCCGCCACCCGCTGATCCCTTCCCTGGCGCGCTTCCCTTGGGAAGCGCGTCAATTGTGACACGGCCAAGCAAGACAGGCGAGATCCCAGGCGCTACCGGGGCGCCCATGTTTCGCCGATTCCTCCCGACTCTCGCTGCGCTCTCCGCTCTGGCCGGATGCGCTTATCCCGCCAACCCACCGGCGCTCCCGCCCGCGAACACACCGGCCCCGCTTGCCGCCGCCGATGCCGTCGCGCGCCGCGCCCCGGTCACCATCCTGATCTCGATCGACGGCTTCCGGCCCGATTATCTCGATCGCGGGCTGACGCCGGTGCTCTCCCGCCTCGCCGCGGATGGCGTCACCGGGCCGATGCGGCCGAGCTTCCCGTCCAAGACCTTCCCGAACCACTGGACGATCGTCACTGGCCTGCGCCCCGATCGCCATGGCATCACCGCCAATTCGATGGAGGATCCCGCGCGCCCCGGCGAAGTCTTCACCATGGCGAACGACGATCCCTTCTGGTGGAACGCCGCTCCGCCGATCTGGGTGACGGCGGAAAAGGCGGGCATTCCCACCGCCTCCATGTACTGGCCCGGATCGAACGTCGGCTGGGGCGGCGTGCGCGCTTCTACCTGGCCCAACTATGTCACCGGCGGCACGCGGCCCACGGACTGGCAGCAGTTCAGCCAGCAAATGCCGAACGAGAACCGCGTGCGCGCAATCTTGGACTGGATGCGCCGTCCGGCCGCCACCCGTCCCCGGCTGGTGACCACTTATTTCGACGTCGTCGACACCGCCGGCCATCAATACGGTCCCACCTCGCCGCAGGTGAACGAGGCGCTGGTCGAGGTCGACCGCGCCATCGGCCAGCTCGTCGAAGGGCTTGCCGCGCAGGGCCAGGCCGCGAACCTCGTCATTGTCTCCGATCACGGCATGGCGGCCACCTCGAGCGATCGCGTGATCGCGCTCGACAAGATCGTTTCGACCGAAGACGCGCGCGTGGTCGAAAGCGGTCCCTACGCCACCTTCGCCCCGCTGCCGGGCCGCGACGCGGCCGTCGCTGCCGCGCTGCTGAAGCCGCACGCGCACATGGAATGCTGGCGCAAGGCTGAGATCCCGGCCCACCTCCATTATGGCAAGAATCCGCGCGTCCCGCCGTTCCTCTGCCTCGCCGAGGACGGCTGGATGACGTACAAGACCGCGCCGACCACGCCCTTCTCGCGCGGCGAACATGGCTTCGACAACAATCTGCCCAGCATGCGCGCGCTGTTCATCGCCAATGGCCCGGCCTTCGCCCGCGGGCAGCGTATCGAAGATTTCGACAACGTCTCGGTCGCGCCGCTGCTGCGCACGTTGCTCGGCCTGCCGGCGGATCCTACGCTGGACGGGACGGATGCACCGTTCCGCCCGGTGCTGACGCAACGATAAGGAGAGGCAATGCAGTATTTCGAGGACATCGCTGTCGGCACGAAGGCCAGTTTCGGCAGCTACCGGGTGACGCGCGAGGAAGTGATGGAATTCGCCGCGCGTTACGATCCGCAGCCGTTCCACCTCTCCGACGAAGCTGCCGCGCAGACGCACTTCGGCCGCATCTCTGCCAGCGGCTGGCATACCTGCGCGATGGTGATGTCGATGATCGTCGAGAACCTGAAGAACAACCGCCAGGCGGGCCTCGGCTCGCCCGGTGTAGACGAGCTGCGCTGGCTGAAGCCGGTCTATCCCGGCGATACGCTGCGCTGCGAAACCGAGGTGATCGAGAAGCGCCAGTCGCAGTCACGCCCCGAAATGGGGATCTTCAAAAGCCGGATGACAGTCTACAATCAGGATGACGTGCCGGTCATGTCGATGGTGTCTAACGGCCTCATCGCCACGCGCCCGGCCGCCTGACGCTCAACGACAAACGCCACCCCGGATGATGATCCGGGATGGCAGTTCGTTTCCCTTAGACCACGCGCCGTGGCCCGGCCCGGTTACTGCCGGCGCGGCCGGGCGTAGCGCGGCTGCGCCGTGCGCGGCTGGGCACGGTTGAACCCCGGCGAGGATCGCGGCGCGCGATATCCCTCGGTGCGGTTTTCGCGGCGGTAGTCGCGATAGTCCTGCCTAACGTCGTTGCGGAATTCGCGGCGTGCCTCGCGCCGCCCCTGCTGGAACTGCCCGCGATCGATTTCGCCGCTACCATACGCGCGGCGATTGTCGCGCAGGTCGCCGCGATAGTCGCGCCGCTCATTGCGGTAATCACGCCGGAATCCGTCCCAGTTCGCCTGCGCGCCCGAACGATTCCACCCCGGCCGGCCCTGCCAGTAACGACGCTGTGCATCGTTCCAGCGATGCGGGCGGCGATAGCGATCGTACACGTAGATGCCGGTGCCCGGATAATAGAAGTTGTTATACCAGCCGAAGGTGCTGCCATAGCCATAGCCGGCATAGCCCGGATAACCGCCGAACCCGTCGTAATAGGGATCGCCGACATAGCCCGAGCTATAGCCAAGCGACGCACCGCCATAGCCATAGCCGTCGGTGCAGGCGGCCGTGCCCATGCCGATCCCGGCGAGCAACGCGACTAGGCCGATGCGTTTCCACTTCATCTCATGTCTCCCGAACGTTGGAGCCGCGGCAGAAAACGCGCCGCGCAGTTAACGGCAAACTCGGCCTGATAAGTGAAGTTCCCTAGTGCCCGGGAAACGACATCAGCGCGTCCACCTGAATACCATCGCCGCGCAGCAGATCGGCGCCGCCCAGATCGGGCAGATCTACCAGGAACTGCGCCTGTACTACCTCGGCCCCCGCCTTGCGCAGCAGCCGGACCGCGGCGCGCGCCGTGCCGCCGGTTGCGATCAGGTCATCGATCAGCAGCACGCGCGCGCCCGGCGCACAGGCATCGGCATGCATGGCGATCCGGTCCTGGCCATATTCCAGCGCGTAATCCTCCGCGATCGTCGCACCCGGCAGCTTGCCGTCCTTGCGGATCAGCAGCACGCCTGCCTTCAGCGGCACGGCCAGCGCAGCGGCGAACAGGAAGCCGCGCGCCTCGATCCCCGCAACGAGATCCACCGGCCCCTTCACCGCTGCCACCATCCGATCGACGGCGGTGGCGAGGCCGTGCGGGTCGAGCAACAGCGTGGTGATGTCGCGAAACTGGATCCCGGGCTTCGGGAAGTCGGGGATCGTCCGGATCAGCGCTTTCAGGTCTTCGTTGCTGCCTCCCGTCGATACGGGCAACAGGTCGGTCGAGCGGCGGTCGTCATAGCTCATCCGCCCCACATGCTCTTCGCCGCCCGCCATCGCAAGCAACCGTGATGCGCCCTCCCCCGCGGGCTGCGCGTGCCCGGCCCACGAAAAAGCCCCGCTCGCATCATGCGGGCGGGGCTCGTTCTCGTCAGCCTTCGGTGAAGGCCGGGCTCAATGCTTCACGTTGCGCCATACGTTCTGGTAGGCGCCCCAGGTCAGGAACACGAAGATCGCCAGGAAGATGATCGTCGCGAAGCCTGCGGCGTGGCGGGACTCCAGGTTCGGCTCCGCGGTCCAGGTCAGGAAGGCGGCGACGTCGTCGGCCATCTGCTGCTTGGTCGCCTGCGTGCCATCCTCGTAGGTCACCTGCCCGTCCGAGGTGAGCGGCGGCGGCATCGCGATGTTGAGGTTCGCGAAATACGGGTTGTAGTGCAGGCCTTCGGGCGTCTTGGCGTCCGGGAACTTGCGCAGAAGCTCGGCCGGCTGGTTCTGGTAGCCGGTCAGCAGCGACGCGACATAGTTCGCCCCGTCGTGACGTGCCTTGGTGATCAGCGACAGGTCAGGCGGCAGCGCATTGTTGTTCGCCGCGCGGGCCGCAACCTCGTTGGCATACGGGCTCGGGAAGCGGTCGAACGGCAAGTTCTTGCGCGTCGCGGCTTCGCCCGTGTCCGGGTTCACGCTCGGCTGCTCGATCGGCCAGGCCTGTGCCAGCGCCTTCACCTGACCCTCGCTATAGCCGATCTGCTCGAGATCGCGGAACGAGACGTACTTCAGGCTGTGGCAGGCGGCGCAAACCTCCTGATACACCTTCAGGCCGCGCTGCAGCTGCTGCTTGTCGAACTTGCCGAACATGCCGGCCGAGGAGAGCCCCACATCCTTGGGATGGAGGTGGAACTCATGCTCCGCGGTCTCGGGCGCCGGATCGGTGATCGCGGTCGAAATCGTGCCGAACAGCGCGATGCCGAGCACGAAGACGAAGCCGGCCCCGATCAGGAGTGCGATGGTACGAACCATTGTTTTCTAATTCCCCCGTATCGGCTCAGTGCGCCATCGCGGTCTTGGTCGGCGAGGTGCCGCCATGCTTCGCGAGCACCGCTTCGGTGATCGAGTTCGGCAGCGGGAGCGGACGCTCCGAGCGCGAAACGATCGGCAGGATGATCAGGAAGTGCGCGAAGTAATAAGCCGTCGCGATCTGACCGATGATAACGTTGCGCGCGGTTGCTTCTGCGCCGCCGACATAGCCGAGCACCAGCACGTCGATGAGCAGGACCAGCAGGAACCAGCGGTACGTCGGACGATAGTTGGCCGAACGGACCGGCGAGCTGTCCAGCCACGGCAGGAAGAACAGCAGCAGGATCGAGCCGAACATCGCCAGCACGCCCCACAGCTTGCCCGTCAGGATGAAGTCCGCGGTGAAGCTCTTGAGGATCGCGTAGAACGGCAGGAAGTACCATTCCGGAACGATGTGCGCCGGCGTCGAGAGCGGGTTCGCCTCTATGTAGTTGTCCGGATGGCCAAGCAGGTTCGGCGAGAAGAAGATCAGCGCCGCGAAGATCAGGAAGAAGACAGCGACGCCAACGCCGTCCTTCGCCGTGTAATACGGGTGGAACGGCACCGTGTCCTGCTCGCCCTTCACGTCGACGCCGGTCGGATTGTTCGAACCCGGGATGTGCAGCGCCCAGATGTGCAGGATGATGACGCCCGCGATCACGAACGGCAGCAGATAGTGCAGCGAGAAGAAGCGATTAAGCGCGGCATTGTCCGGCGCGAAGCCGCCCAGCAGCCACACGCGGATCGGCTCGCCGACCAGGGGGATCGCCGAGAAGAAGCCGGTGATCACCTGCGCGCCCCAGAAGCTCATCTGGCCCCACGGAAGCACGTAACCCATGAAGGCGGTCGCCATCATGAGAAGGAAGATCACGACGCCCAGCAGCCACACCATCTCGCGCGGCGCCTTGTACGACCCATAATAAAGGCCGCGGGCAATGTGGATGTAGACGACGGCGAGGAACATCGACGCGCCATTGGCGTGCGCATAACGCAGGAACCAGCCGGCATTCACGTCACGCATGATGCTTTCGACCGAGGCGAAGGCCACCGCGCCATTGGCGGCATAATGCATCGCCAGCACGACGCCGGTGACGATCTGCACCACCAGCGCAAGGCCGGCGAGCACGCCGAAATTCCACCAATAGTTGAGGTTGCGCGGCACCGGATAACCGGCACCAACGGCGTTGTAGACGAGGCGCGGCAGCGGCAGCTTCTCGTCCATCCACCGCATCAGCGGCTGCTTCGGCTCATAATGATTGGCCCAGGGAAAGCTCATCTGTGTGCTACCTCAACCGACCGTCACGACGGTGTCGGACGTAAATTCATAATCGGGAACGACGAGGTTCGTCGGTGCGGGTCCCTGGCGGATGCGGCCGGCGGTGTCATAGGCGGAGCCGTGGCACGGGCAGAAATAGCCGCCGAACGGCCCCTTGTTCTCGCCTTCGCCGGCGCCCAGCGGCACGCAGCCGAGATGGGTGCACACGCCCAGCGTGATCAGCCAGTTCTTCTTGCCGCTCTTGGTGCGCTCTTCCAGCGTCTGCGGGTCGCGAAGCGAACTCACCGCCACCGCATCGGCTTCCGCGATCTCCTTCGGCGTCAGGTTGCGCACGAACAGCGGCTGCTTGCGGAACGTGGACTTGATCGCCTGCCCCGGCTCGATCTTGCTGATGTCGATCTCGGTGGTCGACAGCGCCAGCACGTCGGCCGACGGATTCATCTGGTTGATCAGCGGCAGAACGATCACGCCTGCGCCAACGCCCGCCCATGCAACGGCCGCGATATTGATGAAATCGCGCCGGCGGGGGTCGTGGGCTTCCTCCAGATAAGGTTTCGGGTTTTCGCCTGGAGGAATCGTGCTCTCGACCGTCGCCATTCGCTAAACCCTTGTCCTTCCTGCCGGAGTCGGCCGCATCTTTGGAGATAGAGGTCCCCTGCGCCCGCCCATGGAATCCCCCCGTCCCCACGGAGGTTCGCGGCCTGATAGCTGCGCCCCCCGCGCCTGCCAACTGCCATTTTGCGCGGGCGTGACGGTGCTGTAACGGGCGCCATGCGCCTCGCCCTCTACGAACCGGACATCGCCGGCAACGTCGGCACCATCATGCGGACCTGTTCCTGCTTCGGCGTCGGGCTGGATCTGATCGAGCCGATGGGCTTCCCTTGGGGCGATCGCGCCTTGCGTCGCGCCGGCATGGATTATGCCGCCGCGGGGGACATCGTCCGCCATGTCGATTGGCGATCGTTTGAGGCGCACATCACCGGGCGTCTGGTGCTCGCCACCACACGCGGCGCGGTGGATCTATGGTCCGCCCGGTTCGATCCCGATGACGTGCTCCTCTTCGGCAGCGAGGGCGCGGGCGTGCCCGATCACGTCCATGCCCGCGCCGATCTTGCGGTGCGAATCCCGCTGCGCCCTGGCCTCCGCTCCCTCAACGTCGCGGTCAGTGCCGGCATCATGCTGGCAGAGGCACTTCGCCAGACGCAGCCACAACGGTGACCTCCTCTCCTTCCCCGCTGAGACATTCTGTCACCTCGACACGCCGTCCGCGCTATCGTTAAGGCACCACCATGATCGACCTCGACACCGAACAAGAAATCGCCCGCACGTGGTTCGAACAGCTGCGCGACCTGATCTGCGCCGAGTTCGAAGCGATCGAGCGTGAGGCCGGTTCCGATGCCAGCTTCACCTATATCCCCTGGGACCGCCCCGATCCCTCCCGCGCGCCCGGCGGCGGCGGTGTCCGCGGCGTCATGAAGGGCCGCGTGTTCGAGAAGGTCGGCGTCAACGTCTCCACCGTCGGCGGCAGGTTCGAGAGCGATTTCGGCAAGACCATTCACGGCGCGGAGGAAGACCCGACCTTCGTCGCCACCGGCATCAGCCTCGTCGCGCACATGGCCAACCCGCACGTTCCCGCGGTGCACATGAACACGCGCTTCCTGTCGACCACCAAGCGCTGGTTCGGCGGCGGCGCCGATCTCAACCCGCCGTTGCCGATCGCCGAGGATACCGAGGACTTCCACCGCACGCTGAAGAATGCCTGCGATGCCCATGATCCCACGCACTATCCGCGCTTCAAGCAATGGGCGGACGATTATTTCTACATCCCCCATCGCAAGGTTCATCGCGGCGTCGGCGGCATCTTCTACGATCACCTCGAGGGTGATTTCGCCGCCAACTTCGCCTTCACCCAGGATGTCGGCCGCGCCTTCCTCGACGTCTTTCCCCGCATCGTCCGCCGCCGCATGAACCTGCCCTTCACCGAGGCGGAGATGGAACAGCGCAACGCGTGGCGTGGCCGTTATGCGGAATTCAACCTCGTCTATGATCGCGGCACGCTCTTCGGCCTCAAGACCGGCGGCAACATCGATGCGATCCTGATGAGCCTGCCCCCTGTCGCCACCTGGGGCTGAGCAAGGAGGCTGACGGCATGAGCCTGATCGACGTCCCCGATGATCAGCTCGCGACCATCGTCACCACGCTCGAGATGCACCGGCGCCCGCCGCTCCGCCCCAGCCCGCCCTCGCGGTTGCGGCTGGTGCGCTGGGATCGCCCTTCCCCGGCCGCCTATCGCACGCTGTTCCGCCGTGTCGGCGCGCCATGGCTGTGGTTCTCGCGCCTCGTGCTCGACGATTCGGCGCTGCTCGCGATCATCCACGATGCCGGCATCGAGGTGTATGCCGCCACTGACGCGGCCGGCATCGAGGTCGGGATGCTGGAGCTCGATTTCCGCCACGCCGGCGCCTGCGAGCTTTCCTATTTCGGCCTCGTGCCGGAACTGACCGGCCAGGGCCATGGGAGCTGGCTGATGGCCGAGGCGATGACGCGCATGTGGCGCAAGGGGATCGATCGTGTGTGGGTTCACACCTGCACGCTCGATCATCCCTCCGCTCTCGGGTTCTACCGTGCCAAGGGCTTCATCCCGGTGAGGCGCACCGTGGAAACCTTCATCGATCCCCGCGCCGCGGGCCTGCTACCCGAGGAGTGCGCGCCTCACGTGCCGCTGCTGGCGAAGCCGCGATAGGTCGCGATCCCCAACATCAGCAGCGCGACATTGTAGATCGTCCCCGCGATTGCCATCAGCGCGGTCACCAGCGCGATCACGAACGGATTGTCATGCCCCGGCTCGCGCAGCCACGTGTCGAGCGGGAACAGCGGGCTCACCACCATCCATTGCACCAGGAACAGGGTGACGACGGCGCCCAGCAGCGCCCAGCGCACATCGCCGGTCACACGCCAGCTGCGCCCCATCGCGCGCGCGGCGCTCTGGTTCGGCTCCGCCACGATCACCGGTACCACCACGATCAGCCGTGCCTGCATGAACAGGCCGGGCAGCACGAACATCCACAGGCCAAGCCCCACGGGGATCGCGACCAGCAGGTTCGCCAGCACGAACCGCCCGATCCGGCGCAGCGCCAGCCGCAGCGCGTCGGCAACACTCGGCCGGTCGGGCGTCAGCAGCAAGGTGGCGATCGCTGACAGCCCGACGATCCCGATCAGGTCCGCCGCGACATACCAGAAGGCGTTGCCCTGCCCCCAAACCGCGACGGCGTTGAACCACGCCTCCATCGCCTGTTCATCGCCGCTCTCGCGCGGCAGCGTCGGCAACGGATCGCACAGCAATTGCACCGCAAAGGCGGGCAGGAAGATCAGCGCGCCGGCCAGGCGCACGATGAGATCGGCCTCGCGCCGGAAGACGCCCCAGGCGTCTGCCAGCAGCCGCACGAAGGAAGGGTTCATGCTTCCCCGCGCGCGTCCCGGGCCGCCAGGTAGAACTGGCCGGAAAAGACCGACTGGAGCACGCTGAACACTGCGGTCACGGCGGCGGTCGACAGCGCGACCATGAAGGTCACCGTCGCCGCGCCCTCGCTGCCGACAACCAGCCGCACGACGACGCCGATGATTGAGGTCACCGCCAGCAGCGTCACCAGCATCACGATCGAATAGAGGATCAGCACGCCGATCAGCTTCATCGTCGATCCGCGGGTCAGCGCAAAGGAGCGCCGGATCGCGCCCAGCCCCAGCCGTTCGTTCACGATGACGGCGAGCAGCGGCACCAGCCGCGCCGTCACCCAGAACAGCGCGATCAGCAGCGCCATGAAATAGAGCGAGGCAAATCCGGCGCTGGCAAGGTTCACCCCCTCCTGCGGCAGGTTCGCCCGCGCGCGAACCGGATCGAAGCCGGACGAGACGAGCAGCAGAACACCCGGCAGCGCGGCCATGAACAGCACCAGCACCAGCACGATGAGGATCCCCAGCAGCGGCCCGACGCGCGCGCCGCCGATCGCCAGCGCAGAACCGCGATCGACCGACGGGTCCGTCGCCACGGCCGTGATCGCCAGCGCCCCGATCGCGGTCGCCACCGCTACGGCGATCGAGACGAGCCCGCCAATTATGGATGTCGTCGATCCGCTCGTATTCGCGTCGACCAGCGCCTGCAGCACCGTCGGCACGAACAGCAGCATCAGCGCGATGGACGCGAGGATCGCGAACCTTCCCGCGATCACATCCATCGTCCGGTCCCAGACCGTACCCACGCTGACCATCAACCGACCCGTCTTTCGCTGTTGCCCGTCGCCCACGCTACTCTATCGCTGCGATGCTTGCCAATTGGTTCGCCCGTCCGCATCTCGCACGGCGTGATTGATGACACTATCGAATGGCGGGTGACGCCCGGCCTCACTGACTATCCCGCTGCCCTGGCCGAGATGGAGGCGCGCGCCGCCGCCGTCGTGGCTGGCGAGGCGCGCGAGCTGGTCTGGCTGCTCGAACATCCGCCGGTCTATACTGCGGGGACGAGTGCCGATCCCACCGAGCTGATCGACCCGCGCTTCCCCGTGGTCGATGCCGGCCGCGGCGGTCGCTACACCTATCATGGGCCCGGCCAGCGCATCGGCTATCTCGTGCTCGACCTCAATCGCCGCGGGCGCGACGTGCGCTGTTTCGTCCACGCCGTCGAAGGCTGGGTTATCAACGCGCTGGCGCAGCTTGGCATCACCGCCTTCCGCGCGCCCGGCCGGATCGGCATCTGGACCCATGACGCGGCAGGACAGGAAGCGAAGATCGGCGCGATCGGCGTCCGTGTGCGCCGCTGGGTGACGATGCATGGTTTCTCGGTGAACCTGTCCCCTGATCTGGCGCACTTCGGTGGGATCGTCCCCTGCGGCATCGCGGAATACCCGGTTACGAGCGCTGCGGCGCTCGGCAGCGACGCCACCCTTGAAACCTTTGACGCCGCGCTCGCGTTGACGGCCGACGCGTTCCTGCAAAGTCTTTCTTGCAAGGGTGAAATCGAGGCTTGAGGGGGCGCGGTTCTGTGTCTAATATCCACTTTGATTTGGGTATTAAGGATCCATCCGCGTCCAAATCCACTATCTAGGGAGCTATCCATGCGTGTTATCTCGAAGATTCTGACGGGTTCCGCCCTCGCCGCGGCCGCTCTGGCCGTGTCGGCTTGCGGCTCGAAGACCGACACGACCGTCGACAACACCACCATCACCGACATGAACGCCACCGAGGGCATGGACACCATGACCGACAACATGACGGCGGTGGACGCTGGCATGAACGGCGGCATGATGGCGAACGACACGATGATGTCGAACGACACGATGATGTCGAACGACATGACCGCCACCAACGCGATGTAATCATCGCGCCTTTGGCGTGTTTGAAGGGCCGCTCGGGCAACCGGGCGGCCCTTTCCATATCTGAGGCGGTACCCACACCGGCGGTCGTTTCACCAGCGTCCGAAATGTTCCATGCCGGCCACAAATTAGGTTGGCGATTCACGCCAAAACGCCTATGAATCCCGCGCGTTGCGTCAAAGGGGTTTTGTGATGAGCGGGTTGCGGTTGGTTGGCGCTGGCATGGTGGCAGCGACGCTTTTGATGTCCTCGCCGGCATCGGCGCAATTCTTCATGAAATCCAAGGATCTGTCCGGCCAGGTGGTGCGTGGCGACGAGCAGGGCGTGGCGCAGCCGATGCCCGGCGCGACCGAGAAGGAGCTGCGCGCTGGCCTCAGCTGGACGCTGCGTGCCGCGCTCAACGTCGCCGCGCTGCAATGCCAGTTCGAGCCGACGCTGCTGACGGTCGACAATTACAATGCCGTGCTGACCGATCATAAGGACGAGCTCAAGGAGTCCTATGATACCCTGCGCGGCTATTTCGCCCGCACCAACAAGGGCGTGAAGGCCGGTCAGTCGGCGCTCGACCAGTTCGGCACCCGCACCTATTCCAGCTTCAACGCCGTCGCATCGCAGTACAATTTCTGCCAGGCCGCCGGCGAGATCGGCCGTCAGGCGCTATATGCGCCGCGCGGCAGCTTCGGCACCGTCGCGCAGGAGCAGATGCGTAAGCTGCGCAACAGCCTGGTGCCGTGGGGCGAGCAGCAGTTCCCGCGCTATGTTCACACCGATCCGCGAATCCCGCGGCTGGACAATGTCTGCTGGTCCAAGAAGGGCGAGTGGCAGGTGCGCAAGTGCGGCGCGCTCGATTTCCCGCCGCCGCTCGCGCCGGTCAACGTCGCGCAGCGCTGAGCCCCGCCATTCGGATCACCATCTGACCCGACGGGTGTGACGCGCGTGCCGCGCCACACCCGCCCGGCTCTGGTGCTTACTTCTCGCCGTTGTCCTTGACGCCGACCACCGGCACGTCGACTTCGGTCTTCTTGGTGCCGACGACCACTTCCTTGCTGTCGACGTCCACCTTAGGCAGCTCGCCGCCCTTGGCGCTCACGTCCACCTGCGGCAGCGACCCTTCCTTGACGTCCGCGCTCCAGAAGCCGGTCGCGAAGAGGACCACGACCACCAGGGCCACGATCCCGAGCAGAATTGCAATCGTCCGCCCGGCGCCGCCACGGCGAACCACGACATGATCGTCCGTTGTACGATAATCGGCCATGACTTCCTCTCCCTCAACACTGTCTACACTGCGCTGGAACCCGTCTTGCTGCGCCTTTGTTCCGGCACCGTAAGCAAACATTTCTGGATCCGGCCTGTCGGGCGACCGCGCCGTCTCTTTCCCATGTAACACTTTGCGCCTAACGCCCGGCGACCATGGAACTTGCCGCCCCTCCCCCGCTGACCGGTAGCCGGCCGGAAACCGATCGCGCGGAATTGTCGGCGCTCGTTCGGATCGCGGCGCCTTTGGTGGGCGCGAACCTGCTTCAGATGGCGGTCAGCGCAGTCGACGTGATCTTCGTCGCGCGGCTCGGTACCGTCGATCTCGCCGCCGCGACGCTTGGCGTCTTCATGTTCAATCTCACCATGTACGCGCTGATCGGCCTCACCAGCGCCGCCGCGCCGCTGATCGCCGCGGAGCTCGGCCGGCGCAAACATGCCGTCCGCGAGGTGCGTCGAAGCGTCCGCATGGCCTTGTGGGTCGGCGCCGCGGGCGCGATCCCGGTGATCCTGCTCCTCGCGCACGGCGAGACATTGCTGCTGCTGGCCGGCCAGGATCCCGAGGTCGCGCGGCGCGCCGGCCATTTCCTCGACATCATCATGATCGCGATCGTTCCGGGCGTTGCCGCGGGCGTCATGCGCACCTCGGCGGCTGCGCTCGGCCGTCCGGGCTGGGCCTTCGTCGTCACCGGCCTGGCGCTCGGCATCAGCATCCTGGCCAATTGGATGCTGGTGTTCGGCAATCTCGGCGTCCCTGCGCTGGGGCTCGAAGGCTCCGCGCTCGCCAGCGTCATCAGCCTGACCGCCATGGCGCTGGCCTATGGGGTGATCCTCAAGTTCGACCGCCGCCTGCGTCGGTACCGTCTGTTCGGCCGCTGGTGGCGCACCGAATGGTCCCGCTTCCGCGAGATCATCCGGCTAGGCGTGCCGATCATGCTGACCTGGGTGTTCGAGGGCGCGCTGTTCGGCGGCGCGGCGATCCTGATGGGATTGATCGGCGTCACCGAGGTCGCCGCCCATGCGGTCGCGCTCAACATCGCCGCGATCGCCTTCCAGGTGCCGTTCGGCATCGCCCAGGCAGCCACGATCCGCGTCGGCATGGCCTATGGCGCCCGCGACACGCTGTGGATCGCCCGCGCCGGCCGCGTCGCGCTCACCCTCGGCATCAGCTTCATGGCGGTCACTGCCTTTGCGATCTGGGCGATGCCGCGCCTATTCGTCAGCGCCTATGTCGATGTCGATGATCCTGCCAATGCGGCCGTCGTCGCGCTCGCGATCAAGTTCCTCGCCATCGCCGCCATGTTCCAACTCGTCGACGGCGCGCAGGCCGTGGCGGCGGGCGTGCTCCGCGGCCTGCAGGACACGCGCGTCCCGATGCTGATCGCGCTGTTCGGTTATTGGGTGATCGGCTTCGGCACGTCCGGGCTGCTCGGCTTCTGGGCCGGATGGGAAGGCGTCGGGATCTGGGTCGGCCTGGCCGTCGGGCTGCTCGCCGTCTCGATCCTTCTCATGTGGCGGTGGCATGCACGCGGGCGGCTTGGGCTGTTGCCACGCACGTCCTGACGATTTGTTCCGATTTTTTGCGTCGTCCCCCCGTTGACGACTCAACGGGCCATTCACATATGGCGGCTGTTGGCACTCGTTTCAGGGGAGTGCCAAGAAACTGTCACACACCGCTCAACAAGAGGGTACAGCCATGAACTTCCGTCCGCTGCACGACCGGGTGCTCGTACGCCGCGTCGAGGCCGAGGAAAAGACTGCTGGCGGGATCATCATCCCGGACACCGCAAAGGAAAAGCCGCAGGAGGGCGAAGTCGTCGCCGCCGGTTCGGGCACGAAGGCCGAGGACGGCAAGGTCACGCCGCTGGACGTCAAGACCGGTGATCGCGTCCTGTTCGGCAAGTGGTCGGGCACTGAAGTCCGCGTCAACGGCGAAGACCTGCTGATCATGAAGGAATCGGACATCCTCGGCGTCATCGCCTGAGATCTCGTTCGATCGCCTCAACTTCCTCAACATTCGTTCATTTGAAAGGGTAGCCCCATGGCAGCCAAGGACGTAAAATTCGGCCGCGACGCACGCGAGCGCATCCTGAAGGGTGTCGACATCCTCGCCGACGCGGTGAAGGTCACGCTCGGCCCGAAGGGCCGCAACGTCGTCATCGACAAGAGCTTCGGCGCGCCGCGCATCACCAAGGACGGTGTGTCGGTCGCCAAGGAAATCGAGCTCAAGGACAAGTTCGAGAACATGGGCGCGCAGATGGTGCGCGAAGTGGCCTCGAAGACCAACGACATCGCCGGTGACGGCACCACCACCGCGACCGTTCTCGCTCAGGCGATCGTTCGCGAGGGCATGAAGTCGGTCGCAGCCGGCATGAACCCGATGGACCTGAAGCGCGGTATCGACCTCGCCGTCCACAAGGTCGTCGACGACATCAAGGCGCGCTCGAAGCCCGTCTCGGGGTCGCAGGAAGTTGCCCAGGTCGGCATCATCTCCGCGAATGGCGACCGTGAAGTCGGCGAGAAGATCGCCGAGGCCATGGAGAAGGTCGGCAAGGAAGGCGTGATCACCGTCGAAGAGGCGAAGGGTCTCGAATTCGAGCTCGACGTCGTCGAGGGCATGCAGTTCGACCGCGGCTACCTGTCGCCGTACTTCATCACCAACCCGGAAAAGATGCAGGTCGAACTGAACGACCCGTATATCCTGATCCACGAGAAGAAGCTGTCGAACCTGCAGTCGATGCTTCCGATCCTCGAGGCGGTTGTGCAGTCGGGCCGTCCGCTCCTCATCATCGCCGAGGACATCGAGGGCGAGGCTCTGGCCACGCTCGTCGTCAACAAGCTGCGCGGCGGCCTGAAGGTCGCAGCGGTCAAGGCACCGGGCTTCGGCGATCGTCGCAAGGCGATGCTCGAGGACATCGCGATCCTCACCAAGGGCGAAGTCGTCTCCGAGGATCTCGGCATCAAGCTCGAGAGCGTCACGCTCGGCATGCTCGGCACCGCGAAGCGCGTCACGATCGACAAGGACAACACCACCATCGTCGATGGCGCGGGTGATGCCGAAGCGATCAAGGGCCGCACCGAGGCGATCCGTCAGCAGATCGAAGTCACCACGTCCGACTACGATCGTGAGAAGCTCCAGGAGCGTCTCGCGAAGCTCGCTGGCGGCGTTGCCGTGATCAAGGTCGGCGGCGCGACCGAGGTCGAGGTGAAGGAGCGCAAGGACCGCGTTGACGACGCGCTGCACGCAACCCGCGCTGCCGTCGAAGAGGGCATCGTTCCGGGCGGCGGCACCGCGCTGCTGTACGCGACCAAGGCTCTCGAAGGCCTGAAGGGCGACAATGACGACCAGACGCGCGGCGTCGACATCGTCCGCAAGTCGCTGACTGCGCTGGTGCGTCAGATCGCACAGAACGCTGGCCAGGACGGCGCCGTCGTCTCGGGCAAGCTGCTCGACCAGACGGATACCGCGTTCGGCTTCAACGCTGCGACCGACACCTACGAGAACCTGGTTGCGGCCGGCGTGATCGACCCGACCAAGGTCGTCCGCACCGCGCTCCAGAACGCCGCATCGGTGGCGGGCCTCCTCATCACCACCGAGGCGACCGTTTCCGAGCTGCCGGAAGACAAGCCCGCAATGCCGGCAATGCCCGGCGGCGGCATGGGCGGCATGGACTTCTGATCAGATTGCGGCCGTCGCCAGCGCGAACGCTGGCGACGGACTCGCACCGGATCGGCCAGCCGGTCGGCAAAGCCGAACCAGTCTGACGTCCAGCAGCGGCTCCGCCGCTGCCATCGACCAAAAGAAAGGGCCGGAGCGCACCAGCGCCCCGGCCCTTTTCTTATGCGGGCGCCAGGTCCCTCAGGCCTGCTCCCGCTCCGCCAGCAACTGCGTCGCCTTCTTGGATCGAAGCGCTACCACCAGCACCCCCGCCAGCGCCAGCATCGCCCCCGCAATCATCCGCATGTCCAGCTTGTCCCCGGTCAGCGCGACACCAAAGGCGATGGTGAACAGCGGCGTCATCAGCGTCAGCGGCGCTAGCAAATTGGCCTCATAGCGGCGGATCAGCCCGTAATAGCTTGTGTGCCCCAGCACCGAGACGACGAGCGCGGCAAACAGCACTGCGCCAACGAATGGCCAGCCGACTGCCATCGCACTCGCCCATTGGCCGTCCTCGAACACTGCCGATGCCAGCGCCAGCGGCAGGAACGAGACCAGGCCCACCCACGCCTGGAAGCGCAGCGGCGCCACATCCTCCACCTGCTTCATCAGCACCGCGCCCAGCGATCCCGTGAACGCCGCGCCGACGACGAACCACAGCCCGGCGGAAAGATCGATGCCCTCCGGGTTCCACACCACCAGCAGCACGCCCGCCAGCGTCAGCGCAATGCCCAGCCCGCGACGCCAGTGGATTCGCTCGCCCAGCATGACGATCGACAGCAGTGTCGTGAACGGCACGCCGATCTGGATCACGACCGCCGCGGCCGACGGCGACGCGGTCTGCAGACCGATGAAGAGAAGCGCGAAATTGCCCGCACCCATCAGGATGCCGATCGCCACGATCCGCCAGCGCGGCCGCGGCATCGGCAGCAGCCACGGCAAGGTCGCCGCGATCACCACCAGGAAGCGCACCGCGGCGAAGAACAGCGGCGGCACCGCCCAATTGCCCACCACGATCTTGCTCAACACGTTGCTATATCCCCACACCAGACAGATGAGGACGAGGAGCAGGAAGTCGCGGATCTTCATGCCGCACCCGTGGCAGAGGGCGACGGCGGACGCCAGACAGCCGCGCTTTTGCGGGCGATACCTCTCACCCCATCGCAAGAAGCCGCCCGTCGTTATTGCCGGCTTGGCGCATCGCGCCCGGCCCCCTATCTGCCGCCCCCATGGCTGCCCCTATTCTCGCGTACGAAGACCTTGGCCTCATCCAGGGCGCCGGCTGGTTGTTCCGCCACCTCAATTTCTATGTCGGCCCGCGTGATCGGCTGGCGCTGATCGGCCGGAACGGCGCCGGCAAGACGACGCTGTTGAAGCTTATCGCCGGCACGATCGACAGTGACGAGGGCCGCCGCACCATCGTGCCCGGCACCCGCGTCGTTCTGCTCGAACAGGATCCAAACCTCGCCGGCTTCGCCACGCTGGCCGATTACGTCCTTTCGGGAGCCGACGCGCCCCAGCATTTCGAGGCGGATGCGATCGCCGACCAGCTTGGCATCGATCTGTCGCGCGACGCCGCCACTGCCTCAGGCGGCGAGCGCCGCCGCGCCGCCATCGTCCGTGCACTGGCACAAGACCCGGACGTGCTCCTGCTCGACGAGCCGACCAACCATCTCGACATCGGCGCGATCGAATGGCTGGAGGAATGGCTGAACCGCTACCGCGGCGCCTTTGTCGTCATCAGCCACGACCGTACCTTCCTGACCCGCCTGACCAAGCAGACGCTGTGGCTCGATCGCGGCAATCTGCGCCGGGCCGAGGTCGGCTTCGGCGGCTTCGATGCTTGGACCGAGCAGGTCTATGCAGAGGAGCAGCGCGCCGCCGAACGGCTCGACGCGAAGCTCAAGCTTGAGGAACACTGGCTGCTGCGCGGTGTCACCGGCCGCCGCCGCCGCAACCAGGGCCGCCTTACCAAATTGAAGGAAATGCGCGCCGCCCGCGCCGCAATGATCGGCCCGCAGGGCGCTGCCGCGCTCGCCATGGGGCATGACGACAACAAGACGAAGGTCGTCATTGATGCCGAGCATGTCACCAAGGAATATGACGGCCGCACGATCATCCGCGATTTCACCTTCCGGGTGACGCGCGGCGACCGCATCGGCATCGTCGGCCGCAACGGCGCGGGCAAGACCACGCTGCTGCGCCTCCTCACCGGCGAGCTTGCCCCCGATAGCGGCAGTGTGAAGCTTGCCAAGACGCTCGACGGCATCATCATCGATCAGCAGCGCAAGCTGATGGCGCCGGAGAAGACGGTGCGCGATGTGCTGGCCGACGGTGGCGACTGGATCGACGTGCTCGGCACCAAGAAGCACATCCACGGCTATCTCAAGGAATTCCTGTTCGATCCGAGCCTCGCCGAGGCCAAGATCGCTTCGCTCTCCGGCGGCGAACGCTCCCGCCTGCTGCTCGCGCGCGAGTTCGCCCGCCACTCGAACCTCCTCGTCCTCGACGAGCCGACCAACGATCTCGACCTCGAAACGCTCGATCTGCTGCAGGAAGTGATCGGCGACTATGACGGCACGGTGCTGATCGTCAGCCACGATCGTGATTTCCTCGATCGCACCGTGACGGTCACGCTCGGCCTCGATGGCTCGGGCAAGGTCGACATCGTCGCCGGCGGCTATGAAGATTGGGAGCGCCAGCGCGCCGTTCGGGCCGAGCCCGCACGCAAGGCCGCGGCAAAGACGGCCACCACGCCAGCCCCCCCGCCGCCGACGCGCACCAAGCTCAGCTACAAGGACCAGCGAGATTTCGACCAACTGCCCGCGCGGATCGAGGCGCTCGACGCAGCGATCGCGCGCGATGAGGCACTGCTCGCCGATCCCGCCCTCTACACCCGCGATCCCGCCCGATTCGACGCGCTGATGAAGTCAGTCGCTGCCGCCCGCGACGAGAAGGACGCCGCCGAAATGCGCTGGCTGGAACTCGCCGAGATGGTCGAGGGGCTGGGCTAAAGCGCCTTGCCCGCGCGCCCGGCAAGGTCGACCACATATTGCCACGCGACGCGGCCCGATCGGCTGCCGCGCTTCGTCGCCCATAGCAGCGCATCCTGCGGCTCGAACGGCAAGCCGTAGCGCTCGGCATAGCCGCGCACGATGTCGAGGTAGAGCGGCTGGTCGACGACGTGGAAGCCCAGGCTCAGGCCGAAGCGGTCCGCCAGGGCGAGATGATCGTCCACCGCGTCGCGCGGATTGATCGCATTTTCCTGCTCGTGAATGTCACGCGGGATGAGGTGCCGCCGGTTAGACGTGACCACGAGCCGCGCATTGGCTGGCCGCGCCTCGGCACCCCCTTCCAGCAGTGACCGCAAGGTGCGCGCATCGGCCGCCGCATCGAAGCCCAGATCGTCGAGGAACAGCACGAAGGCGCGCGGCACATCCGCGATTGTGTCGAACAGCGCCGGCAGGCTGTCGAGCCGATCCGCAGCCATCTCGATCATCGCGAGCGCTCCGCCCGCGCCCTGCACCGCACCAACCGCAGACTTCACCAGTGCGGACTTACCGGTGCCCCGCGCACCCCACAGCAGCACGTCCTGCGCGGCATGGCCAGCCGCCAGTCGTTCCAGGTTCGCCAGCAGCGCATCCTTCTGCGCCTCCACCCCGTGGAGCAACTCCAGCGGCAGCGGCGCGAAGGCGCGCGCCGCCACCAGAACGCTGTCACGCCAGACGTAGGCGGGGTGGGCTAGCGGATCGGCAGCCGCCGGCGGCGGGGGCGCCAGCCGCTCCAGCGCGTCGGCAATGCGGGCGAGATCGTCCATACCCGGCTGCTACGTGCCGGGCGACGCCGGTGCAACGCCTCCCGCCCATCGCCGCGGGATCAGTCCTTCATCGCCTCCAGCAGCTTCTTCACGTCCTGGCTGCGTCCGCGCGGCAGGATCAGGATATCGTTCCCCGACGCGACCACGATCAGGTCCTGCACGCCCACCATCGCGATGCGCACGCCGTCAGTCCGCGCCAGGCAGTTGGTGGTGTCGAGCGCGATCACTTCTCCGCGGATCGCATTGCCGGCCTCATCGGCTGCGCTAATCGCGTGCAGCGCGTCCCAGCTGCCGACGTCGTTCCAGCCCATCGCCACCGGCACCACCGCCACGCGGTCGGCCTTCTCCATCACCGCATAGTCGATCGACTCGTTCGGCGCTTCGGCGAAGGCGCGCGCCGACGGCCGGACCTGCGTGCCGGCGCGCTCGCCTTCCGCGAGAGAGCGCCGCACCGCCTCCAGCATCTTGGGTTCGTACTGCGCGAGCGCATCCAGGAACGCGTCCGCGCGAAACAGGAAGATGCCGCCGTTCCACGCATGGTCGCCGCTCGCCAGCATCGCCTCGGCCGCCGCGCGCGGCGGCTTTTCGACAAAGCGGTCGACGCGGTGGACGCCCTCGGCGATCTCCTCGCCCACCTTGATATAGCCATAGCCGGTTTCCGGAGCGTCCGGCGTGATGCCGAAGGTTACCAGCCAGCCGTCCTCCACCATCGGCAAGGCAGACGCGATCGCCGCGCGGAACGCGGCCACATCCTCGATCACATGGTCGGACGGCATCACCAGTAGCGGTGCGTCCGGCTGCGGCGCAACCAAGGCGGCGAGCGCGATGGCCGGCGCGGTGTTGCGGCCCATCGGCTCCAGCACCAGCGCCTGCGGCTTGGCGCCGATCGCCGCCAGCTGTTCCTCGATCATGTCGGTGTGCCGCGCGTTCGCCACCACGATCGGTGCTGCGAACTGTTCACCGGCCGCACGACTTGCGGTCAGCTGAAGCATGGTCTCCTCCGCGGTCAGCGCCAGCATCTGCTTGGGACGCTCCGGGCGGGACATCGGCCACAAACGTGTCCCCGATCCACCGGACAGGATGACGGGAACGATCGACGGCATCGTTTACTCCTCACATGGCAGAGCAGTCGACCGGATGGCCGACACGCAGATGGTTATCTGGAAATCCCCCGCGCCGTACAATGCGCATGTTTCATTTCCGATCCATCACCAACTCCGCGATTCAGGCTTTGTTTGCCATTTCCTGCGACAGGGGGTGTCGGATCCCTTTACACGGCGGTACGGGCAAAGCGCGGGCGATGATCAGGGTATTCAAACATTACGTTCCCAATGCCGTCGCGCTGCTTGGCCTCATTGACCTCGTCATCCTGCTGTTCGCCGCCGAAGCCGGTTGGCTGATCCGCGCCTGGCAGCTCGATATGGCGCCGGAGACGATCTGGACCCGGCTGCCGCAGCTCGTCACCTTTGCGCTGCCCCTCGCCACCGCGATGGTCGCGGTTGGCGCCTACCAGGCCGACGTGCTCGTCTCGACCCGCCAGGCAACCATGCGGCTGGTGGTCGCGATCTCGCTCGGCGTCATCTTCCTCAGCCTGCTCTTCTTCTTCTTCCCCTCGATCACCTTCTGGCGATCGAGCCTCTTCTACGCGATGCTGATCGCGATCACCGGGCTCGTCGCCGTCCGCCTCCTGTTCGGCAAGCTGCTTGGCGGTGAACGGTTCAAGCGCCGCATCGTGGTGCTCGGCGCCGGCCATCGCGCCGCGCGGCTCGCCGCCCTGGAGCACGCCAATCGTTCCAGTTTCGTCGTCGCAGGCTTCGTGGCCATGGGCGAACCGGCAATCGTCGTCGACGGCGCTATCCCGCGCAGCGACATTCCTAACCTCGCGGCCCATGTCGTCGAACTCGGCGCGACCGAGGTGGTGCTCGCGATCGAGGAGCGCCGCAACGCGCTGCCGCTGAAGGATCTGCTGCGCGTCAAGACGACGGGCGTCCATGTCAACGAATTCTCGACCTTCCTCGAACGCGAAACCGGCCGGATCGATCTCGCCAGCGTCAACCCGTCGTGGCTGATCTTCTCCGATGGCTTCGCGTCGGGACGCATGCTGTCGGGCATGGCCAAGCGCGCGTTCGACGTCGCTGCGAGTGCGCTACTGCTGCTGTTCGCCGCGCCGGTGATCCTCCTCACCGCGATCGCCATCAAGCTCGAAAGCCGCGGCCCCGCCTTTTACCGCCAGCGCCGCGTCGGGCTCTACAACGAGCCTTTCGATATCCTGAAGCTCCGCTCGATGCGCGCCGATGCGGAAGTCGCCGGCAAGGCGGTCTGGGCCGCAGAGAGGGATCCGCGCGTCACCCGCATCGGCCGCTTCATCCGCAAGGTGCGGATCGACGAGCTGCCGCAATGCTGGAGCGTGCTGAAGGGCGAGATGAGCTTCGTCGGTCCCCGCCCGGAGCGCCCGCAGTTCGTCACCGAACTGGAAGAGCATCTGCCCTATTACGCCGAACGGCATATGGTGAAACCGGGCATCACAGGCTGGGCGCAGATCAATTATCCCTATGGCGCCTCGGTCGAGGATGCGCGGCACAAGCTGGAGTATGATCTCTATTACGCGAAGAATTACTCGCCGTTCCTCGATCTCTTGATCCTGCTCCAGACATTGCGCGTGGTGCTGTGGCCGGCAGGCGCGCGCTGATGCGTCAGCCTTGGTCGTGACGCGGTGATCGGCGCATCGCTCGGCTTGTGGACGCACGCGCTTGCCGCGCTGCTGTTCGGTACGCTCGCGCTGGCGCAGCTTCGCGCCGGCGGCAGCGGGCTGCCGCGCGTCACCTTCATCGCCGCGCTGCTCGCGACCTCGCTCTGGGCGCTCGCCGTCGCCGGGATCGACAATCTGGACGTCGCCACCCGGATCGCCGAAAGCATCCGCAATCTCGCCTGGCTCGCCTTCATGTATGCGATCGCCCGGCGGGATAGGGGCAATCCCGATCTTCACTGGATCGCGGGGGTCTATGCGGCGGTCGCGCTGGTGGTGGTGGCCACCGCGGGCCTCGCGATCGCCTCGGCGATGGTGGATGATCCGGAGGCAACCGCCGCAATAGCTTACACCCGCTCGGCGTTCCGCACGCTGTCGACCGTCGCGGCGCTGATCCTCGTTTATCGGCTCCGCGGCGCGGCGGCCTGGCGCACGCGCGGCGGCGTGCGGGTGGCGACGCTCGCGCTCACCCTGATGTGGAGCGCGGATCTGGTGATCTATGCCGCCGCCTGGGCAACGGGCGATTGGCCGGTCGGGCTGATCGACGCCCGCGGCGCGGTGATGGTCGCGCTTGCCCCGTTATTCGGTCTCGCCGTCCAGCGGGACGGCGAGTGGCAGCTCCAGGTCTCGCGCACGATTGCGCTGCAATCGCTCTCGTTGCTGACGATCGTGCTCTACGTGGTGGTGACGGGTCTCGCGACCGGGCTGCTTGCTTCGGTCGGCGGCAGCCACGCGCGGATCGTACAGACAGCCTTTGTCTTCGGCACCGCCGCGGCATTGCTGACGGTGGTCTCCACCCCCTGGATTCGCGCCTGGGTGAAGGTGCTCATCTCGAAGCATCTCTTCTCGCACCGCTACGACTACCGCAACGAATGGCTGCGCTTCACGGAGACGTTGGGCACGCCCGGCGCCGGCGCATCACCGCTCGACACCCGCGTCGTGAAGGCGGTGGCGGACCTCACCGGTTCGCCGGGCGGCGCCTTGCTGGTGCCGGATGATGCGGGTCTGGATGCCGGCCCGGCGTGGAACTGGCCCGACTCGCCAGCGCCGCCGGCCGCCGACAAGGCGCTGTTCGCCCATCTCGCCGCCAGCCACCGCATCCTGGAGCTCGACGCAGTGCGCGCCGGTCGTGCCGATCGCGCCGATGCGGCAAGCATCGCGCCCTGGCTGCGCGATCATGCGGATGCCTGGGCGGTGGTCCCCCTGATCCACTTCGATCGGCTCGCCGGAGCGATCGTGCTTGCCCGCCCGCCGGTCGACCGCGCGCTCGACTGGGAGGATTTCGACCTGCTCGGCGTGGCTGGGCGACAGGCCGCCAGCTATATCGCCGAGGCACGCACCCAGGCCGCACTCGCCGACGCGCAGCGGTTTGACGAGTTCAACCGCCGCTTCGCCTTCATCATGCACGATCTGAAGAACATGGTGAGCCAGTTGACGCTGGTCGCACGCAATGCCGAGCGGCATGCCGACAATCCGGCCTTCCGTGCCGACATGGTGGCGACTCTTACCGAAACGTCGAACCGCATGAACGCGCTTCTCGCGCGCCTGTCGCAGCATCACGGCGCGCGCGGCGAACCGCGCCGCGCGGTCGCGCTGCTTGATCTCGCCGAACGGATAGCCAACGCCCGCCGCGCCCAGCACCCGGTCACCGCCGATGGCGCCCCTCACGTGCTCGCCAACGCCGATTGCAGCGCGCTCGAAACGTTGCTCTCGCATCTGGTGCAGAATGCGATCGAGGCGAGCGGCCAGGAGGCCGCCGTCGCACTCCACGTTTCCGCCGAAGACGGCCGCGCCGTCATTACCGTCAGCGATCGCGGCTGCGGCATGTCGCCCGCCTTCGTGCGCGATCAGCTCTTCAAGCCGTTCGTCTCCGCCAAGCCCGGCGGGTTCGGCCTCGGTGCGTTCGAGGCGCGCCAGTTGGCCGAGGCGATGGGCGGCACCGTCACCGTCACCAGCCGCGAAGGCGAAGGCACGAGCTTCCGTGTCACGCTGCCGCTGGCGGCACCCGAAACCACCGCGGTGGGGATTGCGGCATGACCGAACAACGCAAGCTGCTGATCGTCGAGGACGATCTCGGGCTGCAGCGCCAGTTGCGCTGGGCTTATGATGGATATCAGGTGATCGTCGCCGGCGATCGCAGCAGCGCGATCGAGGCGCTGCGCGCGGAGGAGCCCGCCGTCGTCACGCTCGATCTGGGTCTGCCGCCCGATCCCGACGGCACCAGCGAGGGTTTCGCGCTCCTTGCCGAAATCCTGTCGCTGAAGCCCAATACCAAGGTGATCGTCGCCTCCGGCCACGGCGCGCGCGAGAGCGCGCTCAAGGCGATTGCCGACGGCGCCTGGGATTTCTACCAGAAGCCGATCGACATCGATGCGCTCGGCCTGATCGTCGCGCGCGCCTTCCACGTCCACGATCTGGAGGCCGAGAACCGCCGCCTGTCTGCCAGCGCCGCCGCCCCGGCGCTCGGCGGCCTCATCACCGCCGCGCCCGAAATGGCCAAGGTCATGCGCACGATCGAGCGGGTGGCGCCGGCCGATGTCTCGGTAATGCTGCTCGGCGCCAGTGGCACCGGCAAGGAGCTGCTCGCCCGCGGCCTGCATGAAGCCTCGCCACGCGCCAAAGGCGCCTTCGTTGCAATCAACTGCGCCGCGATCCCGGAAACGCTGCTCGAAAGCGAGCTGTTCGGCCACGAAAAGGGTGCCTTCACCGGAGCGGTGAAAACCACCGAGGGCAAGATCGAACAGGCACAAGGCGGCACCCTGTTCCTCGACGAGATCGGGGACGTTCCCTTGCCCTTGCAGGTCAAGCTGCTGCGCTTCCTTCAGGAACGCGTGATCGAGCGGATCGGCGGCCGCAAGCCGATCGCGGTCGACACGCGCATCGTCTGCGCCACGCACCGCGACATCGATGCGATGGTCGCCGACGGCTCGTTCCGCGAAGACCTCTACTATCGCCTCGCCGAAATCGTCGTTCGCATCCCCGCGCTGGCCGAGCGTCCCGGCGACGCGGCACTGCTCGCGCGGCATTTCGTGGCGAAGTACGCGCGCACCATGAACCCCGCCGTCACTGGCCTTGCGCCCGACGCCCGCGCCGCGATCGACGCGCACGACTGGCCCGGCAATGTCCGCGAGTTGGAGAACCGGATGAAGCGCGCGGTGATCATGGCCGACGGCAAGCTCGTCACCGCCGCAGACCTCGATCTTGCGTCTGCGGACGACGCGCCGATCAACCTTCGCGCCGCCCGCGAGGCGGCGGACCGTCGCGCGATCCGCCACGCACTCGCCCGGGCGGATGGCAATATCTCGCACACCGCCCGCCTCCTCGGCGTCAGCCGCCCGACGCTCTACGATCTCCTGAAAAGCTACGATCTGCATGCTTGATACGCCCGCGCGATACCCGATGCTGCGGGGCAGACGCCGCCGTTCGCGCGCGGGCATGCCCGGCCGCGCTTGGTATCGCGCGCGCACCACGCGCATCCTGGCCGTGCTCGCCGCGATCGCGCTGGTGCTGGGCGGCATCGTCTTCCTCGCCCGCCGTGCCGCCGCGCCGGATCCCGCGGGTGCGCTACAGGCCAGCCTCGCCGCGCTGGCGCGTGGCAATTACAGCGCCGCGCGCAACCATGCGATCACCGCTACCAAGGGCCCGGACGGGGCGGTGGCGAGCGCGCTGCTGGGGCGCATCTATCTGCTGCTGGGCGATGGGGCCGCCGCTGAAGGGGCGCTCAACCGTGCCCGTGCCGACGGCGTCCCGGCTGCGCGCCTCCACCACCTGTTCGCCGACGCCTGGCTGATGCAGGGCGATCCGCAGCGCGCGCTGACGGAGGCCGCACGCGCGGCGCCGCCCTACGCCGCTTACGCGGTCCGCGTGCGCGCCCGCGCCCTCGCCGCCGCGGGCGACGTTCCCGCCGCCACCCGCATGCTCGAGGCGCTCGTCGCCCGCGCGCCCCGTGACGCTTATGCCTACGCCGATCTCGGCCGCGTCCGCTTCGACGCGGGCGACATTGGTAGCGCAGACGTCGCCGCACGCCAGGCACTCGCACTCGATCCGACGAACCTTGCCGCCATCGTCCTTGCCGGGCAGGTCGTGCGCAGCCGCTACGGCCTCACCGCCGCCCTGCCCTGGTTCGATCGCGCGCTCGCGCTCGACGCTTATTATCACCCCGCCTTGATCGAATATGCCGCCACGGCTGGCGACGCCGGGCGCTACGCCGACATGCTGGACGCCACCCGCCGCGCCCGCGCCGCGCGCCCCGGCAGCCCGCCGGCGCTGTATCTCGAGGCGGTCATGGCGGCGCGCGCCGGCAACCGCGATCTCGCCCGCGCCTTGCTCGCCAAGATGGGCGACGCCGGCCTCGACACACCCGGCGTCGTGCTCCTCACGGGCATGCTCGCTTATGCCGACGGCGGCTACGAGCAGGCCGTCGTCAGCTTCCGAGAGATCGTCGGCCGCCAGCCGATGAACCTCGCCGCCCGCCGGCTGCTCGGTGCCGCGCTGCTGCGCTCGGGCGACGCACGCGGCGCACTGGACATGCTTCGCCCGCTGGCGCTCCGCCCGGATGCGGACAGCTACACGCTCGCCCTCGTCGGTCGCGCCTTTGAAGCGACCGGGGAGCGCGACTGGGCTGCCCGCTTCCTCGATCGCGCCGCTCGCCCGCTGCTCGCCGGCCCGACGCCCTTCGACGGCGACAATGGCGTTGCCGTCCTCGCCAACGAAGTCGCCGCATCGCCTGGCGATCCCACTGTCTCCGTCCCCTATGTCCGTGGCCTGCTCGCCGCCGGGGACCGTGACGGCGCGCTTCGCCGCGCACAATCGATCGCTGGCGTTTCGCCCGGCGTGCCGGACGCGCAGTTGCTCGCAGGTGATGTGCTTGCCAGCACCGGCAACTTCGCGTCCGCGCTCGATGCATACCGTCGTGCCGCTGATCTCCGCTTCGATGCGCCCGCGCTGCTGCGGCTCGCCGAGGCCGCCGGCCACACTGGCCAGCAGCGGCTCGGTGCGGAGGCGCTGGCGCTGTACCTGTCGCAGAATCCGCAAAGCCTCGTCGCCCGCCGCGCGCTGGCGAACCTTCAGCTCGCCGCTCGCGAATGGGAACCAGCGATCGAGACGCTCGAGGATCTGCGCGCCGCGATCGGGAACCGCGACGCGCTGCTGATGGCCCAGCTCGGCTACGCCTATTCCGGTGCCGGCGACGCGCCAACGGCGACGATCTACGCCCGCCATGGATATTCCCTGGCGCCGATGAACCCCGCCGTCTGCGACGCTTACGGCTGGGCGCTCTATGAGGGCGGTAACACGCCCGGCGCGCTGCAGTTGCTCGTCAAGGCCTCGAAGCTCGCCCCCGCCCATGCCGGCATCGCCTGGCATCTTGCGCAGGCACTGGCAGAAGCGGGCCGCAAGGCCGAAGCGCGCGCGCAGATCTCGATCGCGCTGCGCGACCCCGCCTTCCCGGATCGCGCACCCGCCACTGCCCTGCTCCAGGCCTTGGCCGGCTGACGCAAAGCACCGTCAGGCCGGGCACAGCCCGCGCTCCAGCCTCTTGTCCTTTGTCGTGAAACTTGGCCGAAACGGCACCGCTCAGGCCCGCTCGCGCTCCAGCAGGCCCGCCAGATCCAGTCCCAGCAGATCGATATAAGCGCGGATCCGCGGCCATTGCTGGGTCACGAACGCATCGCGCTCCGCCACGCGGAGCCGCTCCGCGGCGCCCGGCAGCACGAACATGCCCACACCGCGCCGCACCTCGACATAGCCTTCGTCCTGGAACGACTGATAGGCCTTGGCGACGGTCAGCGGGTTGGCGCCATGCTCGGCGGCAAGCGCCCTGACGGAGGGAAGCTGGTCGCCGGCGCGGAAGTCACCGCGCAGGATCCCCGCCGCGATCGTGCCACGCAGCCGGATGTAGACCGGGCTGTCCTCACTGCTCAGCGCTGTCATGCTGCCTTAATACAGCAATGGTGCGCCCAGTCGAGTCTTAAGCTGTCCACTTCCGGACGGTCGTGGCGAGGTCCGGCCGCGGGCGTTCGTCCAGCGGGCGCGTGGGCGTGCCGATGAAGATGAACCCCGCGATCCGCTCGGGCGCCGCGCCGAACGCGTCGCGCACCCGGTCGTTGAACGCGGCCCAGGTCGTCAGCCATCCGCCGGCAAAACCCATCGCATGCGCTGCGTGCAACAGGTTCATGCACGCCGCGCCTGCCGACAGTTCCTGCTCCCACACGGGAATTTGGCTGTCGAGTCGCGGCGAGGATAGCGCCACCACCAGCGCCGGCGCCTGGTGCGCGAATTGCTCGATTGCCTCGATCTCCGCCCGCTTCGCCTCCGGGCGGTCGGCGCGATAGGCATCCAGCAGCAACGTCGCGAAGGCGTCGCGCTGCTCCGCGCCGACGATCACGAACCGCCATGGCGCCAGCTTGCCGTGATCGGGCGTGCGCGCAGCGATGGCGCACATTTGCGCCAGCTGCTCCTCACTCGGTCCGGGCGCCCCGAGGTCGCGCGGCTTGCCCGATCGGCGGGTGGCGAGAAGCGACAATGGCGTGGCGGTATCGTTGAACATGCACCCTCTTATCGCGAACGGCTCGCAAGTCGAGCACCCCCTCAGAAACGTTTCGTTCGTAACAATGCTTTAGCAGCGCGAATTTCCGCGCTAGGCTCGCCACTTCCGGGGCGACCGCCCCGATCGTAATCACCTGGGGAGCGTATCCTTGCCCATCATTCCCGCGATCGCGTTAGGGTTTCTCGCGATCCTGCTGGCCGGCGGTGCCGCCGCCGCGACCACCAAGGGCCCCGAGTTCATGGGGCACCCGAAGGGGCTCTACGTCCTGTTCTTCGCCGAGATGTGGGAACGCTTTTCCTACTACGGCATGCGCGCGCTGCTGATCTTCTACCTGACGAAGCACTGGCTGTTCGACGACGGCAAGTCGAACCTCATCTACGGCGCCTACACCAGCCTCGTGTACATCACGCCGGTGCTCGGCGGCTATCTCGCCGATCGCTATCTGGGTCAGCGCAAGGCGGTGCTCTACGGCGCCGTGCTGCTGACGTTCGGCCACCTGTTGATGGCGGTGGAAGGTGACGGCGGCCAGGGATCGGCCGCGATCAACGTCTTCTGGCTGGCGCTCGCCTTCATCATCGTCGGCTCGGGCTTCCTGAAAGCGAACATCTCGGTCATCGTGGGCCAGCTCTATCCGCTGACCGACGTTCGCCGCGACGGTGCGTACACGATCTTCTACATCGGCATCAACACCGGCGCCGCGATCGGCACGATCATGGCCGGCTGGCTGGGTGAAACCTATGGCTGGGCCTATGGCTTCGGCGCCGCCGGCGTCGGCATGCTGCTTGGCCTGATCGTCTTCATCCTCGGCAAGCCGCTGCTGCTCGGCAAGGGCGAAGCGCCGAACCCGCTGACGAAGAAGAAGGAATTGTCGCTGTACGGCCTCGGCCTCGCCGCGATCGCGGTGATCTGGGCGCTGATCCAGTATCAGAGCGTGATCCAGACGCTGCTGATCATCTCGGGCGTCGCCTTGCTCGGCTATGTGCTGTTCGAAAGCTTCAAGCTCGAGCCGCACGCGCGCGATCGCATGTTCGCGGTGCTGTTCCTGATCGCGTTGAATCCGGTGTTCTGGGGCCTGTTCGAACAGGCCGGCGGCAGCCTCAACCTCTACACCGATCGCTACGTCGATCGTGGCGGGGTCCCGGCATCGCTCTTCCAGTCGATCAACCCGATCTACATCGTCCTGCTCGGCCCGATCTTCGCCGGGCTGTGGGTATGGCTCGGCAAGCGCGGGCTGGAGCCGTCCGCGCCGGCCAAGTTCGGCCTTGCGCTGGCGCAGGTCGGCCTGTCGTTCCTGGTCTTCGTCTGGGGCGCGAACACCGTCGGCGTCGAAGTCGCGACGCCGGTGTTCTTCGTCTTCGCGATCTACTTCCTGCAGACGACCGGAGAGCTTTGCCTGTCGCCCGTCGGCCTCAGCGCGATGAACCGGCTCGCCCCCAAGCACCTCGCCAGCCTCATCATGGGCGCGTGGTTCTACATGACGGCGGTCGGCAATTTCGTCGCCGGCAAGATCGGCGAGGCGACCGGCGGCGAAGGCGGAGAGATGACCAAGGAGGGCACGCTCGCCATCTATTCCACGATCGGCTGGTGGACGATCGGCATCGCGGTCGCGGTGCTGGCACTCAGCCCGCTGGTGCGCCGCTGGATGCATCTCGATACGCTGCGCGACGAGGCGGGCCATGGCCTCGCGGGGGAAGCCGAGCTGGCCGAGCCGCAGGCCGCAGGGGTCAACACGGCAGGCGAAACACGCCGATAAGCTAAAAGGGGGGAAGAGGATGGGAAATGTCGTCGCGGCAGCAATCGCCTTCGTTGGGACGCATTTCCTCCTCTCCCACCCGTTGCGCGCGCCGCTGGTGCGCGCGGCCGGCGAAAAGGGTTTCCTTGGCCTCTACAGCCTCGTTTCGCTGATCACCCTGGTCTGGCTGGCGCTCGCCTATCGCGCGGCGCCAGCCGAAGCCCCGCTCTGGCCGGTCGGTGATGGCCTGTGGGCGCTCGGCACCGTGCTGATGCTGGCCGGCGCGATCCTCTTCATGGGCTCGCTCGTCCGCAATCCCGCGCTGCCCGAAGCGAAGACCGATGTGGTGCCGGAGGCACGCGGCGTCTTCGCCATCACCCGCCACCCGATGATGTGGGGGTTGGCCATTTGGGGCCTCGTCCACATCCTCGTCTTCCCTGATCCGGCGAACATCGTGCTGGCCGGCGCGATCATCATCCTCGCGCTAGTCGGTGCGCATCTGCAGGATCGCAAGAAGGAGGCGCTGCAGCCCGAATTCTGGCGCGAATGGGAACGGCGCACCAGCTACTGGCCGTTCCTCGCCATCGCGCAGCATCGCGCGCGCATCGGCAAGATCGGCATGCATGCGCTCGGCGGCGGCGTCACCGTCTGGCTGGTCGCCACCTGGGCGCACCTCCCGCTCGCCGGCTGGCCCGCCGGCATCTGGCGCTGGATCGGCTAAGCGCCGCTTAGCCCGTCCAGATCCGCCACCGTATTCACATTCGCCGGCAGCGTCTCCAGCACCACCGATCGCGCGCCCACCGCCGCTGCCCAGTGCCGCACCGCGCGCGACCGGTCTTCCGCCAACCAGGCGTCCAGCGCGCCTGACAGGGTGGTTGGCCACCAGCCGATCACCGGCAGCCCATCCACCACTGCCGCCCCCTCGCCCGCCAGTGCGTGCGCAAGATCCAATGGCAGCAGCGGCGTATCGCACGGCACCGTCAGCACCGCGTCGAACCCGTGCGCACGCCCCCAGTGAAGCGCGCCGGCAATGGCCCCCAGCGGCCCCAGGCCATGGGCCGGCCGATCCTGCACACGCGCCAGCCCCGCATGATCGCGGCCCACCACCACCACACCATCCGTCTGCGGCGCCAGTCGCGCGATCACATGGTCGATCAGCGGCCGTCCCTCGAACAGCGCCAGCGCCTTGTCCGATCCGAACCGCCGCGCCTCGCCGCCGGCCAGCACCGCGCCCAGGACTGTCAATTCGCCACTCACGCCTGTGGCTCTAGCCTCCCGCGCTACCAAAAGCGACGAGGCCCAGCGATCGCCCGCTGAGCCCCGGCTCCCTTTTCTGCTCACTCACCGATCAGCGGCAGATCACCTGCCCACGATCGATTGCATTGCCGAGCGCCGCACCCGCGCCCAGCCCGATCAGCGCGCCGACGGTGTTCGAATCGCCATTGCCGAGCAGGCTGCCCAGAATGCTGCCGCTGATCCCGCCGATGATCAGCCCGGTCGTCCCGTCGCTGCGCCGGCAATAATAGCGCCCGTTAAAGCCGCGATAGATGCGGTCGTACCGCCCCAGACGCCGCGGCCGATAATAGCGGCCGTCACGGTAATAATGGTCGGCATAATACCAGGGCTGCCCCGGCGGCGGCCGGTTATAGTCCCAGCGGCGCCACTGCCTCCAATTGTTGCGCCAGTTTGACGGCAGCGGGGCCGGCGGCCGCATATTCGGCGGGCGGTTCCACGCCGGCCCACCCGGCGGGCGTACCGGCCCGGGCCCTTGCGCTCCCGGCGGCCGCACCGGGCCGGGCCCCTGCGGACGGGGCGGTGGCCCCGCACCCGGTCCGCCCGGGCGTCCGGGCGGCGGTTGCCCGGGAGGGCCCTGCGACTGCGCCGGCGCAGCAGCGAAGGTTGTCGCGACCAGCGTAGCAACAACGAGCAGACGCATGTTTCTCTCCCGTCCTGTGAACGAAAGAGCATCCGCGTGCGCGCCGCCGTTGCCGATACGTTAAGCTACGTACGGGCAACGGCGACGATGGTCATTCCGCCAGCGAATGTGTCAGCGTGATCTCGCAGTTCAGCACCTTGGACACGGGGCAATTCGCCTTGGCATCCGCTGCGATCTTCTCGAACTCGTCGGACGAGATGCCCGGGACCGAGGCCCGCAGATCAAGCGCGGACTTGGTGATCGAAAAGCCGTCGCCGTCCTTCTCCAGCGAGATCTTGGCGGTCGTTTCCAGCGTGCCCTTGTCGTGCCCGGCGCGCGCCAGCGCAAAGCTCAGCGCCATGGTGAAACAGCTCGCATGGGCGGCGGCGATCAGCTCTTCCGGGTTCGTCCCCGGCGTATCCTCGAAGCGCGTGCCAAAACCATAGGATTGATCGGCCAGCACGCCGGACTGGGTCGAAACCCAACCCTTTCCGTCCTTGCCAAAGCCTTCATACCGCGCGGAACCACTACGTGTCGGCATCTCGTCTTCTCCTCAAAGCGCAAGGGGCGCAGCCTGCATCAGACCGCGCCCCCAGAAACTCAGATGGTGGCAGCGCCGATCAGCGGCAACGCTTGCGGCTGCCGCTGCGCTCGATTTCGCGGCCGGCGAGCGCGCCCACCGCAGCGCCGCCCAGCGTGCCCAGCGTGCGATCGCCGCGCGTATCGATCGTGCGGCCGACCAGGGCGCCCGCAACGCCACCGACGATCAGGCCGGTCGTGCCGTCCGGCTTGCGGCAGCGCCAGCGGCCGTCCGTGCCCTTCCATTCGCGATACTGATAGCGGCGCTGCGCATCGGCATCGGTAGTGGTCACGGCGAGCGTCGGCAGCACCAACGCCGAGGCGCCAAGCGCCAGCATCATCTTACGCATGTAACTTCCCTCCAAGAAGACCCCAAACAAGTGACGGGGTCGTAACGTGTGCTGATGGCGAGGGTTGCATGAACGCAGCACAACGTCCGGTTCATCGCAAAGGCAGCGGCGCGCCGCCGATCACGACTGTCCACGCGGTTCGCAAGATCACTGGCAGAATAGCTGATGCTGTGTCAGCATCATCACCATGCTGATGCTGCTCGCGATGCTTGTTTCTGCGCCGCCTCCGACGGCACAGGCTGATGTGGCAAAGAAAAGCGTCCGCGACGCCGTCTGTACGCAAACGCTCGCGGCGGTGCCGGGCGACCGTTTCAGCCTGATGGCATTTGCCGGGCCCGGTCGCCGCAACGAAACCGGCGTGCTGCTCTTGGTGAATTGTTCTGATCGAAAGATCGTCAGCGTGCGCGATCCCAGCACCTCGCGCCGGCATCTCACGAAGTTTGTCTACGCCCCGGGCGTGCGCCGCCAGCTTCGCCGGGATCCTGACAGCTACGAATTCCTCAACTTCAACGAGCGCCCGAACAATTCCGCGATGGAAGTGACCAGCTACTCCCGCGAAACCTACTGGCGCGGCCCCTGCCGCTTCGACGGGCTGGAACTCACCACCATCGATCCGCGCGACGATCAGGATCGCCGCACGATCACCTTCAGCGTCAACGTGTGCGAGAACCACGTCCTCGCCCTCGTTCGCCCGCCCGAACCGGCCACGCCGCCGCTTCCGTAAGCGGCAGCGGCGCAAACGAGCCCGGCGCCCGCCCCCGCCTCAGTCGCGCAGCAGCTCGTTGATGCTCGTCTTGCTGCGGGTGCGCTCGTCGACGCGCTTCACGATCACCGCGCAATACAGGCCCAGCCCGCCCGAGGTCGTCGTCGTTCCCGGCACCACCACGGCATAAGGCGGCACTTCGCCGATGAACGTCTCGCCCGTCGCGCGGTCGATGATCTTGGTCGAGGCGCCAAGGTACACGCCCATCGACAGCACCGCGCCTTCGCCGACGCGCACGCCTTCCGCCACTTCGGACCGTGCACCGATGAACGCGCCGTCCCCGATGATCACCGGGTCCGCCTGCAGCGGCTCCAGCACGCCGCCGATCCCCGCGCCGCCCGAAAGGTGGACGTTCTTGCCGATCTGCGCGCAGCTGCCCACCGTCGCCCAGGTATCGACCATCGTCCCCTCGCCGACATAAGCCCCGATGTTGACGAAGCTCGGCATCAGGATCGCGCCCTTGCCGATGAAGGCGCCGCGCCGCACCACGCTGCCCGGCACCGCGCGGAAACCGGCATCGCGGAACTCGCCCTCGCTCCAGCCAGAGAATTTCGACGGCACCTTGTCGAACCAGTGGCCAGCGCCCGGCCCGTTGTCGATCAGCGCATTGTCATTGAGGCGGAACGACAGCAGCACCGCCTTCTTCAGCCACTGGTTGACGCGCCAGCCGCCCTCGCCGTCCGGCTCCGCCACGCGCGCCGCGCCCGAATCGAGCAGCGCCAGCGCCCGGTCCACCGCGATCCGCACCTCGCCCGCCGTGGTAAGGCCGATCTCCGCGCGATTCTCCCAGGCTGCGTCGATGGTCGCTTCGAGGTCGCTCATGCCGTCTCCAATATCCCTTCCAGCCACGCCGTCAGGTCGTGGGTCGTGTAATCGATAAAACTGCGGTCCATGTCCGCCGCCTGCTCGGATCCATTGTCGACCCACACGGTCGTCATGCCGATCGCCTTGGCCGGCGCCAGGTTGCGCGCCATGTCGTCGGCGAACAGCGCGGTCGTGGGATCGATGTCGAGCGAGGCGCATAGCCCTTCATAGGCGGAGGCGGCGGGCTTGGGCGCCAGGTCCATCGCGTGGATGTCGTGGATCGCCTCGAAGCTTCGCCCCAGCCCCAGCCGGTCGAGCACGCGCCGCGCATAGGGTCCGTCGCCGTTGGTGAACACCACCTTGCGCCCCGGCAGCTTCGCCACCGCCGCGGCAAGCGGCACATTCTCCTCCAGCACGTCCATCTCCACGTCATGGACGAAGTTCAGGAAATCGTGCGGGTCCACCTGGTGCTCGGCCATCAGCCCGGCCAGCGTCGTGCCATGGCCGAAGAAATACGCCTTCTGGATCCGGCGCGCTTCCACGCGGTCGAGGTCCAGCAGCCGCGCGATGTAATCGGTCATCTTCGCATCGATCTGCGCGAACAGGTCCGCGCTCGACGGATACAGCGTGTTGTCGAGATCGAAGACCCAGGCGCGGATATGGTCAAGGTCCGGCGGCATGGCGGTGCGTTAAGCGGCACGCGCGCATTGGGCAATGCCGATCGCCGTACATCCTCCCCAAGCCCAGCTTGGGCCGGCTGAAGGGCAAAGCACGGTTGCGATCCGCAACCGGTCGGCCCACATTTCGAATATGACCAAATATTCGCTGCTCGATCTCGTCCCCGTCGTCGAAGGCGGCACCGTCGCCGGCGCGCTCGCGAATGCCGCGGATCTCGCGCGCCATGCGGAGGCCAATGGCTACAACCGCTATTGGGTGGCCGAGCATCACGGCATGGCCGGCATCGCGTCGGCCGCCACCGCGGTGGTGATCGCGCACGTCGGCGCAGCGACCAGCACGATCCGGGTCGGCGCCGGCGGCATCATGCTGCCCAATCACGCGCCGCTGCAGATCGCCGAGCAGTTCGGCACGCTCGACGCGCTCTTCCCCGGCCGGATCGATCTCGGCCTCGGCCGCGCCCCCGGAAGCGATCAGCGCGTCGCCCGCGCGATCCGCCGCACGCTCGACAGCGATCCCAACGCCTTCCCGAACGATGTGGTCGAGCTGCAGAGCTATTTCGCGGACGATGGCCGCACCGGCATCACCGCCACCCCCGGCGCCGGCGCGAAGCCCGAGCTGTGGATTCTCGGCTCCTCCACCTTCGGCGCGCAGCTCGCCGCGATCCTCGGCCTGCCTTATGCCTTCGCGTCGCATTTCGCGCCCGATGCGCTGGACGAAGCCATGGCCATCTACCGCCGCGATTTCCGCCCCTCGGCGGCGCTCGACAAGCCGTATGCGATGGCCGGCTTCAACGTCTTCGCCGCGGAGACGCGCGACGAGGCGGAGTTCCTGGCAAGCTCGCAGCAGCAGCAGTTCGTTGCGCTGCGCACCGGCAACCCGGGCAAGATGAAGCCGCCCGTCCGCGGCTATCTGGAAAGCCTGCCGCGCTCACATGCCGCGATCCTGAACTCGGTGCTCTCGTGCAGCGCGATCGGTGACCGCGACGACGTTGCCGCCGGCATTGAAGCCTTCGTCAAGCGCACCGGCGTCGACGAAGTGATGCTCACCAGCAGCATCTACGATCACGAAGCCCGCAAGCGCAGCATCGCCATCGCCGCAGACGCCATGCGGGTAAGGGAAGCGGCCTGACCGCCAACCCCGTCGTCCCGCGGGACGTCGGGGCTGGCCGAGCAACTTGCGCCACCCCGGCCTAGGTCCGGGGTCCGCTCCTTACCCCATCACGTCGCCATCGGCAGCCGCAGCCGCACCAGCAGCCCGCCCAGGTCCTCGCTCTCTTCCAGGCTCACCGTGCCTTCGTAGATCTCCGCCACGTCGCGCACGATCGCGAGGCCAAGGCCGGTCCCCGGCTTCCCCGTATCCAGCCGCACTCCGCGATCGAAGATCCGCATGCGGTCTTCCTCGGGAATGCCCATCCCGTCATCCTCGACGAGGATCTCGACGAACCCGGCCTGCGCGCCCACGGTCACGAACACGCTGCCGCCGCCATATTTCGCGGCATTCTCGACCAGGTTGCCCATGATCTCGTCGAGGTCCTGCCGCTCGATGTGCGCGACCAGGTCCTTCGGCCCGTCCACGTCCACCCGCACATGCGGATAGAGCCGCCGCACTGCCCGCTCGACCGATTCGACACTCGGCCACACCTCCGCCCGGCTGTGCGCCGATCCGCGCCGGCCGACCGCGCGGGCGCGCGCCAGATGATGGTCCACCTGCCGCCGCATCGTGCGCGCCTCGCGCACCACGGTGTCCGCCAGATCGTCCGACTGCGCGGTCGCCGCATTCATGATCACCGTCAGCGGCGTCTTCAGCGCATGGGCGAGGTTCCCGGCGTGGCGCCGCGCTTCCTCCGCCTGCGTCTCGTTATGCGCGACAAGGGCGTTCAGCTCCTCCACCATCGGCGCGACTTCGTTCGGCATCGGCCCGCCAACGCGGTTCGTCCGCCCGCCGCGCATCCGCGCGATCTCCAGCCGCAGCTTCCTCAGCGGCAGCAGCCCGTAGAACGTCTGCAGCGCCGCCAGAACCACCAGTCCCAGCCCAAGCAACAGGAAACTGCGCACCAGCGTGCGGCGTAGCGCGCCGATCTGCGCGTCCAGCCCCTCGCGGCTCTGCGCCACCTGGAACCGCCAGCGCACGTCCGATCCCGGCAGCTTCACGTCGCGCTCGACGACGCGCAGCTTTTCCGCACCGAACTGCGTGCTGTCGTAGATGTGCACCGCGCGATCGTCGTGCGGCTGGCCATAATCGAGCTGCCGGTCCCACAAGGATCGTGACGGAAACGCCTCCCGCCCCTTGGCGGAAACCTGCCAGTAGAGCCCCGAATACGGCTCCAGGAAGCGCTGGTCGGCCGGCTCGCGGTTGAACATCACCTCGCCGTCCGGGCCGATTTCGGCTGAGACCAGCAAGGAACGAAGCACATATTCCAGTTGATCGTCGAAGTTTTGCGTGACGGCAGAAGTCAGCACGCGGTCGAGCGCAAATCCTCCGCCCGCCAGCAGCAAGCTGATCCACACTGCCGCGATCACGATCATGCGACGCGTCAAGGATCCCGCACGCCGGATCTTTGCGCCGTTGTTCACTTCGTCGCGATTCGGAACCATGTCGTCGCCATGATGTTGGGCAGCGGAGAAGGGAGACCAGTCGTGGCGCGTACCTTTCCGTTATATGCCGTCGGGTTCTTGGGCGGTCTTGTCGTCAGCATGCTTGCCGGCTTCCTGCTGGCGTCCTGGGCGATTGCCGGCATCACCCCCGCCTATGCCGTTCCCCCCGCGGTTTCCTCCAGCAACGTCCCCGGCGTCGCCAGCGTGGACTCGAGCCTTGCCGCCCCCGACAGCTGGCGCGAGGCAGGCTATGCCCGCATCGGCCTATGGGAAGAGCCGAGCGATCTTCACGCCGACGGATCTTCCAGGCTGTAACCAAGGCCGCGGATCGTGGTGATCACGTCCTGGCCCAGCTTCTTTCGGATGCGCGTCACGAACACTTCGATGGTGTTCGAATCGCGGTCGAAATCCTGGTCGTAGATGTGCTCGATCAGCTCGGTGCGGCTGACCACCTTGCCCTTGTGATGCAGCAGGTATGACAGCAGCTTGTATTCCTGCGCGGTAAGCTTCACCGGCTCGCCGGCGCGCGTCACCTTGCCCGATCGGGTGTCGAGGCGAACGTCGCCAGCCGTCAGCTCGGACGAGGCGTTGCCGGATGCCCGGCGGATCAGCGCGCGCAGGCGGGCGATCAGTTCCTCGGTCTGGAACGGCTTGGCGACATAATCGTCCGCGCCAGCGTCGAGCCCGGCCACCTTGTCGGACCAGCTGTCACGCGCCGTCAGCACCAGCACCGGCGTCACCTTGCCTTCCTTGCGCCAGCGGTCGAGCACGGTCAGCCCGTCGATCTCCGGCAGGCCAAGATCGAGCACGATCGCGTCGTAATTCTCCGTCGAGCCGAGGAAATGCCCTTCCTCGCCGTCCGTGGCGAGGTCGATCGCATAGCCGGCGCCCTCCAGCGTATTCTTCAATTGCTGGCCCAGATTGGGCTCATCCTCGACGATCAGGACGCGCATGGTGACTCCCGGAAATGAAGAGGGGTGGTTAGCACCGCCGTGGCGTGCGCAAAAGTGTGCTCACTTGCCGGTGCGACCGATCACTTGGCCGGAACGTCCATCCACATCCACCCAGATGACATTGCCGTCCTTGAGGAACTTCAGCGTGTAGATCGCGCTCGGCATCTCGAAATCGAAACCGATATATTGCGCGTCCTTCATCGTCGGGATCACCCGCCGCTCGATGTCCTTGATCGAAAGGATGCGTCCTTCGCGCAACGCCCGCCACGCGGCGATGCCGTCGCGCTGCTGGTCGCCCGGTTGCGCGGCAACGGGCGCGGCCGGCAACAGCAAGGCAAGGGGAATGAGCATCCGCATCGGGGGTGGCATAGCGGTAAGGGATTGAACACCCAGTGAATGCAGCAGCGACGTTCCCGGGCCACACCGTGGCGTCAGGGCAACACCGCCCCGATGCCGCCGGCATCGGCCGTTCGCATAACGCGGCTGCGTTTGGAAAATCCGGACGGCGATCGCCGGTGCGGGCGATAGATCTCGCGACGTCGGACGCCGGACGAACACCGGGGTCCGGAGAGCCGGGGAGCGGCAGCGGCATCGAACCGCTGCATTCCCGTCGCCCGCCGAACCCCGGTAACGATCGTCAGTTGATCCTTCTACATCGCCTCAGCCGGCGAGATCCTTGAACGCCGCGTCCTTGTCCGTCCGGATTTCGCCCGGCAGGCCAAGCACGCGCTCGGCGATGATGTTCTTCAGGATCTCGTCGGTGCCGCCGGCGATGCGCAGGCCCGGCGCGTTCATCACCGCGCCCTGGAACAGCCCCTTCAGCGGCAGCAGCGCGGGATCGTTGATGATCCCATACTGATCCTCCGCCTCCACCGCGGCATTGCCCAGGTCCTGCAGCACGTTGGCGGCGATGATCTTGCCGATCGAGCTTTCCGGTCCCGGCGTCTGCCCGCGGCTCAGCGCGGTCATCGTGCGCATGCGGGTGTTCTTCAGCCCCTCGGACTGGACGTACCAGTCGGCCAGCCGCTGGCGGAACGCGCTGTCCTTGATCAGCGGGCCGTCCGCCGCGTCCAGATCCTTGGCCAGCGCCAGGATCTCCTTCGGGCTCGCCCCGCTCGCACCGCCGACCGCGAGCCGCTCGTTCATCAGCGTGACCAGCGCGACCTTCCAGCCGTCGTCCACCGCGCCCAGCCGCTGCGAATCGGGGATGCGAACGTCGGTGAAATACACTTCGTTGAAGTTCGACCCGCCCGACATCTGGTGGATCGGCCGGATCTCGACTCCCGGCGATTTCAGGTCGAGCCAGAACATCGTCAGGCCCTTGTGCTTGGGCACGTCCGGGTTGGTGCGGACCAGGACGATGCCATAGTCCGAATAATGCGCGCCAGATGTCCACACCTTCTGGCCGTTCACCACCCAATCGTCGCCGTCCCGCACCGCACGGGTGCGGATCGCCGCCACGTCGGAGCCACCCGCGGGTTCGGAGAACAGCTGCGACCAGATTTCCTCCCCGCGCAGCGCCGGGCCGACGAAGCGCTTCTTGGTATCGGCATCGGCGAAGGCCATCACGGTCGGCACGCACATGCCGAGCCCGATGGTGAAATAGCCGTATTGCACGGGGAACTTGGCCTCTTCCTGGCCGAAGATCACCGACTGGATCGGCGTGCCGCCGGCGCCGCCCCATTCCTTGGGCCAGGTGATCTGCGCATAGCCGGCCTCGGCCTTGCGCCGCTGCCACGCCTTGCCCGCCGCCATGTCGTCGGCGTGATTCATCGCCTTGTGCTCGGCGACGTTCTTTTCCAGCCAGGCGCGCGCCTTGGCGCGATACTCGGCTTCTTCCGGGGAATCGTTGAAGTCCATCTCGCTATCCTCTCACGCGCTCAGGCGGCGTTCTTCATTTCAAGCTGGCTCACCAGCCGCTCACGCCACGTCGCGGGCGCACCCGCCACGAGGCTGAGCTGCCGCGAGCGACGGTAATAAAGCTGCGGGTCCGCTTCCCAGGTGAAGCCGATGCCGCCATGCGTCTGGATATTTTCCTTGGCGGCGAACCAGAACGCCTCGCTCGCCGCGACGCGCGCGGTCGCCGCCGCCAGCGGCAGCTCGCCCGCATCGGTGTTGAGCGCCCAGGCGCCGTAATAGGCGTTCGACCGCGCGATCTCGTTCTTCACATAGATGTCGGCCAGCTTGTGCTTGATCGCCTGATAGCCGGCGATCGCGCGCCCAAAGGCATGGCGCTCCAGCGCATAGGCCTTGGCCATCTCCAGGCACTTGTCCGAACCGCCGACCTGCTCGAACGCCAGCAGGATCGCCGCGCGGTCGAACACCGCCTGCATCGCCGCAATGCCGTCCTCGTCCCCCAGCCGCTCGGCCGGCGCGCCGGAGAAGGTCAGCTTCGCCGCCGATCGCGTCGGGTCCAGCGTCGTCAGTACCTCGGCCGATACGCCCTCGCCCTTCTCGACCAGATACAGCCCGTCCTTGGCCAGCACGACGATCAGGTCAGCGACATCGCCATCGGTGACCGGGATCTTCTCGCCGGTCAGCTTCCCGCCCGACACGCTCGTCTTGATCGAGCGCACCGTCACCGGCCCCTTGCCCTCGGCCGTCGCGAACGCGCCGATCACTTCGCCCGCGGCGATCTTCGGCAGCCACTTGGCCTTCTGCTCCTGCGAGCCAAACTTCATCAGCGCCTCGGCGACGAAGTAAACGGTCGAGGCGAACGGGATCGGCGCACAGGCGCGGCCCAGTTCCTCCGCCAGCGCGCACAGCTCGACATGGCCGAGCCCCAGCCCGCCGAACTCCTCAGGGATCGCCGCGCCCAGCCAGCCCTGCTCGGCCACGCCCTTCCACAGCGCCTCGTCATAGGCGCGGTCGTCATTGTCGAGCACGCCGCGAACCACCTTGGCGTCGCACTTCGCGGCGAGGAACTTGCGCGCCTCGTCCTTCAGCATCTTCTGGTCGTCGGAATAATCGAAGTTCATCTAAACTCTCCCCGCCCGCGCCGTTCGTGCTTCGGCCATGCCCAGCACGAACGGGAAGCTGCCATCCTGTTGGTTACTTGGGCTGCATCCGGATCGCGCCGTCCAGCCGCACGTCCTCGCCGTTGAAATAGCCGTTGCGGATCATCTCCAGCGCAAGCTTGGCATATTCCTCCGGCATGCCCAGCCGCTTGGGGAACGGCACCATGGCGGAAAGCGCGGCCTTCACCTGCGGCTTCGCACGGCCCAGCAGCGGCGTGTCGAATATGCCCGGCAGGATCGTGTTGCAGCGGATGCCTTCCGACGACAGGTCACGCGCGACGTTCAGCGTCATGCCGACGATGCCCGCCTTGGCCGAGGTATAGGCCACCTGCCCGATCTGGCCGTCCTCCGCCGCGACGCTCGCGGTGTTGACGATCGCGCCGCGGTCGCCATCCTCGGTCGGCTCCAGCGTCATCATCCCGGCAGCCGCGCCGACGATGCAGCGGAACGAGCCGACGAGGTTCAGCTCGATCGTCTTCTGGTAGTTCTCGACCGGATAGGGCTTGATCGAGCCGTCTTCCTTCGACCGCGCGACCGTCTTGTTCGGCCCGCCGAAGCCGCCACCGGCGCAGTTCACCAGGATACGCTCCTGGCCGTTCGCTGCACGCGCCTTGGCGAAGCCGGCGTCGACCGACGCCTGGTCCATGACGTCCACTTCGCAATAGACCGCGCCGATTTCCTCCGCGACGCCCGGGCCGATCTCGCCATTCTTGTCGAACAGCGCGACCTTCACGCCTTCCGCGCGCAGCGCCTTCGCCGTCGCGAGCCCCAGTCCCGAGGCGCCGCCAGTGATGATCGCGGCGATATCTGGTCCAAGCTTCAAAGCATCCCCTCCCGAGTCGTGCGCGGGTCTCATGCGACCTCGCGATTGCAGGATAACTTTAGTTATGTAGGATGCGCCGTCAACAGATCAGTGCAACAAGCAGGAACGGGAGAGGCACGTTGGAATATGAGATGATCTCGGTCGAGCGCCGGGGCGAAGTCGATTGGGTGACGATGAACCGCCCGCACGTCCTGAATGCGCTGAACGATCGCCACGTCGAGGAGCTGAGCCATTATTTCGGCGCGCTCCACAAGGATCGCGACTGCCGCGTCGTCGTGCTGAAGGGCGCCGGCCGCGCTTATTGCGCCGGCCTCGATCTTCAGGAGGGCGGCCGTTCCGAGTTCGATACGATCGATCGCCTCGCGCACCAGCGCTCGATCGCCGAGATCGTGATGAAGATGCGCTATTGCCCGCAGCCGATCATCAGCCTGGTCCACGGGCCCGCATGCGGCGGCGGCTTCGCGATGGCGCTGGCATCGGACATCCGCATCGCGGGCGAATCCGTCCGCATGAACGCCGCTTTCATCCGCATTGGCCTTTCCGCCTGCGACATCGGCGTCAGCTACTTCCTCCCCCGCCTGGTCGGCGCGAGCGTGGCAGCCGAATTCATGCTCACCGGCAATTTCATCACCGCCGATCGCGCACTCGCCACCGGCCTCGTCAGCCGCGTCGTGCCGGACGACCAGATGGAGGAAGCCGCCGCGCCGCTGATCGAACAGATGCTCACCACCTCGCCGATGGGCCTTCGCCTCACCAAGGAGTGCCTGCGCATGTCGATCGACGCGCCCAGCCTAGAGGCGGCAGTGGCGATGGAGGACCGCAACCAGATCCTGTGCGCGACCGCCCCCGATTTCGGCGAGGGCATCAAGGCGTTCTTCGAGAAGCGCCGCCCGAATTACAGCAAGAAGAGCAAGGAGCAGGCGGCATGAGTGGGGGACTTGAGGGCCGGGTCGCACTGGTAACCGGCGGGGGCCGCGGCATCGGGCGCGAGATTGCGCTCCGCCTGGCGCGCGACGGCGCCGACGTCGCGGTCAACTACCGACGCGATGCCGAGGCCGCCGAGGAAGTGGTGCGCGAGATCGAAGGCCTCGGCCGCCGCGCCAAGGCCTATGCCGCCTCGGTCGACCGGTTCGAGGATTGCGAGAAACTGGTCGGCGCGGTCGTCGCTGACTTCGGCGGCATCGATATCCTCGTCAACAACGCCGGCATCGCCAGCCGTGGGCAGAGCGTCGCCGATACCGACCCGGCCGAGTTCGAGCGTGTCATGCGCACCCACTGCTTCGCGCCGCACTACATGTCGAAGCTCGTCCTCCCCTCGATGCGTGAACGCGCCAAAGAAAAGGGTCGCGGCGACATCATCATGATTTCCAGCGTTGCGACGCTCTATCATGCCCCCAATGGTGCGCCCTATTCGATGGGCAAGGCCGCGGCCGAGGCACTCGCGCTCGTTCTGTCGAAGGAGGAGCGGCCCAACAACATCCGCACCAACATTGTCGCCCCCGGACTCACTGTCACCGACATGGGCGAGCGGCTAGCCAAGGCGACGCGCGGCGTGGCGGATATCCACGATCTGGCGGCACAATCCCCCTTCGGCCGCGTCTCCACCCCGGCGGATGTCGCCGCGGCGGTCGCTTATTTCGTTTCGGCCGACGGCGAATATACCAACGGTCAGAAGATCAACCTCCACGGCGGCGGCTGATCCCACATCCCACCGTCACCCCGGGCTCGACCCGGGATCCCGCTTCTTCTGTACCTGACGAGCAAGGCAGCGGGGCCCCGGTCCAGTCCGGGGCAACGGCAACCCCCTTACCCCTCGCGCAGCTTGCGCTCGCCCTCGATCATGTAATCGCGCGTCAGCGGCACCGAATAGCGCCCCTTGGTCAGCTGCACCTGGTAATTGCACAGCCCCCCGTTGCGGAACGCCGCCGCCGCGCCGGCGAGGTAGAAGGTCCACATGCGGAAGAAGCGCTCGTCATACAGCGCGACGATCGCGTCCTTGGCCGCCACCGTCCGGTCGTACCAATGGTCGAGCGTGTACGCGTAATGGACGCGCAGCACCTCGATATCGGTCGGGAACAGCTTCAGCCCCTCATACGCCGTCACGATCTCGCTCAGCGCCGGGTTATAGCCGCCCGGGAAGATGTATTTTGCGGTCCAGTCGTCGGTGACGCCCGGAGGACCCATGCGGCCGATCGTGTGCAGCAGCATCACGCCATCATCGGTCAGCAGCTCGCGGCACTTGCGGAAGAACGTGCGATACTGCGGCGGCCCGACATGCTCGAACATGCCGACCGAGACGATCCGGTCGAAGCTTCCCGTGACGCGGCGATAATCGATCAGCTCGAACTTCACCCGGTCGGCGACGCCCGCCTCGGCAGCGCGCTCGCGCGCTACCTTCAGCTGCTCTTCGGACAGCGTCACGCCCAGCACGTCGACGTCGAAATGCTTGTTGAGGTACAGCGCCATGCCGCCCCAGCCGCAGCCGATGTCCAGCACGCGCATCCCCGGCTTCAGCGCCAGCTTGGCCGCGATATGCGCCTTCTTGTCTTCCTGCGCCTGCTCCAGGCTGTTGCCCGGATCGGTGAAATACGCGCAGCTGTACTGCTTGTCGCGATCGAGGAAGAGGTCGTACAAACGTCCCGACAGGTCATAGTGATGCGCCACGTTGCGCTTCGATCGGCGCTCCATGTTGATCCGGTCGGCGCGATATTTCACCGCGTTGAAGGTGCGCGCGGCAAGGCCGGGCTTCAGGTTCTTCTGCCCCGATTCCCAGGCATCGTTGCGCTTCAGCAGCTCGACGAGGTCCCGAATGTCGCCCTTCTCGACGATCAGCCGCCCGTTCATGAAGCATTCGCCCGCGCCAAGCGCGGGGTTGCGCGCGATCGTAAGCGCAACGCGGCTGTCGGCGAAGCGGATCGTCACGTCGGGAAAGCCTGGCTCCGGCGTGCCATAGGTGCGCGTCGCAGCCTTGGGGCGATGAAGGGTCAACGTTCCGCGCTTCACGGCGCGCGAGAGGAAGATATCGATCAGGGCCATGGTGCGAACCCGTAACAATCAGATGCCGGCATACCAATCGTAATCGACATTATCCTCCCAATAGCCACCCTTGCCTTTGCCTACGCCTGCAAGGCTCGCCACGGCGTCGATCCGCATCAGATATTTGGCGTGCTTGTATCCCAGCTGCCGCTCCACTCGCAGGCGGCACGGCGCGCCGTTCATCACCGGCAGGAACCGGTCGTTCAGCGCCCAGGCCAGGATCGTCTGCGGGTGAAAGGCGTCGATCAGGTCGATCGATTCATAATAAGGTGCGCCGCCGTACAGGTCGGCGCAGGTGAAGACGATGTAGCGCGCGCCGTCGCGCATCCCCGCCGCCTTCAGCACCTGGCCCAGTTGCGGTCCCTGCCACTTGCCGATCGCGCTCCACCCCTCCACGCAATCGTGGCGCGTGATCTGCGCACGCTGCGGCATCGCGCCAAGATCGGCGAGGCTCAAGGACAGCGGCCGCGCCACCAGCCCGCCCACCGCCAGCCGCCAGTCCGCGAACCGCCCATCGCGCAGCGCGGCATATTCGGGCGTGCCCGGATCGCGCGTGCCGTTCGGTCGGAAGAAGGGTGATCGTTGGTCGGGCCGGAACTCGGGCGCCAGCGCATCGCGGTTGGTCAGCGCGCGCTGCAGCCCGCGGTGCATGTCCTCGCCCATGAACAGGATCCGCCGCGCCGCGGGCTGCTCGATCACCCGGTCGCATCCCGCCAGCAGCGCCGCACCGCCCAGCGCCCCGCCCGCGATCAGCCGCCGCCGCGAGATGATCATGGCCGCGGCTCCTCTGGCACTCGCCACCAGCCGGTGATTACCGAACGCACCTCGTTGAGCGGCCCGGCCAGGATCACCAGCGATAGGTGGATGATGACGAACAGCGTCAGCGCGATCATGCACAGGAAATGGATCGAGCGCGCCGATTGCCGCCCGCCGAACAGCTCGATCAGCCACGGCCAGGCCGCGTCCATGTTCGGGGACAGCGCCAGGCCCGTCAGGATCACCAGCGGCAGCAGCACGAAGATCACGCCGACGTACGACAGCTTCTGCCAGATGTTATAGGCCAGCGGCCGTTCCGGATCGTGGAAGCGGAAATCGAGATGCGCCTGCGCGTCCTCGATCAGGTGCCTCGGCGCCAGCTCGGCGCGCCGCACGCGCAGGTCACGCGCGAAGTGGCGGTTGATCAGGCTGACGATCATGTAGCCGAGCAGCCCGAACGCCAGCACCAGCGCGAAGAACAGATGCCAGCGGCGGGAGAGTGCCAGATTGTAGTTGGCCGGGATCGTCAGCCACGCGGGAAAACGCGGCAGCTGCCACCAGGCATGATCGAAGTTCGCGCCATAATGTCCCCAGTACAGGCGGGGATGCGCGTTCGAGATGCCGAGGCCCGATCCGATCAGGATGAAGATCGCGACTGCGTTGATCGCATGCCAGATCCGCGTGGCGAGCCGATGGCGATAGACGGCAGTCATCGGCGATCATCTAGCATGGCGCGGCGCCGCGGCGAAGGCAGCGCGGATCATCCTCAGGTATAGGCGCGCCAGAAGAACACCAGTGTCGTGGCGCCGGTCACGAACAGGGTCCAGATGCGCACCGCGACCGGCGGCAGCCGCTTGCCGACGGCCGCCCCGCCCCATCCGCCAAGGATCGCGCCCAGCATCATCGGCACGAACGCGGTCCACGCCACCATGCCCGCCGCGACGAAGACGATCGCCGCCGCGGCATTCGCCACCGCCAGCATCAGCGTGCGCGGCGCGAACATGCGCCGCGGGTCCAGCCCCGCCAGCAGGCCATAGGTCGCGGTCATCATCAGCCCGACGCCGCCGCCGAAATACCCGCCGTAAATGCCCAGCAGCACCTGCACCACGATCAGTGTCGGCACGCCGATCGTCACCCGCGCCGCCAGCCACGCCGACGCGCGCTGCCCGAACGCCAGCACCACGAAGGCGTAGAGCACTAGCCAGGGGATGATGAGGTCGAACGTGCGCGACGGGGTCAGCACCAGCAATGCGCTGCCCACCAGCCCCGCAAGGAAGGTGACGCTCGCCAGCACGCGCACGGACAGCCCGCCCACCGGCTCCAGCTCGTCGCGAAACGCCCAGGCGCTGGTCGCCGCGCCCGGCAGCAAGGCGAAGTTCGATGTCGCATTGGCGATATTGGCGGGCAGCCCCATGCCCAGCAGCGCGGGCAGCGTCGCAAAGGTGCCGCCCCCCGCCAGGGCGTTCATCGCCCCGCCGATGACGCCCGCGCCCGCCGCCAGCGCCACCGCGGCCCAATCGATCAAGTTCGCCGTTCCACGCGGCTATTCCCCCCTGTGGCGCGCCTCCCGGCGGCGATTGGCGATCAGATGCGGGTCGTCCCCGGATAGGCGAACAGCATGTCCGCATCGACGGACGCGTGCAGGATCTCCTCGCCCGTCACCATCACGCACTCGCCCGCCTTCCACGCGACGCCGCCGATCACGCCCTCGCCGCGGATCGGCACCAGCCAGCCCGTCTTGCCCTCGGGCAGCGCGATGTCGCGCTTGCCGCCGGTCCAGCGCTCCAGCACGAACTTGGGCCCTTCCACCAGGATCGTGCGTCCCGGCTCGACCGTGCCGGGCTGCGGCGGCGCGACATAGGGGTTGAGGTCCGCCACCGCGATCCCGTCGTCGAGGTGAAGCTCGCGCGGCCGCCCATAGTCATACAGGCGATAAGTGGTGTCGGAATTCTGCTGCACCTCGATCAGCGTCAGCCCCGCGCCGATCGCATGGACCACGCCGGAATGCGAATAATAGAAGTCCCCGGCCTTCACCGGCTTCCAGTCCAGCTTGTCCTCGATCGAACCGTCCAGTGCGCTGGCGCGCAGCTCGTCGGCGGTCATCGGCTGCTTGGGGCCGATCGCGATCGTCGAATCCGGCTCGGCGTCCAGGATCAGCCAGCATTCGTCCTTGCCGCGCGGCAGGCCGCGCTTGTGCGCTTCCTCGTCCGACGGATGGTCCTGCACCGACAGCTTCTCGCTGGTGAACAGGTACTTGATCAGCATCTCGGGTTCTTCGGGGTGCGGCGACTGGAACCACACCTCGCCGATCGGCTCGCCGCCGGGCGCGGGATCGGGAAAGCCGGGATACAGCTTGTGGCGTCCCCACGGCTTTTCGACGCGCTTGGTGGCCAGCAAGGTTGCAGTCATCTTTATGCCCCGATCTTGGAAGATGTTTCGTTACCCGCTCAACGCTGCCACGACCAACCTGTTTCACATCGCTTCTTCCCCCGAACCGGCGCGAACGTTTCGCCATTGTTCGCATGCGCCGCCCTGCGCTAAAGGCCCTTCCCGATGCGTATCAATCCGTCCCGCCCACTCGTCGCTCTGCTGCTTGCGGCAGTCGCCCTGCCGATGGCGGGTTGCGCCCGCAACAGCACCAAGGGTGATCTTCCCTATGTCGCGCGCGACGTGGGCACGCTGTACACCGCCGCCAAGCAAAAGCTGGATCAGCGCCAGTACAAGGTGGCTGCCGCCTTGTTCGACGAGGTGGAGCGCCAGCATCCCTATTCGGTCTGGGCCCGGCGCGCGCAGCTGATGGGCGCGTTCAGCAACTATCTGGCGAAGAACTACACCGCCGCGATCCAGGGCGCGCAGCGCTTCCTGTCGGTCCACCCCGGCAACCGCGACGCGCCCTACGCTTATTACCTGATCGCGATGAGCTATTACGAGCAGATCAGCGACGTCACGCGCGATCAGAAGATCAGCGAGCAGGCACAGGACGCGCTTGGCGAGCTCACCCGTCGCTATCCCAACAGCCGCTATGCCGCCGATGCGCGGCTGAAGATGGACCTCGTGCGCGATCACCTCGCGGGCAAGGAAATGGAAGTTGGCCGCTTCTACGAACGCCGCGGCCAGTGGCTCGCCGCCACGCTGCGCTTCCGCAAGGTCGTCGACGATTATCAGACCACCACGCACACGCCCGAGGCGCTGATGCGCCTGACCGAGACGTATCTGGCCCTCGGCGTGCGCGAAGAGGCGAAGCGCGCCGCCGCGGTGCTCGGCGCCAATTACCCCGAAACCTATTGGTACAAGCGCGCCTTCGATCTGCTCGGCGAGAACCCGGCGACGCCGATCAAGCCGCTCGCGCCGGGCGAACAGGTCGTGCCGCAGCTCACCGTGCCCGCGCCGGCCACCCCGCCGCGGACCGAGGTGGAAGTGCTGCCGATCGAGGGCGATGCGCCCACCCCGCGTGCCGAGGCACCGGGCGCCCCCACGCCGGCCACCACCAGCGGCGGCGCAGGCGCCACGCCCGGCGGCAACGCGCCCAGCACCGCGACGCCCACCGGCGTCCAGCCCGGCACGCCGCCCGCATCGGACACGCCCTCGGCGGATGCGCCGCAGAACCCCTGAGGCACCCCGCGCATCCTAGGGCGTTGACGCACCCATGCTGACCGCGCTCTCGATCCGCGACGTGGTGCTGATCGAGGCGCTCGACCTCGATTTCGGCCCCGGCCTTGGCGTCCTCACCGGCGAAACCGGGGCGGGCAAGTCGATCCTGCTCGATGCCCTGGGTCTCGCGCTCGGTGCGCGCGGGGACAGCGGCCTCGTGCGCCACGGCGCCGCGCAGGCCAGCGTCACCGCCACCTTCGATCCGCCCCCCGGCGTCGCCGCGCTGCTCGACGACAATGGCATCGAGGCCGATTCGGGCGAGCCGCTGATCGTTCGCCGCGTGGTGAAGGCGGACGGCGGCAGCCGCGGCTTCGTCAACAACCAGCCCGCTTCCGCGGCGCTGCTGCGCGAGCTCGGCACGCGCCTCGTCGAGATCCACGGCCAGCACGACGATCGCGGCCTCCTGAACCCGCGCGGCCACCGCGCCTTGCTCGATACGTTCGCCCGGCTCGACACCGCCGCCGTGGCGCAGTCGTGGCGCAGCTGGCGCGAGGCGGAGGACGCGCTGGCCGAGGCGCGCGCCGAGATCGAGACCGCAGCGCGCGACCGCGAATGGCTCGACCACGCCGTCGCCGAACTCGATTCGCTCGCACCGGAAGTGGGCGAGGAGGAAGCGCTCGCCGAACGCCGCCGCATCATGCAGCGGTCGGAAAAGATCACCGAGGATCTGAACGCTCTCGCCGATACGCTCGAGGGGTCCGACGGCGCGATGTCGAACATGCGCCAGGCCGCCCGCATCCTCGATCGTATCTCCGGCGATCACGAGGCGCTGGCCGAAGCGCTGGCCGCGATCGACCGCGCGATGATCGAGGCCGGCAATGCCGCCGAGCAGGTGGCCGAGGCCGCGCGCGCCCTGAGCTTCGATCCCCGGGCGTTGGAGGATGACGAGGCCCGCCTGTTCGAGCTTCGCGCCATGGCCCGCAAGCACCGCGTTCAGCCCGACGATCTCGCGGCCCTCGCCGAGGAACTGCGCGGCCGCCGTGATCGGCTGGAGGCCGGCGAGGAAGGCATCGCTGCGCTCCAGCAGCGCGCCGCGACCGCGCGCACCAGCTATCTCGCCGCCGCCGAGCGCCTGTCGGCCGATCGCGCCGCCGCCGCTGCCCGCCTCGACGCTGCCGTCGCCGCCGAACTGCCGCCGCTGAAGCTCGATGCCGCTCGCTTCCGCACCACCGTCGCCGAGCTGCCCGAGGAGCAATGGGGCCCCGCCGGGCGCGACCGCGTCGAGTTCGAGATCGCGACCAACCCCGGCGCGCCGTTCGGCGCCCTGATCAAGATCGCTTCGGGCGGCGAGCTTTCGCGCTTCATCCTCGCGCTGAAGGTCGCGCTCGCCGAGGAAGGCGGAGCAGCGACGATGATCTTCGACGAGATCGACCGCGGCGTCGGCGGCGCGGTGGCCTCGGCGATCGGCGAACGCCTCCACCGCCTCGCCTCCAGCGCGCAATTGCTGGTCGTGACGCACTCGCCACAAGTCGCCGCCCGCGGCGCCGCGCACCTCCTCATCGCCAAGCGCAACGACGGCGTGGTCACCCGCACCGGCGTGCGTCAGCTCGACGACGCCGAACGCCGCGAGGAAATCGCCCGCATGCTGTCGGGCGCCACGATCACCGACGAAGCCCGCGCCCAGGCCGATCGCCTGATCGAGACGGCGTAAAAGGCCGGCTCATCCGGTCGTAACCAGCGAAGTCGAGACGCGGCGCGCCCGCAACTCCGCCGTCATCCACGCAACGCAGATCCTGCGCGGCAACGTAACAGCTCAGTGTCGCTTCGGACGTGATCCGGGGTCCCGCTCACCTTCAAGCAACCGCAACGCTCACCCCAAAGCGGCGAGCTTTTCCTCCGCCTGCCGGTCCAGCTCTGCGCGGGTCTTCTTCTCCGCGGCGGTCTTCAGCTGGCCGCATGCCGCATCGATATCGCGCCCGCGCGGGGTGCGGGTCGGCGCGGAAATGCCACCCTCGAAGATGATGTTCGAGAACGCCCGGATCCGCTCCGGCGTCGAACACTCATACGGCGCGCCCGGCCAGGGATTGAACGGGATCAAATTCACCTTCGCCGGCAGCTTGTAGTGCCGGATCAGGCGCACCAGTTCGCGCGCGTCGTCATCCGAATCGTTCTTGTCCTTCAGCATCACGTACTCGAACGTGATGCGCCGGGCGTTGTTCGCGCCGGGATAATCGGCGCACGCCTGCAGCAGCTCCTCGATCCCGTATTTGCGGTTCAAGGGCACGATCTCGTCGCGCACTTCCTTGGTCACCGCGTGCAGTGAGACGGCCAGGTTGACGCCGATCTCCGCGCCCGCACGGGCCATCATCGGCACCACGCCGGACGTGGACAGTGTGATACGCCGCTTCGACAGCGCCAGGCCGTCGCCGTCCATCACCACGGACAAAGCGTCGCGCACATTGTCGAAATTATACAGCGGCTCGCCCATCCCCATCATCACGATGTTGGTGAGCATGCGGCCCTCGGGCTGGCTCGGCCATTCGCCCAGCGCGTCACGCGCCAGCATCACCTGGCCGACGATCTCGCCCGCCGTCAGATTGCGCACCAGCCGCATCGTGCCGGTGTGGCAGAAACGGCAGTTCAGCGTGCAGCCGACCTGGCTCGACACGCACAGGGTCCCCCGATCCGCATCGGGGATGAACACCATCTCGTAATCCTGCCCGTCGTCGGATCGCAGCAGCCACTTGCGCGTACCGTCGGTCGATACCTGCGCCTCCACCACGGCGGGACGTCCGATCACGAACCGCTCGGTCAGCCACGGATGCTGCGCCTTGGCGATGTCGGTCATCACCGAAAAGTCGGTCGCGCCGCGATTGTAGATCCAGTGGAAGATCTGCTTGGCGCGCAGCTTCGCCTGCTTGGGCTCCAACCCGGCGGCGGCCAGCGCCTCGCGCACTTCATCGCGTGACAGGCCGACGAGGTCGACGCGGCCGTCCTCACGCGGGGTGATGGCGCGTGCAACGGGCACGGGATCGATGTGCCCCGGTATGGGCATGGGAGCGGCCGACAGTGTCTGCATCGCGCGCATATAGCGCAAAAGCCCGGGAGTTTCCAGCCGGCCGCCCAAACTCCCCTCCCGCTCGCGAGAGGGGTCGGCGAGGGGCCTTGCCCTTGCCCACCAGCCAATCTCCCACCGTCCCGTTCGTGCCGAGCCTGTCGAGGCTCCCGCCTCACGCTCCCGCCCAGAAGCGGGAGGAGATCAGATCACCCCACACACCCCAGCACCGCCGCGTCGATCGCCGTCGCCGCGCCGCCCAGCGCATAGCTGTCGGCAAACGGCCGCCCGCTCGCGCTTACCGATGATATGCTCATGCTTCGGCCGCCACGCATGGCCGCCACGATCGCGCGGTCGGTAGCCGCATCCGGGGACCACGCCGCCCGCGCATTGCCCGACAGGGTGAAGCGCCGCTCCCCGATCGCCAGCGTCACCGGCGCGCGCGCGCTTCGTTCGGTCGACAGGCGGATGAACAGCGCGGGGCGCCGCGTGCGCCCGAAATGCGCCGCCACGCTTGCGAACGGCTTGGTCGCCGCCCGGCGTGCGCGCGATCCGCGCACCGGCGCGCTGATCGCATAGCAGCGCGGCGGCGATCCTTCGCGGAATGCACCCCAGGCGTCATAGACGCCGATCGCCGTCCGATCGCTCGCCAGCAACAGGGCGAGCAGCGCGATCAAGCCGGGGCATGCCCCGTGCCAAGGTGGATCACCGTCTCGCGCCCGCGCTCCAGCATCGTCACCGTGCCTTGCGGATGCGCGTCCATCACGGGCGCCCCGCACGGGTCGATCGGCGCACCGGTCATCACGCCGCGCATCACCCGGCTGGAAATGCCGTGCATGATCACCAGCCGGTCGCCGTGGTCGTCCATCGTCTCGCGCAGCCAGCCCGACACGCGCTCCGCGATCGCTTCGTAGCGCTCGCCATCGGGGGCGCAGCGCAGCAGGCCGCGCTCGTCGATCACCGGACCAACCTCGCCGACCACGTCGGAGTAATAACGGCCGCCCCAGCTTCCCATGCCGATCTCGATCAGCCGCCCGTCATGCTTCGCCTCGTGCCAGTCGAGTTCCAGATGCTCGGCGATGATCGCCAGCGTCTGCAGCGCGCGGCCGGTGGCGGAAGCATACATGGTCAGCTTCGGCTTGGGCCCCAGATAGTCGCGCAGCGCGCGGCCCATCTCCTCCGCCTGGGCGAAACCGGCGCGGGTCAGCGGGGTATGCGGTGCCTCGCCCTGCAGCCGGCGGGCAGCATTGAATACAGTCTCTCCATGCCGCGCGACGAAATCACGACCGCGGCGCTCAAAAGGGTTTATCGCCATCCGCCCGCTTTTGGTCGCCACGGGCGCGAAAGCAACGGCTTTTGGCGCGCAGCGATGGGACAGCCGCGCCCCGCACCGCAAACCGGCCCTCGCAAGGCCGCCAGCCCGGCGGCACGACAAGGGGATTCATCATGCGATTGTTCGTCATCACCACCGCCGCCGCCGCGGCCCTCCTCACCACGCCGGCCCTGGCGCAGGACGGCGGCAAGCCCGATTTCAGCGGCTTCCGGCTGGAGGCACTCGCCGGCTACGATCACATCTCGGGCGACGGTGATGGCAAGGGCGGTTTCACCTACGGCGCCGCCGGCGGCTATGATGCCGCGCTCGGCCAGGTGCGGCTCGGCCTCGAAGGCGAGATCACCGATTCCACGGTGCGCCAGCGCGATGTCGGCTTCCGCAGCGATCTCGGCCGCGACCTCTATCTCGGTGCGCGGGTCGGGTACGTCCTCTCGCCGCGCGCGATGATCTACGCCAAGGCCGGCTACACCAATGCCCGCGTCACGACGCGCATCACCACCGGGCCGACGACGCTGAAGGATTCGACCAATCTCGATGGCTTCCGCGCCGGCGCCGGCGTCGAGGTCGCGATCAACCCGCGCTTCTACGTGAAGGGCGAGTACCGCTACTCGCATTACGGCGATCAGAAGGGCCTCGATATCGATGCCGATCGTCACCAGCTGATGGCCGGTGTGGGCGTCCGCTTCTGATCAAGGGACGCGTGTAGCCCATGCGCTACCGCCGCCGGGGCAAGGCGGTCGCCGCACATGGGCTACAATCGCAACACAGCGTTTCGATAAGCGAAGCCGATGCTCGCCAAGAAAAGTTCCGAGCCCCTCCTGTATAAGCAGCACGCAGGTGCGCTCGCGCGTAAGAGAGTCAGCTTCCTCTTCAAGTCCCTGTTGCCAAAAAGCCACGAAAATTGCTGTTTATCTGAGGTTCATGCAACGCCTGCGCTTTCCCCCCATTTGAGCGCTGTCGCCGGCGAGTTTCGGCGACCAACGTGAAAATGGAGTCTCTTATGCGTAAGCTCATCCTGGCGACGCTCGCCGCCACCACCGCCGCAGTTGCCGTTCCTGCTGCCGCGCAGGATGCGGGGCCGTTCACTGGCCCGCGCGCTGGCGTCATCCTCGGGTACGACGCGCTGCGCCCCGGCGACACGCAGGATTCGCAGATCCGTGGCGATCAGGGTGCCGACGGTTTCCTGTACGGCGGCGAAATCGGCTATGACGTGGCCTTCAACAACCTCGTCGTCGGCGTCGAAGGCGAAATCACCGGCTCGACCGGCAAGGTCCGCAACGATCCGCGCAACCCGAACGACTTCGGCTATGGCCGCGTGAAGGCTGGCCGCGATCTGTACGTCGGCGCCCGCATCGGTGTCATGGCCGCGCCGCAGACGCTGATCTACGGTAAGGTCGGTTACACCAACGCCCGTCTCGATCTGACGCGCGCTGACGCGACCACCACGACCGGTGCGAACTTCAACCTCGACGGCTACCGCCTCGGTGCCGGTGTCGAGCAGTCGCTCAGCCCGAACACCTATGCGAAGCTCGAGTATCGCTACTCCAACTATGGCGATGCCCGCCTCGAATATCCGAACGGCGCCAGCACCGGCACGTTCGGCGTGGATACCGATCGTCACCAGGTGGCGGTTGGCCTGGGCTTCCGCTTCTGAACTCCTGCGGGTGCGGCCTCGCCGCACCTGTCTGGACGAAGATGCGAACTATCCACCGAAAACAAGGGCCGGGGCGCTTGCTCCGGCCCTTTCTCTTTGTCTAGGAAACCCGGGAGTTGCCCCTGGTCGAATCCGGCGGGCCGGGGGATCTGAATCATGAAGGCGACGATCGAACGCGCGACGCTCCTCAAGGGGCTGAGCCATGTCCAGTCGGTGGTGGAGCGGCGCAACACCATCCCGATTCTGTCGAACGTGCTGATCGAGGCGACGGCCGAAGGCTCGCTGAAGCTGATGGCGACCGATCTCGATCTGCAGATCAACGAGAATGTCGCCGCCGCGGTCGACCAGCCGGGCGCCACCACCGTGTCGGCGCACACGCTGTTCGACATCGCGCGTAAGCTGCCCGAGGGCGCGCAGGTCTCGCTCACCGCCGCGGACGGCCGCATGACGATCGTCGCCGGCCGCGCGCGCTTCTCGCTCGGCACGTTGCCGCGCGACGATTTCCCGGTTATCGCCGAGGGCGAGCTGCCGACGCAGTTCGAGATGCCGGCCGAGGCGCTGAAGCAGATCATCGACAAGACGCGCTTCGCGATCTCGACCGAGGAAACGCGGTATTATCTGAACGGCATCTTCCTGCACGTATCGGACGAGGGCGGATCGCAGCCGGTGCTGAAGGCCGCGGCGACCGATGGCCACCGGCTAGCGCGCGTGACGCTGCCGCGCCCCGAAGGCGCGGAGAACATGCCCGACGTCATCGTGCCGCGTAAGTGCGTGGCGGAGCTGCGCAAGCTCCTCGACGAGGTCGACGGCTCGGTCGGCGTGTCGCTGAGCGGCACCAAGATCCGCTTCGATCTCGGCAAGGCGATCCTCACCTCGAAGCTGATCGACGGCACCTTCCCCGATTACAGCCGCGTCATCCCGACCGCGAACGACAAGATCCTGAAGCTCGATCCTTCCGCCTTCATGGAGGGCGTCGACCGTGTCTCGACCATCGCCACCGAAAAGACCCGCGCGGTGAAGATGGCGCTCGATCGCGACAAGATCACGCTTTCGGTGACCAGCCCGGAAAACGGCACGGCGGCCGAAGAAGTGCCCGGCGAATATGTCGCGGCCCCGTTCGAGATCGGCTTCAACAGCCGCTACCTCATGGACATCCTCGGCCAGATCGACGGTGACGTGGTGGAGGTCCACCTCGCGGACGCCGCCGCGCCGACGCTGATCCGCGAGAACGACAAGGCGCCCGCGCTCTACGTCCTGATGCCGATGCGCGTCTGACGCGGACCCTCGCGGCAAGAAAATGCGTCCCGCCGGCCCCTCGCCGGCGGGACGTTTCGTATCAGCTCCCGATCTCGAACCGCAGGCCGACACGAAACGTGCGGCCGAGGAAATCGTACAGCGACCGGTTCGTCCCCGGATCGGGGCTTGACGTGTCGGACGGCCCGCTCCCCACCAGCGCCGGATCGCGGTTGAACAGGTTGTTGGTCTGGAAATAAAGCTCGCCGCGCGCGCCGCCCAGCGTCACCTTCTTCGCCAGATAGGCATCGACATAGAAGGCGCCCGGCAGCCGGTTGTTCGAGATCGTGCGGTTCAGCGCGGTCGAGGCCGGGCAGCCGCTCGTGCACTCGATGTAGGTGTTGTTGTACACCCCCGCACTAAATCCGCGCCCGGTGAGCTGCACCGTCAGATCGTCGAGCGAATAGTTCGCCGTCACGCGATATTTCCACTTCGGCAGCGCGCCGCTGTTCTGCCCAACGCTGTTCACCGGCGGCTGCGTGCCATTGTCGGACCAGCGCTCGATGAAGCGGGTGCCCAGCGCGCGCAGGAAGATCGTCCCCGGCAGCCCGGCCGAGATGCGGTCGAGCGCAGTGCGATAGCTCGCCTCCACGTCCAGCCCGCGGGTACGCTCGACGACGTAATTGAAGTTGGTGGTATAGACCCAGATGTCGCCAAGGTTCGGGATCACGTTCGGCCCCGTCGTCCGGTCCCACCCGTCGCCATAGGCATAGCGCGGCGCGGCGACATTGTCGGTCGTCGCCAGCGCGATCTGCTGGCACAGCGCCTCGTTCCCCTCGAAGCAGCGGTCGACGATCTGCTGCGCGCTCAGCGCGCCGATCGATCCATTGATCTTGATGTCGTAATAATCGACCGACAGGCCCAGCCCCGGCACGAACGACGGGCGATAGATCAGCCCCACGTCCCAGGTATCCGCCTTCTCCGGCCGGAGGTTGAGGTTGCCCTGCGGCACCCCGCGATAGCGCGCGCTCGCCTGCGTCCACGGGTTCAGCAGCGAGTTCGTGTTCCCCCCGCCGGATTGGAACAGCTCGGACAGGTTGGGCGCGCGGATGTCGCGCGATCGCACCGCGCGCAGCTGCAGGTCGCTCACCGGGCTCCACGTCAGCCCCGCCTTCCACGTCACCACCTCGCCCGCCTGGCTGTAGCTGGTCAGCCGCGCTGCGCCGTTGAACCCGATGTTGAACGGCAGCGAGATCAGCGTCTCGATATAGCCTTCGGTCACGTCATAGGCGCCCGCCACCTGCGAATTGTCCGGGAAGTTCCCGCTGTACCAGCCGCTCTGCGCAAATGGCGGTGTATAGGCGGACGTCTCCTCGCGGCGATGCTCGATGCCGAAGGCAAGGCCGATCGGCTTGATCCACGGATTGGCGATATCGGTGCTGAGGTTCAGCGCCGCGACATCCTGCTGGAAGCGGGTCTTCGTCCAGGGATTGCCCATGATGTAGCCGACCGCGGCGGGTGAATTCACCCCGATGCCGAAGCTGTTGTACGGCACGCATCCTTGCGCCAGCGGGTCGCTGCTCCCGTCCCGCGTCACGCGGCACACGATCGTGGCGCGCGCCGCATCCCACACCGCATCGCGCGCATAGCCAAGCTTGGTGCGATTGGGCGACACCAGCGAGATGTGGTTCTCCGTCACCCCGCGCTGGTAATAACCGTCCCAGCTCCACCGCGTCCCGATCAGGTCGAACTTGCCCTCGGCCCCGATCAGATAGCGCTGCACCTCGCGGCGATTGTCGCTCTGGCGCGTCGGATAATCGGCGTTGAACGATCCCAGCGTCAGGCCGGTGGTGGCGATGCTCGGATATTGCGCCAGCAGCGCGGCCGGGATGAAGGCATTGTCGCCGCGGATCGCGATGTTGCCGCGGTCGGTCTGCCGCCCGCCCCAGTTCAGGCCGCGCGTGTAATTATACGCCGCCTCGCCGAACAGCTCGATCCCGTCGGTGATCTCGTAGCTCAGCCGGCCGTAAAGCCCGCGGATCCGCTCGCCCGGCTGAAGCGAGGTGCCGTCGACATGCTGGTTCTCGCGCCAGTCGCCGCCGATCGTCCACTCGCCATTCCCGGCGCGATTGTAACCGGGGCCATAGTCATAGCGGTTGATCGTCCCGCCCTGCCCGAAATAGACGCCGCGCGCCGGCCCGCTCACCACGATCCCGCCGCCCGTCACGCTGTTCAGCCCGGCGCTGGTGGACGGCATATATTGCGGCTGGCCGTTCCCCGGCACGTACGCCGGGTTCTGCGTCATATACATGCCCTTCGCCGCCCAGCCGCGCGGGGCACCGTTCACGCCCTCGCGCTGGATGAAGGTCCCGTTCAGCAGCACATGGCCGCGCCCGCCGGCGAACGGCGCCCCCGCCGTCAGCGTCGCGCGATAGCTGTCGTCGTCGCCATAGGTGGTCTGGCCGTAGCTCAGGTCGCCCTTGATGCCGGTATAATCCTTGTCGAGGATGTAATTCACCACCCCCGCCACCGCGTCGGAACCATAAACGGCCGAAGCGCCGCCGGTGACGATCTCGATGCTCTTCACCAGCCCCTGCGGAACGGTGTTGATGTCCACCGTCCCGTCCGTCGTGGAGGCCACCGATCGCCGCCCGTCGACCAGCACCAGCGTGCGGTTGCTTCCCAGCCCGCGCAGGTTGACGGTGTTCAGCCCCGCCGCCCCGCTCGCCAGTGATCGGTTGCTGTTCGCCGGCGTGATGCTTCCCGCCACCGAAGGCAGCTGGTTCACATAATCGGCAAGGTTCGCCGGGGCCGCCGCCTCCAGTTCCTGCGTGCTCACCACCGTCAGCGGTGTCGGCGCATCATAGCCGTTGCGGATCACCCGCGATCCGGTGACCGTGATGTCCGGCCCGCTGTCACCCTCCACCACCGTCGCGCCTGCGCCTGTCGCCACCCCAGTGCCTGCCTGCGCCGCGTCGGCGGAGACCGTGTCTGCCGAGGCTGCTCCTGCAGAGGCCGGGTCCACGGGGGCCGCCACGCCGCTCGTATCGGGCGCGGTCTGCGCCATCGCCGTCGCCGGCAGCAAGGATGCGGACACCAGGAACACGAAGCGACGTGCGAACACCATTCAATCCCCCACCATCTTGCGTGCGGCGCCGGCTGCTTGTCGCCGCTCGGGCCGCGTGGAGGGGCTGGTTACGAACGATCACCTACTAGGTCGATAGGCTTTATAGGATCATCATTGATGGAGATCCTATCTTGATCCGCGGAACTGGCCCCAAGCGACAGAGAACACGCTCTTTTCTCGGAAACCGCCCCGCACCTGGCTTCGAAAAACAGCCGCGCGGGCCGCAACTGCATTGCGAAGGTAGCTAGGAGCAGTCGTCGCGCAGCCCGTCCGTCACGAACCTCAGCCATCGCGATCGCCCCCTCATCTCGCGAAAGGAAAACGCCCGATGGCGGTCTCGCTGATGCTCAAGATTACCGCCAAGCCGGGTCACGGCTGGAAGGTCGTCACCTATCTGGCACCCAGGCTGAAGGAGACCCGCGCCTTCCCTGGCTGCGAGTCAGTCGCGCTCTACACGGTGGATGATCAGCCCGATCGCGCGCTGCTGCTGGCACGCTGGGCGTCGATCGAGGATTACGAGAAATATGTCGCCTGGCGACAGGGCAGCGGGGCGATGGATCAGCTGATGCAGCTGCTTGCCCGGCCGCTGGAGGTGGTGAAGCTCCAAGAAGCCGCCACCTGATGCGCCATGGACGGGCGCCCCGGCATGCACCGGGGCGCCGCGCCATGGGTCAGTCGCGGCGTTCGCCGCGCGGGGTCAGCTGCCCCGGGGAGATGAAGCCGATCGGCTGGATCGAGGCCGCGTCCTGCTTCAGCTTGGATGCGATCTGCTGGTAATCGCGCTCCATTTCTTCGGTCACGCTCGCGCGGGATTCCTCCAGCGCCGCCTCGAAGTCACCCATGTACACTTCGCGCGCACCCAGCGACCGCCGCAGCGCGATCAGGCCCGCGCGACGCACCACGTCGCCAAGGTCGGCGCCGGTGAACCGCTCCGTCCGCCGCGCCACCACGTCGAGGTCCACGTCATGCGCCAGCGGCATCTTGGCGGTCTGGATGCCCAGGATGCGCCGCCGCCCGGCCTCGTCCGGCACGCCGACATAGATCAGCTCGTCGAACCGCCCCGGCCGCAGCAGCGCGGGATCGACCAGGTTGGGCCGGTTGGTCGCGCCGATCACCACCACGGACTGCAATTCCTCCAGCCCGTCCATCTCGGCAAGGATGGTGTTCACCACCCGCTCGGTCACCTGCGGCTCGCCGAGGCCACCGCCGCGCGCCGGCACCAGGCTGTCGAGCTCGTCGATGAAGATCACCGTCGGCGCCACTTGCCGCGCGCGCTGGAACAGCCGGGCGATCTGCTGCTCGCTCTCGCCATACCATTTGCTCAAGAGGTCGCTCGATTTGGTGGCGATGAAATTCGCCTCCGCCTCGCGCGCCACCGCCTTCGCCAGCAGCGTCTTGCCGGTGCCCGGCGGCCCGTAGAGCAGGAAGCCCTTGGCCGGCCGGATGCCGAGGCGCCGGAACGCATCGGGATCCTTCAACGGCAGCTCGACGCCTTCCTTCAGGCGCATCTGCGCATCGTCCAGCCCGCCGACATCGTCCCAGCGGACGGTCGGCGCCTGCACCATCACTTCGCGCATCGCGCTCGGCTGGACGCGCTTCAACGCTTCCATGAAGTCCTCGCGAGTCACCGCCAGCGTGTCGAGCACCTCGGGCGGAATGGTCCGCTCCTCCAGGTTCAGCCGCGGCATGATCCGCCGCACCGCCTCGATCGCCGCCTCGCGGGTCAGCGCGGCAAGGTCCGCGCCGACGAAGCCGAAGGTGGTGCGCGCCAGCTCGCCCAGGTCCACCTTGTCGCCCAGCGGCATGCCGCGAGTGTGGATGCCCAGGATCTCGCGTCGCCCGCGCTCGTCAGGCACGCCGACCACGATCTCGCGGTCGAACCGCCCCGGCCGCCGCAGCGCCTCGTCCAGCGCCTCGGGCCGGTTGGTGGCCGCGATCACCACCAGGTTCGCGCGCGCCTCCAGCCCGTCCATCAGCGTCAGCAGCTGCGCGACGACGCGCTTCTCCGCCTCGCCCGATACCTGCCCGCGCTTGGGCGCGATCGAATCGATCTCGTCGATGAACACGATCGAGGGCGCGCTCTTGGCCGCTTCCTCGAACACCTGCCGCAGCCGGCCCTCGCTCTCGCCATAGGCGGAGCCCATGATCTCGGGGCCGTTGATCAGGAAGAACTGCGCGTCGCTTTCATTGGCAACCGCCCGCGCCAGCCGCGTCTTGCCGGTGCCGGGCGGGCCATGAAGCAGCACGCCCTTGGGCGGGTCGACGCCCAGCCGCTGGAACAGCTCGGGGTAGCGCAGCGGCAGCTCGACCATCTCGCGCAGCTGGTCGATCGTCGCCGCCATGCCGCCGATATCGTCGTAGGTGACGTCGGCGCGGCGCGCCTCGTTCGGCTCCTCATACTCGGGCCGCAGCTCGACCTCGGTATTCTCGTCGATGTGGACGATGCCCTTGGGCGCCGCGGACACGACGACCAGCCGGATCTCCTGCAACGCATAGGCCGGGGCGTTGACGAACTGCTGCATCCCCGGCGGCATGTTCGCCACGCGCTGGTGCCCGGCAGTCGCCACCACATCGCCCTGCGCCAGCGGCCGGCCGATGAAGGTGCGTTTCAGCGCCACGGTCGACCCTTGCAGCCGCAGGTTCTGCGCCGCCGGCGCGAACACCACGCGCGTCGCCGGGCTCGACTCGGCCTTGCGCACCTCGACGAAATCGCCCGAGCCGACGCCGGCATTGGCGCGCTGCAGGCCGTCGATGCGGACGATCGCCAGTCCCTCGTCCTCGGAATAGGGGCCGACCGCGCGCGCCGGCGTGGTCTTCTTGCCGATGATCTCGATCACGTCGCCTTCGGTGAGGCCAAGCGACGCCATGAACGCCCGCGGCAAATGCGCGATACCGCGCCCGCTGTCTTCCGGGCGGGCGTTGGCAACCTGCAATTTGGTGGCTTGTGTGTCGCTGTCGGCCAAGCCGCTTCTCCTTCGGTATCCGTGTCCGCTAAGATAGATACGCACGAACGCTTTTGGAGTAGCCGGCCCGGCGGCCTTTTTCGTGCACGACGCACGAATGTCCCATGCCCCGGCAAAGGCACAAAAAAAGGGCCGGCCCGAAGGCCAGCCCATGGAAGTTTTTAGGAGAGGATGCCTGAAAGGCCCGCCCTATGTGCGTCGAACCCGCTTATTGTGCAAGTGCGAAGAAAACACCGCCGCGTGCATTTTGTGCAATTCGGCTTGCCGCGTGTCCGGCATTCCCGCATGATGCACCGCACCATAAGCGACTGGATTGACGATGCGCCGGCTCCCTCCCCTCACCGCGATCGAGGCGTTCGTCGCCGTCGCGCGCCTGGGATCGGTGAAGCTCGCGGCGGAGGAACTCGCGCTCTCCGCCCCCGCGCTCAGCCGCCGCGTGCAGACGCTCGAGCGCTTCCTCGGCCGCCCGCTGTTCGATCGCCGCCACCAGGCGATGGTCCCCAATGCGGAAGGCGAGCGGCTGCTGGCGCAGATCGCGCCGGTGCTCGATCAGCTGTCGGATGCGGTCGAATCCATGACCAGCGCGGTCGAGGTCGTCCGCCTGCGCCTCGGCGTGCTCCCGCTCTTCGCCTCGCAGCGGCTGTTCCCGCGCCTGCCCGAATTGCGCGCCGCGCATCCGGAGCTTCACCTCGATATCGACACCGCCGGCCACGGCATCGCCCGGCTGGGTGACGGGCTCGACGCGGTCATCGCCCTCGCGCGCGACATCGATCCCGCGCTCTACGCCCGCCGGCTCGATCGCAACATGGTCTATGTCATCGGCAGCCGCTCGCTGATCGAGCGCCCCGACCCCGTCGTCCGCCCGCAGCAGCTCGCCGCGCTCACCGCGCTCGTCCACCGCGACATGCCGGATACGTTCGTCGCCTGGCGCACCGCCGCCGGGCTCAACGACATCGAGCCGATGGCGGTCGATCATTTCGATTCGGGCGCGCTGATGCTGGAGGCCGCGGCACAGGGCCTCGGCGTTGCCTTCATGCACGAAAGCCATTTCGCCGACGCCGCGGATCCGCGCCTCGTGCGGCTCTTCGATATCGAGGTCGTCAGCCCCTACAGCTACTGGTTCGTCTGCCGCCCGCGCGCGCTCCAGCTGAAGCAGGTGCGCATCTTCCGCGACTGGCTGATCGACACGCTCGCTTCCGACCCGAGCTGAACGCCCGCCCCATCGCCCGGCTCGGCGCAAAGAAAAAGGGGGCCAGTCACCCGAGCCCCCTTCATCCCTCGACGATCGGCCGGTGCTTACTCGGCGCGTGCCTTCACGATCTTGCCCGGCTCGCGCGGCGGCTCGCCCTTGGGCAGCGCGTCAATCAGCTCCATGCCGTTCGTCACTTCGCCCCACACGGTATACTGGCCGTCGAGGAAGCGCGCGTCGTCGAAGCAGATGAAGAACTGCGAATTGGCGCTGTTCGGATCATTGGTCCGCGCCATGGAGCAGACGCCGCGCACGTGCGGCTCCTTGGAGAACTCCTGCTTAAGGTTCGGCTTGTCCGAACCGTGCATGCCAGTGCCCGTCGGATCACCGCCCTGCGCCATGAAGCCCGGGATCACGCGGTGGAACACGACGCCGTCGTAAAAGCCCTCGTTGGCCAGCTCGCCGATGCGCTTCACATGCTCGGGCGCCAGGTCCGGGCGCAGCTTGATCGTCACGTCGCCGCCGTCCAGCGTCAGCGTCAGGGTGTTGTACGTATCGGCCATGGAAAGCCTCCTTCGGGATAACCGGAAAGCCGGCGCCCTATACTTGGCTCTCTTCGAACGCAAATCTCCCCCGGTTGGCAGGCGCCGTCGCGGCGGCTAGGAGCGCCCGCAGATCAACCCGCCGGAGGAGGCCAGCGATGAGCGAAACCGAACTCCGTAGTGCCGAGCGTCCGGGCGAGGACGAGAACCAGCTCGACGCGGACGATCGGCTGAAGCCTGATTATGTCGACGCGGTGCTCGATGCGGTCGATCGCGGCGATACCGAGGAGGCGCAGCGCCTCGTCGAGCCGCTCCACCCCGCCGACATCGCCGACCTGTTCGAGCTGACGCCGGAGGATCGACGCGCCGCGCTCGCTGCCGCGGTGGCCGATCTGCTCGACGGCGACGTGTTCGCCGAGATGAACGATCACGTCCGCGAACAGCTGATCGACGCGCTCGATGCGCGCCAGGTCGCGGATCTCGCTTCCGAGCTCGATACCGATGACGCGGTCGCGATCATCGAGGATCTCGACGTGGAGGAGCAGCGCGAGGTGCTCCGCGCGATGGAGCCCGACGATCGCGCCGCGATCGAGGAGGCGCTGAGCTACCCGGAGGAATCCGCCGGCCGCCTGATGCAGCGCGAGCTGATCGCGGTGCCGGAACATTGGACGGTCGGCGACACGCTCGATTTCCTGCGCGGTGACGAGGAACTCACCACCGACTTCTGGGAAATCTTCGTCGTCGATCCGCAGCACAAGCCGGTCGGCACCTGCGCGCTGTCGTGGATCCTGCGCACTCCGCGCGCGATCGCCATCTCCGACGTGATGGCGCGCGAACAGACGCTGATCCCGGTCGACATGGATCAGGAAGAGGTCGCGCTCCGCTTCCAGAAATACGCGCTCATCTCCGCCGCGGTGGTCGACGGCTCGGGCCGCCTCGTCGGCATGATCACCGTCGACGATATCGTGCACATCATCCAGGAAGAGGCCGGCGAGGACGCCCTGCTGCTCTCCGGCGCTGGCGAAGGCGACATCAACGAGCCGGTGCTGGACAGCTACAAGGCGCGCGTCCGCTGGCTCATCGCCAATCTCTTCACCGCGCTCGTCGCCTCGTTCATCATCTCGCGGTTCGAAGGCACGATCGAACGCATGGTCGCGCTCGCCACGCTGATGCCGATCGTCGCCGGCGTCGGCGGCAATGCCGGCACGCAGACGCTCGCCGTCACGGTGCGCGCGATGGCCACCAACCAGCTGACGCAATCCAACACCGCGCGCGCGATCGGCCGCGAGATCCGCGTCGCCCTGCTCAACGGTGCGACGATCGCGGTGGTGATCGGCACCGGCGTCGCGCTGATCTTCGCCAATCCCCTGCTCGGCGGCGTCATCGCCGCGGCTATGATGACCAACATCCTCGTCGCCGGGCTTGCCGGCGTGCTCGTCCCCGTCGTCCTTGAGCGGCTGCGCGCGGACCCCGCGGTCGCCTCCTCCGTCTTCGTCACCATGACGACGGATTCGATCGGCTTCCTCGCCTTCCTCGGCCTGGCCACCGCCTCCGGCCTCGTCGGCTAACCCACGCGCGGTCGCCACCCGGGCTTGCCACACGAGGTAACGGGATGACCGCCCCCGTTCGTCCCGAGCCAAAGCGATCGCCAACGCTCGTCTCCAGCAACGAGGGGCGCCCTCAGCCCGTTCGTCCCGAGCGCAGTCGAGGGATAGCCCCGCTCGCCACGCAAACGCCATTGGCAACCCGCCCCCACCCACCCCACATGCCAGCCCCGATGGATTCAGAACGCCCACCGCTCCACATCACCAAGGTTGCCTTCGGCCACAGCGCGGTGGAGCATCTCGCCGACCGCCTGCGCCAGCGTGGCGAGGAAGGCCCGCTGTTCCTGACGACGCGCTATCTGCCCAAGCGGCATGAGGAGATCGCCGGCCGAGGCTCGCTGTTCTGGATCATCAAGCACCAGCTCGTCGCCCGCTCCCCCATCCTCGGCTTCGGCGAGGCAGAGGGCGGCCGCGTCGCGATCCACATCGATCCCGCGCTCCGCCTCGTCGCCGCCCGCCCGAAGCGCGCCCACCAGGGCTGGCGCTATCTCGAACATGCCGACGCGCCCGTCGATCTCGGCGGCGACGGCAGCGGCATGGCCACCCTGCCCCCCGCCCTGCTCGGCAAGCTCGCCGAACTCGGCCTCGTCTAGGCCCCGCCGCCGCACCGCGCCGCCGCCCCCCGAACACCCACCCCCGGCACCCCAAAAAGCCCCCGTCGGCCCGGTCACCCGGGCACGGCCACTCCGCTACCCCAGAACGCCCCGTCACCCCGGCCTTGAGCCGGGGTCCCGCTTCTTAACCACCTGCGCGACAAGCCTGTCGTTGAAGGGGACGCACCGCCATTGCTCTCGGTCAGGCGGCCACATCCTGCGCTCACCCCGGCACTGCACCCAGCACCGCGACAAAGACCACCCTCACCCCGGCCCTGAGCCGGGATCCCGCATCCTCACCAGCAACCGAGAAAGGCGCCGCGGCTCACCGCTCGCGCGCAGGCACGCTTACCGCCGCGGCTCCGTCAGCGCCGCCGCATTGGTCACGAACAGATGCAGCACGAACAGGATCAGCCCGGTGGCGTCGCTCGCCTCGATGCTCCAGTCACCATCGTCCCAGACCTGCGAAGCCCGTGCGCGCAGCATGTCACTGGCAAACAGCGCCGCCTCATGGCGCAGCGCCGCCAGATCATCCTTCTCCACGTTCCGCGTCGCCTGTACGCCAGCGGGCGTGCGCAGCTCGATCCGGTATCGCGCCATCCTCAGCCTCCGCGCCCTTAACGTCGCTTCGCCGCGGTGTGTCCCTGATTTGGACGACTTTTGCGCGACTTCGACGCAATCGCTGTGACGCCGCAAGCCGCCGACGCTACTCAGCCGACGTCGATTGCGCCCGTGTCGCCCGCCGTTACAACAATCGCGCCTGCACTTCTGTGGTTTCGCGCGCGGCGCGTTTGAACGCGGCACTCGGATCGACATAGGGAATGTCCGGCCGCTTCCCCGCGAACAATTCCGCCAGCGTCAGAATCTGCAACCAGGGATAGCTCTTGCCGGTCAGCGCAGAGTGGAACACCCCACCGCCGCCGCCCCGCGCTCCATCACCTTGGTCGGCAGCGCCTTGGTGATGAACACGCCGATCGGCGTCTTTTCGCGCGCCATCGCCGAATGAAGGTCGCGGATCACCGGCACGCCGACATTGTCGCGCCCTTGACGGAAACGATCGCCTTCTCTGCCTCCTTCCCATCAGGCTTGAAGCGGCGATACCGTTGTTCCCACGGTCGGGGCCCGCGTTCTTGCCGCCGAACGGCAGTTGGATCCACTAGCTGACACGGCGCGATCCGCCCAAGCGGGGCTTTGTGGAAAGAGCCAGCGCCAACTTTTCGCAGGCTTCGCGGGTCAGGTTTAGGTGGGAACGCCGCCGATCAAACGGATCTGCCTCCCTGCTCAGAAGCCCAATGGTCACCATCTTGTCAATCCAGCGCAACGCAGTTGTGGCGGGTACATAGGAGGCAATGCAAGCGGAGCTGATCGATGTAGCCCGCCCATCGGCGCAATCAATCAAGAGCGCGAGCATCATATCCCAAGCTGGATCAGCGAACAGATCACTGTTCCGGAAATGAAAATCACGCTGGCGCCGTGCACTGTAGATCGCCCGGGCAGCTGCTACATGGTCATGGCCGAGCCCATAGTCTGAAAGCGGCGCCGAGAAGCGCGCCGATTGTTGGCATTCCCAATCGGAATCAAAGCGGCTAGTCATCTCACTACTCCCCAGTAGTCGGTTGTACGCGACTTATTATCTCGCCGTTAACCCTATTTCGAAACGATAGCTATGGCACATTCAAGCGATAATGAAGAATTGATCAAGCGAGTTCGACAGGCACTTGCGATGTCAGATCGGCTCGGCCTAACCGACACAAGTGTTGCTCTGAACAGCGCCCTTATTACCTTGGACGGAGTGGGAACCCACGGCACGAACGTCGACGGGAGGCGTGATATCGGCCCGAACAGTTGTTCCGATCAACCGATCCGATGATGATCCATGTTTGAAGAGGAATCTCCAGAACGGATGCTTCTTGTTAGATCTTCGAACCCACGCACCGTTCCGTCTTAGGTAGAGTCCTCTTCGAGTCGCGGCGCACTTGCCGCGTGCCGGTGGGATTGATCGGACCTGAGGAGTCGCGCTTTCGTCGCACACATGCTCGCGCAGCACGTTCAGATTGGCGCTGTAGTACGGCCGGTTCACCATGCCGCACGGCAACGTTCTAACTCGCCTGCATCGCTCCACTCGCAACCCCGCTGCCCGCTTCCTACATCTCCGGTCTATCCTCCCGACCGGAACGGAAGTAGAACTAAACGCATGCTGACTCACATCTCCGTCCGCGGCGCGCGCGAGCACAATCTCAAGGACGTAAGCGTCGATATCCCCCGGGATACGCTGACGGTGATCACCGGCCTCTCCGGCTCGGGCAAGTCGAGTCTCGCGTTCGACACCATCTATGCCGAGGGTCAGCGCCGCTACGTCGAGTCGCTCTCCGCCTACGCCCGCCAGTTCCTCGAACTGATGCAGAAGCCGGACGTCGATCATATCGAGGGGCTCTCGCCGGCCATCTCGATCGAGCAGAAGACGACCAGCCGCAACCCGCGCTCCACGGTCGCGACCGTGACCGAGATATACGATTACATGCGCCTCCTCTGGGCGCGCGTCGGCGTGCCCTACAGCCCCGTCACCGGGGAGCCGATCGCGGCGCAGACGGTCAGCCAGATGGTCGACCGCGTCATGGCGCTGCCCGAAGGCACGCGGCTCTACCTCCTCGCCCCCGTCGTGCGTGGCCGCAAGGGTGAGTATCGCAAGGAAATGGCCGAGTGGCAGAAGGCCGGCTTCACCCGCGTACGGATCGACGGCGAGATCCACGAGATCGAGGACGCGCCCGCGCTCGACAAGAAGTACAAGCATGACATCGAGGTCGTGGTCGATCGCCTCGCGGTGAACGCGGACATCGCGACGCGCCTCGCGGACAGTTTCGAAACCGCGCTGAAGCTCGCCGACGGCCTCGCGTACGTCGATCTCGCCGACGGCGTCGTCCCGGGGCGCGAGGATGAGGCCGCGTCGGGCGGCGCGATGAAGAACGCCGGCATCCCCGCCAACCGCATCGTCTTCTCCGAAAAGTTCGCCTGCCCGGTCAGCGGCTTCACCATCGCCGAGATCGAGCCGCGCCTCTTCTCCTTCAACGCCCCCCAGGGCGCCTGCCCGGCCTGTGACGGCCTCGGCGAAAAGCTGATCTTCGACGAGGATCTCGTCGTCCCCAACCACGCGCTCACCATCAAGAAGGGCGCCGTCGTCCCCTGGGCGAAGTCCAACCCGCCCTCACCCTATTACATGCAAGTGCTCGGCTCCCTCGCCCGCGCCTATGATTTCAGCCTCGACACCCCCTGGGCCGAGCTTCCGGAGGAGGTGCGGAACATCATCCTCCACGGCACCAAGGGAAAGGCGGTCACCCTCACCTTCATCGACGGCAAGAAGAGCTACGACGTCAGCAAGCCGTTTGAGGGCGTCATCGGCAATCTCAATCGCCGCATGCTCCAGACCGAGAGCGCGTGGATGAAGGAGGAGCTCGGCAAGTACCAGTCGTCCCAGCCGTGCGAGGTCTGCCACGGCGCCCGCCTGAAGCCCGAGGCGCTGGCGGTAAAGGTCGCGATGCAGGACATCAGTCACGCGACCCACCTCTCGGTGGTCGACGCGCTCGCCTTCTTCACCGACCTCCCCAATCACCTCAACGACCAGCAGCGCGCCATTGCCGAGCGCATCCTGAAGGAAATCGTCGAGCGCCTCGGCTTCCTCAACAACGTCGGCCTCGATTATCTCAACCTCGATCGCACGTCCGGCACGCTCTCCGGCGGCGAAAGCCAGCGCATCCGCCTCGCCTCGCAGATCGGCAGCGGCCTCTCCGGCGTCCTCTACGTCCTCGACGAACCCTCGATCGGCCTGCATCAGCGTGACAACGACATGCTGCTCGCCACGCTGCGCCGCCTGCGCGATCTCGGCAACACCGTGCTCGTCGTCGAGCATGACGAGGATGCGATCCGCACCGCCGATTACGTGATCGACATGGGCCCCGGCGCCGGCGTCCACGGCGGGCAGATCGTGGCCCAAGGCACGCTCAAGCAGCTCCTCAAGTCGAAGGGCAGCGTCACCGCCGATTACCTCAACGGCACGCGCGAGGTCCCCGTGCCGGCCAAGCGCCGCAAGGGCTCGGGCAAGAAGCTGACGGTGCACAACGCCACCGCCAACAACCTCACCGGCGTCACCGCCTCGATCCCGCTCGGCACCTTCACCTGCATCACCGGCGTCTCCGGCTCGGGCAAGTCCAGCTTCACCATCGACACGCTCTACGCCGCCGCCGCGCGCCAGTTGAACGGCGCGCGCATCCTCGCCGGCAAGCACGACAAGGTCACCGGGCTGCAGCATCTCGACAAGGTGATCGACATCGATCAGTCGCCGATCGGCCGCACCCCGCGCTCGAACCCGGCGACCTATACCGGCGCCTTCACCCAGATCCGCGACTGGTTCGCCGGCCTGCCGGAGGCGCAGGCGCGCGGCTACAAGCCCGGCCGCTTCTCGTTCAACGTCAAGGGCGGCCGGTGCGAGGCGTGCCAGGGCGATGGCGTGCTCAAGATCGAGATGCACTTCCTCCCCGACGTGTACGTCACCTGCGACGTGTGCCACGGCGCGCGCTACAATCGCGAGACGCTGGAGGTGAAGTTCAAGGGCCACTCGATCGCCGACGTGCTCGACATGACGGTCGAGGACGCGGCGGAGTTCTTCAAGGCCGTCCCCCCGATCCGCGACAGGATGGCGATGCTGGTCGAGGTGGGCCTCGGCTATATCAAGGTCGGCCAGCAGGCGACGACGCTGTCCGGCGGCGAGGCGCAGCGCGTGAAGCTCGCCAAGGAACTCTCCCGCCGCGCCACCGGCAACACGCTCTACATCCTCGACGAGCCGACCACGGGCCTGCATTTCGAGGACGTGCGCAAGCTCCTCGAAGTGCTCCACGCCCTCGTCGAACAGGGCAACACCGTGGTGGTGATCGAGCACAACCTGGACGTCATCAAGACCGCCGACTGGGTGCTGGACCTGGGCCCCGAAGGCGGCGTCAAGGGCGGCGAGATCGTCGCCGAAGGCACGCCGGAGGTGGTGGCGGCGGAACCGCGATCATTTACGGGCAAGTATCTGGCGCCGTTGCTGGGGAAGCGGGAGGCTGTGGCGGCGGAGTGATCGTCGTTGATTGACGACGGGCATAATCTCGACTCATTGCGCGCCCAAACGGGCGCCAAGGGGAACGGCTTATGACTATGCTCGCTACGATCGGCTACGAAGGTGCTTCAATCGCTGATTTTTTGGCCACGCTGGACCTTGCTGGCGTAAAGCAAGTAATTGATATTCGGGATGTTCCTGTGTCCAGGCGTCCAGGCTTTTCGAAGAATATCCTCGCAAGCGCCCTTCACGACCAGGGTGTAAGCTATGTGCATTACAAGGCGCTCGGCGATCCCAAGCCGGGCCGCGAGGCTGCACGAGCAGGACAGTTTGATGCATTCCGGGCGATCTATGAAAAACATTTGACACTTGATGCTGGACAAGAAGCTTTGAAGTCGGCGGTGGAAGTTGCGAAGAGCGTTCGATCTGTGCTGCTATGTTATGAACGGGACAGCAGACATTGCCATCGAACGATTGTAGCGAACGCAATGTCCGAGCTTTATGCCTTTCAGATACGTCATTTAGGCGTTCAGAAGGTAGGGCGCTCGACTGAGAGAGGAACACCGAAGGGCCATGGAACAGTCGCGATCGCACCGTGCTGAGGTTCACATAATCGCCAAAGCATTGCCGCAGGTCGGCGATAAGCACGGTGAGACTGTATGCGTGGCAGCTTTGGACGATAATAGGCAATGGTTCAGGCTCTACCCCATCACTTTCCGAATGCTGTCGGGTGATCAGCGCTTTACAAGATGGAGCAGAGTCGGCGTCCAACTCAGGATGGTGCCTCCGAACAAGGATCGACGATTTGAGTCTCGAAATGTCGATCAAGATTCGATTGAGTTGCTGGGCGAGTTGAAGCCTCAAAATAGAACAGCGTTCATAGAGAAGGCGCTTGTAGATAGTACTAAAAGAGAGCGCTCAGAAGGTCGCAGCCTAGCCCTTATAAAGCCGAGCGACGTAGAGTTCTTTTGGCGCGCGCGTTCGGATGATGCCATAGCGGATCGCTTGTCCGCTTACAGGCGACTGGCTAGTCAACCCGACATGTTCAACAGCAAGCCTCTTAAGCCACTACCCCCGGCACCTTACGAGTTCTACTACAAGTATCGCGACAACGATGGACCTCACGAATGCAGATGTCATGACTGGGAGGTCGAGCAGACCTTTATAAATTGGCAGCGAAAATACGGGGAACGGCGAACTCTGGAGCTCATGGCTGAACGTTACGGGAAGGAGTATCCTTCAGGCGGCATGGCCCTCGCGATGGGCACTCACTCAGCTTATCCGGACGTATGGATGATCATCGGCGTGGTCCGTATGAAGCCAACGGTTCAACCAACATTGTTCTAATCAACCCAACCCCACCGCCTTCCGCAGCGCCTCGTTCATCCGCGCCTGCCACCCCGGCCCGCCCTCGCGAAACTTCTCGATCACGTCGGGATCGAGCCGCAGCGTCACTTGCCGCTTCGCCGCGCCGCGCAGCGGCGGGCGGCCGCGCACGACGCCGGTCCGGCCAAGATAGCCCGTCGCGGGGCGCACGACCTTCCCGCCGATCGAGAATTCGGCGGTCTCGAACATTTCCTCCGTCCACTCCGGTGCGTCGTCGGGATCAACCCAATCGCTGCCGATATCGGGCTTGTTCGCGTTCATTGGCCTTCCTCATCGAAATAATGCGCCGTCCCCCGCTGGTGGCGGTCCAGACGATGACGATCATCCGGCCGTCAAGCAGGCCGAAAGTGACGAACCTCGGCTCCGATAGTCGAACCGTTCGTCCGCCTGCGTAAATGCCGGCCCGGCGAACACCTGCTCCGCCTGCGCAAAGTCCAGCCCGCGCTCGTGCAGCGTCCTAGCGCGCTTCTCCGGGTCGAAGCTGATCTCCAAATCGGAAAATATGTAGCTACGGATTGTTGACGGTCAATGTGGCCGCACCGTTTCGGCGTCACTCACTCGTCATCCCCGCGCAGGCGGGGATCCAAAACCTCCGAACCCCGGCGATCGTGAGCGCTGGCGTTTATGGATTCCCGCCTTCGCGGGAATGACCCCTACAAAGGGAACGGGAACACCCCGCCGCGGCAAAGCCGCGTCGTCAGTCGGCGCTTGAGCGCCGCTGGCGGGGTCCCCGCAAAGTACTACTTTGCGGGGTGCCCTTGGCCGTGGCCGCGCCGGGTGCGCTCGTGCGTAGCTTTGCTACGCCCTCGCGGCGCACGCCGCGCGCGCTGTCCTACAACCCCCTTTTCGGTATAACTCCCCCGTCCAGCGATCACCCGCGAGGACGAAGTCGATGCCGCATCCTGCCGCCATCCCTCCCTTTCCCACCCACGCGCCCATCAGCGACACCAGCCTCGATGCCGTCCGCCACTGGCAAGCGCTGCTTGATGCGCGCCTGATCGGCACCCGCCCCGAAACCCCGCCGAACGTCGCCGCCAACCGCGCCGCCACCGACGCGCTGTTCCGCAGCATCGCGCACGATCGCCGCCGGCTGGAACGCGCCGCCTCCTTCACCCTGCCACCGCCCTGCATCGATCCCGGCCACCCCCGCCCCGCCGCTCCCCCAACCGGGCAGCCACTCAGCACGGGAGAAGCACGATGAGCCGCCGCAAGGCCCCCGCCAGCCTCTCCCCCGCCGCCGCCATCATCGACGCGCCCGCCGCGCCGGAGCCCGCCATCGCCGCGCTCCCCGCCCCGCCCGCGCTGCCGGACGAAACCTTCCTCCCCGATCCCGATGCGGAGGAGCCGTTCGGCCGTGTCTCGCGCCGTGCCGATGGCTGGTCCGCCGCCAACCAGCGCCGCTTCCTCGAGGCGATCGGCGAAGGGCATGGCGTGGAGGCCGCGTGCCGCCGCGTCGGCCTGTCGGTCGCGTCCGCCTATGCCTTCCGCCGCACGCCCAAGGGCGCCGCCTTCGCGCTCGGCTGGCGCGCCGCCTCGCTCGTCGCGCGGGAGGCGATCGCCGAAACGCTGCTCGTCCGCGCCCTTGAAGGCCAGGTCGATACCTATGTCCGCGCCGACGGCACCCACGTCACCCGCCACCGGCACGACAATCGCCTCGCCATGTCGCTGCTCGCCCGGCTCGATCGCCAGGTGGAGGCCGCGCCCGATGCGGATGTGAAGGCCGCGCGGCTCGTGGCGCAGGAATTCCACGCCTATCTCGATCTCGTCGGCCGCGATGAAGGCCCGGCGCGCGCCGGCCTGTTCCTCGCCCGGCGCTGCGGCGGCCTCATCGGCGATGATGGTGACGAGGCGGGCGACACCGCCGATCTCGCGCCCATCTATGCGCTCGCCACCGCCGATCGCCTCGCGCGCACCGGCATCGCCACCGCCGGCGAGGTGCCGGTCGATGATCTCGATCCCGCCCGGCGCGGCGAATGGACCGCGGAGCAATGGGCCCGCGCCGAGGCCGCCGGCCTGCTCCGCCTCGCCGTCCCGTCCGATCCCGCCGCAGACACCGATCCGCTCGCCGGCGAAAACGCGCCAGCGCCTCAACTTCCTCAACATTCGCGGGAGACTGACCTGCTCGACGGCGATGGCGACGGCCCGATCGAGCCCGAAACCCTGTTGTGGTGGGACGAGGATCAGCAGGAATGGCTCACCCGCTTTCCCCCGCCCGACGATTTCGATGGCGATGAGGAGCATACGCCCGATCATCCCGATTATTGCCGCACGCTCACCCCGGCGGAGGAGGCGGCGATCGGCCCCCCTCCCGAATATCTCGACGATACGACGCTCGATCTGCTCGCGGATCGACGCGAGGGCTTCTTTGCGGGGGCGGCGATGCGGCTGGCGGAGCGTCAGCGGCGGTGGGCGGAGGCGTCCGATTCGCTATTTCCGGCCGATGCGCCTATATAGGTAAAGCTACGTTCGCAAATCGACGGTCTTTGGCGCTTTGCGGCACCTTCTTCCTTCTTTCCCTGCTGCCGCGGCACCGGGGCGTACCGGTCGTCGGCCCCCGTCCGAAACAAGAAGGAAAATACACATGGCTAATCTTGGCACCGTCAAGTTCTTCAACGCTGACAAGGGCTTTGGCTTTATTGCTCCCGACAATGGCGGCGCGGATGCGTTCGTCCATATTTCCGCGGTGGAGCGTGCCGGCTTTGTTACGCTGAACCAGAACCAGCGGGTCAGCTACGAGCTGGAAAATGATCGCCGCGGGCGGACCAGCGCGGTCTCGCTCGAAGCCGCGGAGTAACCCTCCCGTTGCCGCGTGGGCCGGCAATGGTGCCGGCCCGCGGATCCTCGAACCAAGGAGCTTCCCCCGATGGCCGATGATGCAACCATGTACCGGGCCCGCGCCGCGACCGAAATGGCCAATGCGAAGGGCGCAACGCTCGCCAATGTGCGCGATCGCTGCGAACGCGCCGCGCGTGCGTGGGAAACCATGGCCGAGCGCGCCGAGCGGGTCGCCGTCCAGCGTCACGAGCGCGAGGCCGCAACCGCGGCGCAGCGCGATGCCGCTGCTGCCGCCACCGCCCCGCTCACCGCGGCCGGCTAGAACCCTCCTTCCCTGATCGTCTCCATCACCACGAAGGTGGAGGTGCTGGCGACATGCGGCAGCGTTGAGATCCGCTCCCCCAGCACGTCGCGATACTGGCGGATGTCGCTGGTGCGGATCTTCAGCAGATAGTCGAAGCTGCTGGCGATCATGTGGCATTCCTCCACCTGGGGGATGGCCAGCACGCCGCGGCGGAATTCCGCCAGCGCCGCCTCCCGCGTGTCGGACAGTTTCACCTCGGTGAAGGCGACATGGCCAAGGCCCAGCTTTTCCGGGTCCACGACGGCCTTGAACCCGCGGATATAGCCGCGGTCGGTCAGCCGCTTCAGCCGCGTCTGGCACGGTGTCTTGGACAGGCCCACCCGCTTCGCCAGCTCGGTGACGGAAAGCCGCCCGTCCTTCTCCAGCACCGCGATGATTTTCCGGTCAAACGCGTCGATCTCGTCCATTTGGCCTGTCCTACATTCCGGTGCCAGGCTAAATAGCCTGCGACGGCCGCGATCAAAAGTCGGATGGCCTGTGGCGGAATCGCTATATCTGCGGCCATGGAACCGCTGTTCGCCGATTTCGCCCCGCCGATCCGCCCCGCGACGCCGCTTCGCGCCGCGATCACCGCCGCCACCCGCCGCCCGGAGCCGGAGGCGCTGGCGCCGCTGCTCGACGAGGCGACGCTACCCGATGCGGTGAAGGCGCAAGCGCTGGCGACAGCGACGAAGCTGATCACGGCGCTGCGGGCCAAGCACAAGGGCACCGGTGTCGAGGGCCTCGTCCAGGAATATGCCCTGTCCAGCCAGGAAGGCGTCGCCTTGATGTGCCTCGCCGAAGCCCTCCTCCGCATCCCCGACGACGAAACCCGCGACGCGCTGATCCGCGACAAGATCGCCGGCGGTGACTGGCGCAGCCACATCGGCGACGGCCGCTCCCTCTTCGTCAACGCCGCCACCTGGGGCCTGGTGGTGACGGGCAAGCTCACCAACAGCGTCAACGACCGCGGGCTCGCCGCCGCGCTGACCCGCCTCATTGCCCGGGCCGGCGAACCGGTGATCCGCCGCGGTGTCGACATGGCGATGCGCATGATGGGCGAACAGTTCGTCACTGGCGAGACGATCGACGAAGCGCTGAAGCGCGCCCGCCCGCTCGAGGCACGCGGCTTCGGCTACAGCTACGACATGTTGGGCGAGGCCGCGACCACCGCCGCCGACGCCGATCGCTATTATCGCGACTATGAAACCGCGGTGCACGCGATCGGCAAGGCCTCCGCTGGCCGCGGCATCTATGTCGGCCCCGGAATCTCGATCAAGCTGTCCGCCCTCCACCCCCGCTACGCCCGCGCGCAGGCCGACCGCGTAGTGGCCGAGCTGCTGCCCAAGGTCCGCGCCCTCGCGCTGATCGCCCGTGGCTATGACATCGGCTTCAACATCGACGCGGAGGAGGCGGACCGCCTCGAACTCTCGCTCGACCTCCTCGAAAGCCTGGCGCTCGATCCCGCTCTCGCCGGCTGGAACGGCCTCGGCTTCGTCATCCAGGCCTATGGCAAGCGCTGCCCGTTCGTCATCGACTGGATCGTCGACCTCGCCCGCCGCGCCGACCGCCGCATCATGGTCCGGCTGGTCAAGGGCGCCTATTGGGACGCCGAGATCAAGCGCGCGCAGGTCGATGGGCAGGCGGATTTCCCCGTCTACACGCGCAAGATCCACACCGACGTATCCTACCTCGCCTGCGCCCGCCGCCTGCTGGCGAACCGCGATGTGGTGTTTCCGCAATTCGCCACCCACAATGCGCAGACGCTGGCCACCGTCCACGCCATGGCCGGCCCCGACTTCACCATCGGCGATTATGAGTTCCAATGCCTCCACGGCATGGGCGAGCCGCTGTATGATGAGGTGGTTGGCGCGGACAAGCTGAACCGCCCCTGCCGCATCTACGCGCCGGTCGGCACGCACGAGACGTTGCTCGCCTATCTCGTCCGCCGCTTGCTGGAAAACGGCGCGAACAGCTCGTTCGTCAACCGCATCGCCGATCCCGAGGTGTCGGTCGCCGATCTCGTCGCCGATCCGGTCGCGGTCGTCCGCGCGACCGATACGCCGGGGCAAAAGCACGCCGCGATCGCGCTCCCGGCCGATCTCTACCCCCGCCGCTGCAATTCGGACGGCCTCGACCTCACCGACGAACGCACGCTCGCCGCGCTGGGCGAGACGATGCAGGCCGGCGCGTACGGCAACTGGCGCGCCGCCCCCGCCGATGGTCAGGGCACGCCCCGCCCCGTGCTGAACCCCGCCGACCACCGCGACACCGTCGGCACCGTCGTCGAGGCAAGCCCCGAGCAGGCATGGGCCGCCGCGCGCACCGCCGCTGCCGCCGCCCAGTCATGGGCCGCCACCTCCCCCGCCGACCGCGCGGCCATCCTCGATCGCGCCGCCGACACGATGCAGGCGCGCATGGCCGAGCTGATCGGCCTGACCGTGCGCGAGGCCGGCAAGTCCGTCCCCAATGCGATCGGCGAGGTGCGCGAGGCGATCGACTTCCTGCGCTATTACGCCGACCAGGCCCGCCGCAGCTTCGGCCCCGCACACCAGCCGCTCGGCACCGTCACCTGCATCAGCCCGTGGAACTTCCCGCTGGCGATCTTCACCGGGCAGGTCTCCGCCGCGCTCGTCGCAGGCAACACCGTGCTGGCGAAGCCGGCCGAGGAAACCCCGCTGATCGCCGCGCAGGCCGTCGCGATCCTCCACGCGGCCGGCGTCCCCACCGACGCGCTTCAGCTCGTTCCCGGCGACGGATCGATCGGTGCCGCGCTGGTTGCCGCGCCGGAGACTGCCGCAGTGATGTTCACCGGCTCGACCGAAGTCGCCCGCCTCATCCAGCGCGAGCTCGCCACCCGCGTCTCGCCCGATGGCGCGCCGATCCCGCTCATCGCCGAGACGGGCGGCCAGAACGCCATGATCGTCGACAGCTCCGCGCTCGCCGAACAGGTGGTGGCAGACGTCATCGCCTCCGCCTTCGACAGCGCCGGCCAGCGTTGCTCGGCGCTGCGCATCCTGTGCCTGCAGGAGGAGGTCGCCGACCGTATCCTCACCATGCTGCGCGGCGCGCTGCAGGAGCTGCGCATCGGCCGCACCGACCGGCTGGCGGTCGACATCGGCCCGGTCATCACCGCCGAGGCGCAAGGCAACATCACTCGCCACATCGCGGCGATGCGCGATCGCGGGCACAAGGTAGATTCGCTCCCGCTCGGCGAAGCGACCGCCAACGGCACCTTCGTCGCCCCCACGATCGTCGAGCTGCCCGACATCGCCGAGCTGGAGCGCGAGGTGTTCGGCCCGGTGCTCCACGTCATCCGCTACAAGCGCAGCGGGCTCGACGCGCTGATCGATCGCATCAACGCCACCGGCTACGGCCTGACCTTTGGCCTCCACACCCGCCTCGACGAGACGATCGCCCATGTCACCGCGCGGGTGAAGGCAGGCAATCTCTACATCAACCGCAACGTCATCGGCGCGATCGTCGGCGTTCAGCCCTTTGGTGGGCGCGGTCTGTCGGGCACCGGGCCCAAGGCGGGCGGACCGCTTTATCTCGGCCGCCTGGTGCGAGGCGCGATCGAGGCGCCCGCGGGCACCTCGACCGCCACGGATGCGGCCACCCGCGACCTCGCACTCTGGCTCGAACAGCACGGCGACACCGCAGGCGCCGCGCACGCCCGCGACATCGCCGCCACCTCCCCGCTCGGCCTCGAGGCGGAGCTCGACGGCCCGGTGGGTGAGCGCAACCTTTATGCCCTCCACCCGCGCGGCCGCATCCTGCTGCTGCCGGAAACCAGCGCCGGGCTGATGGCGCAGCTCGCCGCCGCGCTCGCCACCGGTAACGATCTGGTGGTGGACTCGGCGCTCCGCACCGATCTGCCTGCGCCGATCGCGGCGCGCGTCCGCTGGACCAGCGACTGGGCGAACGATGGTCCCTATGCCGGCGCGCTGATCGAGGGCGACGCGGCGCGTGTGCAGGGCCTGCAGCAGCGACTCGCCGCGCTCGACGGCCCGATCGTGCTGACGCAGGCGAATGACTATCGCCTCGAATGGCTGGTCGAGGAGGTTTCCACCTCGATCAACACCACCGCGGCGGGCGGCAATGCCAGCCTCATGGCGATGACCTGACCGGCCACGCAGGCGGCGCAGCGCGGGTCGTGCACGGGACTGGATTTTCCCGCGCGACCCCGCTATGCGCGCGCTCTTCCAGGTAAATCGCTGGAACGCTTGCGGGAGGGTGCGGCAACGCGCCCGCGACGACCGCTAAACTTAAAGAGAGTGACATGGCGAAGAAAATCACAGGCTATATCAAGCTGCAGGTGCCTGCCGGCGCTGCAAACCCGTCGCCGCCGATCGGCCCGGCGCTGGGTCAGCGCGGCGTGAACATCATGGAGTTCTGCAAGGCGTTCAACGCGCAGACCGCTGACATGGAAAAGGGTTCGCCCCTCCCCACCGTCATCACCGTCTACGCCGACCGCTCGTTCAGCTTCGAGACGAAGACGCCGCCGGCGACCTTCCTCATCAAGAAGGCGCTGAACCTGAAGTCGGGCTCGAAGGAGCCGGGCAAGACCAGCGCGGGAACCATCAAGCGCTCGCAGCTGTCGGAAATCGCCCAGGTCAAGATGAAGGACCTGAACGCGAACGACATCGACGCAGCAACGAAGATCATCGAAGGCTCCGCTCGCGCGATGGGCCTCCAGGTTGTGGAGGGCTAAGAACATGGCGAAGCTCACGAAGAAGCAGAAGGCGATCACGATCGACCGCGAGAAGCTGCACGGCGTTGACGAGGCGATCCAGCTCGCCAAGTCGGGTGCGACCTCCAAGTTCGACGAGACGATCGAAGTCGCGCTGAACCTCGGCGTCGATCCGCGTCACGCTGACCAGATGGTCCGCGGCGTCGTCACGCTGCCCAAGGGCACCGGCAAGACCGTTCGCGTCGGCGTGTTCGCCCGCGGCGCGAAGGCTGACGAGGCCCGCGAGGCCGGCGCCGACGTCGTCGGTGCGGAAGACCTGATGGAAACCATCCAGGGCGGCAAGATCGACTTCGATCGCTGCATCGCAACCCCGGACATGATGGGTATCGTCGGCCGTCTCGGTAAGGTCCTGGGTCCGAAGGGCCTGATGCCGAACCCGAAGCTCGGCACCGTGACGATGAACGTCGCCGAGGCAGTGAAGGCGGCCAAGGGTGGCCAGGTCGAGTATCGCGTCGAAAAGGCCGGTATCATCCACTCCGGCATCGGCAAGGCGAGCTTCCCGGCCGAGGACCTGCGCGCGAACTTCGACGCGCTGGTCGATGCGGTGGTCAAGGCCAAGCCGGCCGGCGCCAAGGGCAAGTACGTCCGCAAGGTCGCGATCTCCAGCACCATGGGTGCGGGCATCAAGGTCGACGTGGCGGAAGTCGCTTCGGCCTGATCCGGGCTTTCCAGTTCGCGTAACGAAAAAGGCCGGGGGTAACCCCGGCCTTTTTTGTTGCCCGCTGCCGCCGCCGGCATCGCCCGCGTGAACCCATCCATTGCCGGGGCGTTACGAACCGCATGAGCGAGGGCACCCCCGCTGCGCCCTGGTGGAAGCGCGGCGTCATCTATCAGGTCTATCCGCGCTCCTTCGCGGACAGCGATGGCGACGGCATCGGCGACCTCGCGGGGATCGAGGCGCATCTCGATCATATCGCCTCGCTCGGCGTCGACGCGATCTGGCTCTCGCCGATCTTTCCCTCGCCAATGGCCGACTTCGGCTATGACGTCGCCGATTACACCGGCGTAGAGCCAATGTTCGGCGACCTCGCCGCCTTCGACCGCCTGCTTGCCGCGGTCCATGCGCGCGGGCTGAAGCTGCTGCTCGATTTCGTCCCCAACCATTCCTCGACCCAGCATCCCTGGTTCGTCGAAAGCCGCTCCAGCCGCGAAAACCCGCGGCGCGACTGGTATATCTGGCGCGATCCCGCACCGGAGGGTGGCCCACCCAATAACTGGATCAGCGACATGGGCGGGCCAGCGTGGGAGTTCGATCCCGCGACCGGCCAATATTACCTTCACACATTTCTGAAGGAGCAGGCCGACCTCAACTGGCGCAATCCTGAGGTCGCGGCGGCGATGACCGATGTGCTGCGCTTCTGGCTCGACCGCGGCGTCGACGGCTTCCGCATCGACGTTCTGTGGCACATCGTGAAGGCGGAAGGGCTGCCCGACAATCCGGCCAACCCCGACTGGCACGAAGGACAGGCCGAGAAGCTGCGCGTCCTCCAGCACAATTCCACCGACCAGCCCGAGGCGCACACCTTGACCCGCGCGATGCGCCAGCTCGCCGACACGTACGGCGAGACGCTGCTGGTGGGTGAGATCTTCCTGCCGCGCGATCGCCTGATGCGTTGGTATGGCAGCACCGCCGAGCCCGGCGTCCACCTGCCCTTCAATTTCGAACTGATCGAAAATCCGTGGGATCGCGACACCCTCGCGCGGCTGATCGCGGAATACGACGCCGCCATTCCGGACCACGGCTGGCCGAACTGGGTAATCGGCAGCCACGACGCGCCGCGCATCGCTGCACGCATCGGCGAGGCACAGGCACGCGTCGCCGCCATGCTGCTGCTGACGCTGCGCGGTACCCCGACGCTCTATCAGGGTGACGAGCTTGGCATCGGCACGGTTGACATCCCGCCCGACCGGATCCGCGACCCGCAGGACCTGCGCCAGCCCGGCATGGGGCTCGGCCGCGACCGCTCGCGCACCCCAATGGCATGGGATGCCTCGCCCAACGCCGGCTTCTCGACCGCCGAGCCGTGGCTCCCGCTCCACCCGGACTGGCGCACCCGAAACGTCGCCGCGGAGGAGGCGGACCCGGCCTCGATGCTATGGCTCTACCGCCGCCTGCTTGCCGCGCGGCGTGCCAGCCCCGCATTGTCCTTGGGCAGCATGACGCTGCACGCGGCCGCACCCGACGTGCTCGCCTACGAACGCCGCCACGGCGACGAGCGGCTGCTGGTCGTCCTCAACCTCGGCAGCACGCCGCGCGGCGTGGCGCTGCCCGATGCCACCCGCCCCGGCCGGATCATCGTCGCGACCGGCACGCGGACCACATTCGACGGCACGGTCGGTGCCGATGAAGCCTATGTCGTGGAGCTACTCGCCTGATGCGCATTGCCATGTTGTCGTCGATCTCCTGGCCGACGCCGCCGACCGGCTATGGCCCGTGGGAATTGGTGACCAGCCTCTTGACCGAGGCACTGGTCGCGCGCGGCGTCGACGTCACGCTTTTCGCCACGCAGAATTCGCGCACCGCCGGCAAATTGGAGGGCGTCGCCCCGCGCGGCTATTCGGAGCCACCGCACCTCGACGCCAAGGTGTGGGAGGCGATGCACATCGCGCATTGCATCGAGCGCGCGGGCGATTTCGACCTCATCCACAACCAGGCCGATTTCATGCCGCTCGCCTGGTCGCGGCTGATCGACACGCCGATGCTGACGACGATCCACGGCTTTTCCTCCGAACGGATCGTGCCGGTGTACCAGCGCTATGACGATCACGTGCATTACGTCTCGATCAGCGACGCGGATCGGCATCCGTCGCTCAGCTATGCCGCTACGATCCATCACGGCATTCCGGTGAATGAGTTCGCCTTTGATCCTGCGGGAAGCGAGGACCTGTTGTTCTTCGGGCGGATTCACCCGGACAAGGGGCCGCATGATGCAATTTCCGCGGCGAAGGGTGCGGATCGGCGGTTGATCATGGCGGGATTGGTGCAGGACCATGACTATCACCAGCGCGAGGTTGCGCCGCATATCGATGATGATCGCGTGGTCTTCCGGGGCGTGGTGGGTGGAGAGGAACGGGTCCGGGCGTTGGGGCAGGCTCGTGCTCTCCTCCACCTGATCGGGTTCGACGAACCGTTCGGGCTTTCCGTTGTCGAGGCGATGGCGTGCGGGACGCCGGTGATCGCGTTTAACCGCGGATCGATGCCCGAGCTGATCGAGCATGGCGTCACCGGGTTCCTGGTCGACACTGTCGAGGAAGCGGTGGCGGCGATCGAGCGGGTCGGCGAGATCGATCGCGCCGCCTGCCGCGCCCGGGTCGCCGAACGGTTCAGCGTTGAGCGGATGGCGGACGATTACATCAAGCTCTACGAACGGCTCCTCGATCAGGCATAAGCGTAGGGGCCGCCCTTGCGCAGCGCCTGCTGGAAGGCAGGACGGGCGTGAACCTTGTCGAGCCAGGCGATGGTGGCGGGGCGTGACGCGTCGAGGCCGGCACGGCTGCGGGCGGCCTCCAGGGGGAAGCTCATCATCACGTCGGCGGCAGTCATCGCATCACCGGTAAGCCATGGGCGCGTGGCGAGGTGCGCCTCGACGAAATCGAGATGGACGTCGATCATCGGCTGAATCCGCTTGAGCGCCGCCTTGCCGAACAGGGGAATCCGGCCGAGCACGAGCTTCAGCAACAGCGGCGGCATGAGCGAGCCTTCCGCATAATGTAGCCAGTAACGATATTCGAGCGCGCCCTTGCGGTTCGCCGGTGCGCCGAGGCGTCCATCGGCCTTGTCCACGAGATACTCGACGATTGCACCGGTCTCCGCGATCACGCGATTGCCGTCGTCGGTATCCTCGATCACCGGTGACTTGCCGAGCGGATGGACCTGCTTCAGCTCGGGCGGCGCGAGCATCGTCTTCTTGTCGCGCTCATAACGCTTGATCTCGTAGGGCAGGCCCAGTTCCTCGAGCATCCACAGCACGCGCTGCGACCGGGAATCCTCGAGGTGGTGGACGATGATCATTGGCCTCTCCCGCTAACGCGCGCCGTGACCAGCCAGGCGGCAGCGGGAAAGTCGAGCGCATTCCCCCTCACCTGCTCAGCCAGAACGGCGTGCAATCGGGACAGTAACGCCGGACGATCGGCATCGGATGCCTCGGCGATGGTGCGGGAGACCGGGCCGATGCGCTGGAAGAAGCTGGCGCCGTCCGCTGCCGGATCGGGGCCGGCGCCGGCGTGATAGGCATAATCGGCGGCGACGATCGACGGATCGTCAAAGCCCGCGCCGGTCAGGATGCGGCGGATCACAGCGGGATCGGCGAAGGCGAACGGGCCCGGCGCATAATCGCCGGGCGGATCAAGGCGACCGCCGATCGCGGCGATCGTTCGTGAGGCCCATGCATTCTCCTGCGAGGAGCGGAAGCAGGAGAACACGAGCGGAGCGCGGGATTTCAACGCAGCCGCGATCCCGCGGAAGGCGCCGATCGGATCGTCGAAGAACATGACGCCGTGGCGCGACACGGCGAGATCGAAGGGCTGATGCGCCTGAAGCGCCTCAGGAACGGCACCGACAGCGAAGGATAGGTTGGGCAAACCTTCTTCGGCGGCGCGGCTGCGCGCGACGTCTATCAGCGGGGCTGACAGGTCGACGCCATATACGTCGAGCTGCGGCCTTGCGGCGGCCAGGGACAGACTGGTCGCCCCGGCGCCGCATCCAAGATCGGCCACGCGGCCTTGCGTGGGAGCGACGGCAAGGATCGCCGCGTCCAGCTGCCTGGCGAGATCGGCGAAGCTCCGATCGGTACGGCGCCACTCGGCTGCCCAGACGTCACCGACGCGTGCTTGCCAGTCGGGTGCAGTGGTCATCGGCGCTCCTTCTTCGTCGCGGATGCGGGGATGGTAGCAGATTGCCGACCGCCTGCATGCAACGCGAATGTTGAGGAAGTTGAGGCTCTGGCGCGTTTTTTCGCACGCGTGCGCGAGACCGATGACTGTGCGTGTTGGAGCGAATGTTGAGGAAGTTGAGGCGCTGGCGCTTTTTTCTCCAACAGATGCAGTTCCCCACGACGTGCGAAGGGCCGGCACCTTGCGGTACCGGCCCCTCGTCGATGCTGGATCAGCGGCGCTGGACATGGCCGGCCGGCAATTGACGATTGATCAGACGTCATCCTCGTCGGTCTGGCCGGCCATCAGTTCCTCGCCGAGGCCTTCCTGACGCGCACGGATCTGGCGTTCCAGCCGCTCCGCGACTTCGGGATTGTCGCGCAAATAGCCCTTCGAATTCTCACGGCCCTGTCCGATGCGGATCGAATCATAGCTGAACCAGGAACCCGACTTCTCGACGAGCCCGGCCTTCACACCGAGATCGATCATCTCGCCGAGCTTCGAGATGCCTTCACCGAACATGATGTCGAACTCGACCTGCTTGAACGGCGGGGCGACCTTGTTCTTGACGACCTTCACGCGCGTCTGGTTGCCGGTCGCTTCCTCGCGATCCTTGACCGAGCCGATGCGGCGCACGTCGAGACGCACCGAGGCGTAGAACTTCAGCGCGTTGCCGCCGGTCGTCGTTTCAGGCGAGCCGTACATCACCCCGATCTTCATGCGGATCTGGTTGATGAAGATGACGAGACAGTTCGACCGGCTGATCGTGCCGGTAAGCTTGCGCAGCGCCTGGCTCATCAGGCGAGCCTGGAGACCGACATGGCTGTCGCCCATCTCGCCCTCGATCTCGGCGCGCGGCACCAGCGCGGCGACCGAATCGACAACGAGAACGTCGATCGCGTTGGAGCGCACGAGCGTGTCGACGATCTCCAGTGCCTGCTCACCGGTGTCCGGCTGCGAGACGATCAGTTCGTCGATGTTGACGCCCAGCTTCTTCGCATAAGCAGGATCGAGCGCGTGCTCGGCATCGACGAAGGCCGCCATGCCGCCTGCCTTCTGCGCCTCTGCGATGGCGTGGAGCGCCAGCGTCGTCTTGCCCGAGGATTCCGGACCGAAGATCTCGACGATACGGCCCTTGGGAAGACCGCCGACGCCAAGCGCGATGTCGAGCCCGAGGCTGCCGGTGGAGACCACCTCGACCTTCATCGTTTCCTTCTGGCCGAGCTTCATCGCCGAGCCCTTGCCGAAGGCGCGGTCAATCTGCGCCAGGGCGGCGTCCAGCGCCTTCTGACGATCGGAGTTCGCGCTTGCCATGTTGTTGGGGATCACCTTGAGATTGGCGGCCATTGGGAAGCCCTTTCGCTAGAGCAAGCGCGCGAACCGTTCAACGCGTGAACTTCGTGTATCTTGTTTGTTCCATCGGAACAAGAGGCGAACGAAGTTATTTGCGATAGGTGTGGGAAGGCAGCAGCGGGACCCCGGATCAAGTCCAGGGTGACGGCGCGGGTGTGGCTGAGGCAAGTCGGGTCGATGGGCGAGATGGCGCATGGGCGCACGCCCCTCGACGTTGCTCCGGCCGAACGGACGGGAATGCGAACGAGGACGCGGGAGCCGTGGACGCGAACGGGCGGGCGCTGCGGCTCGTGCCGGGCAGCGCCCCTGCCCCGTTCTTACTGCGCGCTCGTGAGCGTCGTGCGGGAAGCCGGGGCCACCGTGGCGTTGGAAGCGATGGTGTTCGCAGGGGCGCGCGCCGCCATGCGGATCGCGGGCTCGCCCTTCATGCCCGGGAAGCGTGGCCACATGCCCTGGGCGAGTGCCGAGCGGCTGACAGAGTTCTCGCGGCCGGTCTGGCCTTCGTACATCCAGTAATTGCGCAGCACCGTCACGACATAGCCGCGGGTCTCCCAATAAGGGATGCTCTCGATGTAAAGCAGCGGATCGCCATTGTCGCGAACGAGCGAGTTCCATTCGCCAACCGGCTTGGGTCCGGCATTATAGGCGGCGATCACCTTGGGCAGCAGGCCCTGGGTCAGCCCCATGTCGCGAAGCCGCTCAAGATGGCGCTGGCCAATGTCGATATTGGTCGAGGGTCGGGTGAGCGCCGTCTTGTCGACAGTGACGCCGCGCTCGCGCATGTAATCGGTCGCGGCGGCGGGCATGATCTGCATCAGGCCATAGGCGCCCGCGGGCGAGACGACCTTGTTGCGGAAGCCCGATTCCTGCAGCGTGTGCGCGTACACCAGTGCCTTGTCGACGCGCCACCCGGTATCCGGCGTCCAGTTCGGCGTCGGGTAGCGCGTATCGGCGGTGGCGACGAACCCTTCCGGGCAATTGTGCGCGAGCCAGACGACGCTTGCCGGCAGGTTCATCTGCTCGGTGACACGCACGAGACTGGCGAATTCGGCTTTCGGGCCGATCTTCGCCTGCTGGCGGATGACGGTGTCGGCGGCGCCCTCCTCGCCGATCTCGATCAGGGCAGCGGCGACGCGGATGTTCGGGCGACGCTCAAGGCTGGCCCAGTCGCTGGTCACCTTCTGCGGCTTCACCGCGGCGGTGCGCATCCCGAGCGCCTGACGGGCGAGCTGGCCGTAGAAGGTCTCGCCATATTGGGCGGCATTCTTGAGCCGTGCCTCGATCCGGTCCGGGCGGCCGCAGACCATGTCGGAGCGGCTTGCCCAGTAGAGGCCGGCGGCGCGCATGTCGGTGTCCCCGGCGCGGGCGGAGACCGCCTCGAAGCCTTCACCGGCGGCGGCGCAATCGTTCTGGCGCCAGGCAGCGAGGGCCGACGTCCAGCGGCCGTGAGTGGCCCAATCGCCCTGCCCGCGCGAGGCCTTGTCACCGACGCGACGAGCATCGGCATCGAGCCCCTGGAGGAAATAGATCCATGCGACGCGCGATTGCCATTCGGTCTGCGCCTCCGGCGTCAGCCCGCTGGTGGAATCGAGCAGGGATTCGGCCTCGCGGCCCATGTCGCCCTTCACATAGGGCTGCATCTTCAGCGCAAGATCGGCGGCGATCGCATCGCTGCGCGTCGCCTTGGCGCGAACGCGGGTGGGCGCGCCATTCTGCCACACGAGGCGCTGCGCGACCGGGAGCGCAGGCAGCTCCTCCGCGCCGCGCATCTTGGCGAGGCGCGCGATCGCCTCCGCCTGCGGCAGTTCCGGCGCTTCAGTGAGGAGGCGCACCAGCGGCTCAAGCTCGACGCGGGGCGAGCCCTTGGCGGTGTACAGCTCGGCGCGGGCGTAATTGTGCAAGGGCCCGGGCGCCATGGAATCGAGGCCGATCTGCGCATCCTGCCAGCGGCTTTCGCGGATCGCGGTGAAGACGGCGCGATATTGCGTGCGCTGCTCCGCGGTCAGCTGGTTCGGGATCACCGGCTTGGCCGACGCCTCGCGCGCGGGCTCGGCCGAGGCCAGCACCGGCGTCATCGCGGCGAGCGATGCTGCGGTCAGCAACTTCCGGATCACTTCGTTTCCCCCGTTTTCCCGGCGATCAGCATTTGCAGGTTCCTCCACGCCTCTGCCTTGAGCGCGGGCCGCTCCACCAACATGCGCGGGTGGAAGCTCGCGATGGCTTCGGTCGTTTTCCCGTTGCTGTGGTTAAGTACCTGTAAATGATGACTGGCTGCCATGACGTTCGCCGACAGGATCGCACGGCTCGCCGCATCACCGAGCACCAGAAGCCGTTTCGGCGCAACGAGCGCGACATGGTGACGGGCGATCTCGCCGAGCCGCGCCTCCATGTCGCGCGGCAGCCGGCCGACGGCCGGGCGCGCGGCGCAGACGCTGGCGAGGTGGACATCGGCACGGCTGCGGCCGATCGCAGCGAGCATCCGATCAAACAGGCGACCGGCACTGCCGCCAAGCAGCGAATCGGCCGCATCCCGCTCTGGGCAATCGACGAGGATCATGAGATCGGCGTCGAGCGGACCAGTCGCCGAGACGAGGGGGATGCCCCAGCCCGCCTCCGGCGCGCCATCGCCTGTGCGCCACGTAAGGAACGCGTCGAGCGTCTGCGGCAAGGCGGCGGCATCAGTTGCCGGCGCCGCAATCGCCGGGGACGCTACGGCAAGCGGCTCCTCGGCGCCCAGCCAATCGAACGGATCGTCGCCGACGAGCACGTCGACGCCGGCATCCCGCCACCATTCCAGTGTACTTGCGGCCTGTTGCCGCCAATCGTGGTTTTGCTCGGCCCCCATCGCATTACCGTTAGCGCAATGGTTGACGCAGCGGTCAATTCGCTCGACAGCCGATGAGGATAGGACGTTGCCGGCGCGCGCCCGAACGCGCGCCCGATCAAGGCTAGCGGTCGAGGCTAGCGATCAGGGGCCGGCGGATGGAGATGGTGATGAGCGAACGCGAGTCGATGCCTTATGACGTGGTGATCGTGGGTGCGGGGCCGGCCGGCCTCAGCGCGGCGATCCGCCTGAAACAGCTCGCGGCGGAAAAAGAGGCCGAAATCTCGGTCTGCGTGCTCGAGAAGGGCAGCGAAGTCGGCGCGCACATCCTCTCGGGCGCGGTGATCGATCCGCGCAGCCTGGACGAGCTGCTGCCGAACTGGCGCGAGGACGGCTGCCCGCTGGCGGAAGTGCCGGTGACGCAGAACATCCACTGGGTGCTGAGCAAGCAGGGCAAGTTCAACATGCCCCACCTCGTCACCCCGCCGTTCATGCACAACAAGGGCACGTACACCGGGAGCCTGGGCAATCTGTGCCGCTGGCTGGCGGGCAAGGCCGAGGAGCTGGGCGTCGAGATCTTCCCGGGCTTCGCCGCGGCCGAGATCCTGTTCAACGAGGACGGCAGCGTGAAGGGCGTCGCGACCGGCGACATGGGCGTGGCGCGCGACGGCACCCGCAAGCCCGATTATCAGCCGGGCCTCGAGCTGCATGCGAAATACACCTTCTTCTCCGAGGGGTGCCGTGGGCATCTGTCGAAGGAGCTGATGCGCATTTTCGACCTGCGCGCCGATTGCGATCCGCAATCCTATGGCCTTGGCATCAAGGAATTGTGGGACATCGACCCCGCGCTGCACGAGCCGGGCAAGGTGATCCACACGCAAGGGTGGCCGCTGAGCGAGAGCGACACCAATGGCGGCGGCTGGATCTATCATCAGGCGAACGGGCAGGTGAGCCTGGGTCTCGTCACCTGGCTCAATTATTCCAATCCCTATGTCTTCCCGTTCGCCGAAATGCAGCGCTGGAAGACGCATCCCGAGATCGCGCGGCTGCTGAAGGGCGGCAAGCGCGTGAGCTATGGCGCGCGCGCGATCAGCGACGGCGGGCTGCAGTCGATCCCGAAGCTCGTGTTCCCGGGCGGCGCGCTGATCGGCGACAGCGCGGGCTTCCTCAACGTGCCGCGGATCAAGGGCACGCACACCTCGATGAAGAGCGGCATGATGGCCGCCGAGGCCGCGGTCGACGCAATCCTGTCGCAGCGTCAGGGCGACGAGCTGACCGCCTATCCGGCGGCGTTCGAGACGTCGTGGGTGAAGAAGGAGCTGTCGATCGTCCGCAACGTCGCGCCGCTGGTGAAGAAGTTCGGCGACTTCATGGGCTCGGGCATCGCCGGCATCGCGATGTGGATGGAATATATCGGCTTGAAGTGGCCGCTGACCATGAAGCAGCATGCCGACCATGAGACCTTGTGGCGCAAGGATCTGGCGAAGAAGATCGACTATCCCAAGCCCGACGGGGTGCTGACGTTCGATCGCCTCTCGTCGGTGTTCCTGTCGAACACCAATCACGAGGAGGACCAGCCGATCCACCTGACGCTGAAGGACCCGAACATCCCGGTCGAATACGACCTGCCGCTGTATGACGAGCCGGCGCAGCGTTACTGCCCGGCGGGGGTGTATGAGATCGTCGGCGAGGAAACGGGCGATCCGAAGTTCGTGATCAACGCGCAGAATTGCGTCCACTGCAAGACGTGCGACATCAAGGACCCGACGCAGAACATCAACTGGGTGGTGCCCGAGGGCGGCGGTGGCCCGAACTATCCCAACATGTAAGCTGCTGGCAGCGGCGGCGCTTGCGGCGATCATCGCCGCAGCGCCGGCGCATGCCGCCGCGCCCGACCTGCTCGCCTATCTGAAGGCACGGGCCGCGAGCGGTGACGATGCGGCCGATCAGGCCGCAGCTTATTATACCCAGACGCTGAATGCGACGCCGGACGATCCGCGGGTGGCGGCCTATGCCTATCGCGAGGCGATCAGCGCGGGCGACTTGGCACTGGCGCTGCGGGCCGCCCGCGCGCTCGGCCCGGCCGCGCCGGCCGATGCCGACCTTCTGATCGTCGCTGATGCCGCCGTGCGTGGCGACCGCGCAGCCGCGGACAGCGCGATCGCCCGGCTCGCCAAGGGGCGACTGGCGGTGCTGGCAGCGCCGCTGGCGGGCTGGGCGGCCTTCGAGCGCGGCGAGAACCCGCTGCCGCTGCTCGCCGCGCATCGCGACGACATGGTGGCGCGGCGCTTCGCCGGCGAGGCACGCGGGCTGATCCTGATCGCGCAGGGGCATCATGCCGAAGGACTGGCGACGCTGCGCGCGGTAATGAGCACCGGGCAGGCGGGCGAGGATCTGCGCATCGCGGCGGCGCGCCTGCTGATCGGGGTGGGCCGGACCGAGGATGCGCGATCGCTGCTGGTGGGCGATGCGGCGCCGATCGCCGCTCTGCGCGCCAAGCCTGCCGGCGGCGCGAAGCCCTCGCTGGGGTTCGGTGCGTCGATATTGTTCACGCGCGTCGCGACCGACATTGCGCTTGGGCCCCCGGGCCCGCTTCCGCTGTCGCTCGCCCAGGCGGCGGTAATCGCGGACCCGACCAATGACCGCGCGAAGTTGCTGCTGGCCTATGCGCTGGGGCGCAGCGGGCAGGAAGACCGCGCGCTGACAACGCTGGCCGAGATCCCGGAAGCCAGCCCCTATATCGAGCCGGCGCGCGCCGGCCGGGTGCAGACGCTGAGCCAGTCCGGCCGAATGGAGCAGGCGCTGGCTGAGGCGAAAGCGCTGGCGAGCGACGGATCACGGGCAGGATCGCAGCGCTATGCCGATCTGCTGATCGAGGCGGGCAAGCCGCGCGAGGCGGCCGCGATCTATCGCCGGCTGATCGACGATGCGGACACGCCCGAATGGTCGCAGTGGCTTCAATATGGCGCAGCGCTGGACGAGGCCGACGACTGGCCGCGTGCGCGCGCCGCGCTGCAGAAGGCCGTCGAGCTCGCGCCGGACGAGCCGCTGGCGCTGAACTACCTTGGCTATGCGCGCATCATCCGCGGCGAGGCGATCGCGGAATCGGAAGCGCTGCTCGAGAAAGCGAACCGGTTGCGCCCCGACGATGCCGCGATCGGGGACTCGCTGGCCTGGGCCTATTACCTGTCCGGCAAAGCCGATCGCGCATTGCCCCTGATCGAGCGCGCCGCAGCGGCCTCGCCCGACAATGCCGAGATCGGCGAGCATCTCGGCGACATCTACTGGACGCTCGGCCGCCGGTTCGAGGCCCGTTATGCGTGGCGCGCGGCGAAGCTGACGGCGGAGGACGCGGAGAGCGCGCGGCTCGAGGCCAAGATCGCGAACGGGCCGGGCCAACAGAGATCAGTCGAAGAGAAATAATGTCGCACATCGTCGAGGCCGCGCCGGCCAAGCTGAACCTGGCGCTTCACGTCCGCCGCCGGCGCCCGGACGGCTATCATGACCTGGAGACGCTGTTCGCCTTTTGCCGGGACGGCGACGTGGTGACGCTGGCCGACGCACCGGAAGATTCGCTGCTGATCAGCGGGCCGTTCGCCGAGGGACTCGGTATCGGTGACGCTTGGCCGGCAGGCAATCTGGTCGTGCGCGGGGCCGACGCGTTTCGCGCCGCCTTCGGCATCGACCAGCGCCATGCGATTGCGCTGGAGAAGAACCTGCCGATCGCATCCGGCATTGGCGGCGGATCGGCCGATGCGGCGGCGACGCTTCGGGCGCTGGCACGTCGGCATGGGATCGCACCGGATGATGCGCGGCTGGTGGCGATCGCCGCGGCACTCGGGGCCGACGTGCCTGCCTGCCTTTCGGGAAAAACCGCATTCGGTACCGGCAAGGGTGACGCGCTCGTGCCGCTCGATGGCTGGTCCGGCACGCCGGCGCTGCTGGTGAACCCTGGCGTTGCCGTTTCGACCGGGCCGGTGTTCGCCGGGTGGGATGGCGTGGATCGCGGCGCGCTGGATCCTGCCGACCCGCTTGGTGGGCGCAACGATCTCGAGCCCCCTGCCCGAGCCATCGCCCCGGTGATCGCGGAGGTAGTGTCGCTGCTTCAGGCGCAACCGGGCGTGACGATGGCGCGCATGTCGGGTTCGGGCGCGACCTGTTTCGCGCTGTTCGATACGGAAGCCGCGCGTGATGCGGCCGATGCGGCAGTCGCGACCCAAGCGCCGCACTGGTGGCGGATGGCGACGGTGCTGGCATGATCCGGCTGGATGACGATGGCACGGTCGCGGTACTGGCGCTCGACCGCCCGGCGCAGCGCAACGCGCTCGCGACCTCGGACTGGCGGCTGCTTGAAGATACGATCGCCGCGGTGCCGCGATCGGCGGCGGCGGTGCTGCTGCGATCCTCGACGCCGGGCATCTTTTCCGCGGGCGCAGACCTGCGCGATCTGGCGCTGCTGGCCGAGGACGCGGGCCGGCGTGCGCCGTTCCGGCTGGCGATGCGCGGCGCGATCGACGCGCTGGCGGCCCTGCCGATGCCGGTGGTGGCCGCGATCGACGGCGGCTGTTTCGGGGCTGGCGTCGCACTGGCGCTGGCGGCTGACCTGCGGATCGCGAGCGATCTGGCGAGTTTCGCGGTGCCGCCCGCGCGGCTCGGCATCGCTTATCCGGCCGAGGATGTCGCGCGGCTGTCGGCGCGGGTCGGCGAAGCGCAGGCAGCGCGGCTGCTGTTCACCGGCGCGACGATCGACGCCGCGGAAGCTGTGCGCATCGGACTGGTGGATACGATCGACGACGGCGCGGCGGTGGCAGCGGCAATCGCCGAGAACGATCCCGCCGCGCTGGTGACACTGAAGGCGATGCTCCGGTCGCCGAGCGACACGGGCCATGCCGCGGCATTCGAGGAGAGTTTCGCCAATCCCCGCTTCGCTGCCGCCACGAAGCGCTATCGCTGAAGCTGGGGCGTTGATCGTGGGCGGGCGGCAGGCGATAGATGACCAATGCCGATCGACGAAACCCGCCGCTTCATCCCCGTGCGCATCGCGGTGCTCACCGTTTCCGACACGCGCGGGCTGGCGGAGGACCGATCCGGCGACACGCTGATCGCTCGGCTGAGCGACGCGGGGCACGAACTGGCGGAACGCGCGATCCTGCGCGACGATTGCGACGCCATCGTCGCCCTGCTGCACCGTTGGATCGACGACGAGAACGTCGATTGCATCATCACCACCGGCGGCACCGGCGTGACGGGCCGCGACGTGACGCCGGAAGCGGTGGAACGGGTGGCGGACAAGATGATCCCGGGGTTCGGCGAACTGTTCCGCTGGCTGTCGTACCAGACGATCGGCACCTCGACGGTGCAGTCCCGCGCCTGCGCGTGCGTGGCGCGCGGGACCTATATCTTTGCCCTGCCCGGCTCGACGGGCGCGGTGAAGGATGCGTGGGACGGGATCCTGGCGAGCCAGCTCGATAGCCGCCACGGGCCCTGCAACTTCGTGGAACTGATGCCGCGGCTGATGGAGCGCTGAGCGGCGGCGTTGGGCAGCTTGACGTAACGGCCGGCGGATTTGGGGCACGCTGCGGGACCCCGGCTCAAGGCCGGGGTGGCGGGGATCGGTCTATCGGCGCAAACCAGCTCGGGGCGACTCAGCGCCAGCCGAGTGCCGGCGCGACGTGCGTCAGGAGCGCCTCTATGACATGGGCATTATAGTCGACACCAAGCTGGTTCGGCACCGTCAGCAACAGCGTATCGGCTTCGGCGATCGCCTCGTCGGCGCGGAGCTGTTCGATCAGCCGGTCGGGCTCGTCGGCATAGCTGCGGCCGAAGACGGCGCGCATATTGTCGATCACGCCGATCTGGTCCTCGCTGCGATCACGCCCGAAATAGGCGCGGTCGCGATCGTCGACGAGGGCGAAGATCGAGCGGGAGACGGAGACGCGCGGGGCGCGATCGTGGCCTGCCGCGGCCCAAGCCTCGCGATAGGCGCGGATCTGCTTCGCCTGCTGGACGTGGAACGGCTCCCCGCTCTCGTCCATCTTCAGCGTCGAGCTTTGCAGGTTCATGCCCATCTGCGCCGCCCACGCCGCGGTCGCGTTCGAGCCGGCGCCCCACCAGATGCGGTCCCGCAAGCCCGGCGCGTGCGGCTCGAGGCGCAGCAGGCCGGGCGGGTTGGGGAACATCGGGCGCGGGTTGGGCTGCGCGAAGCCCTCTCCCTTCAGCAGTTCGAGGAACACCTCGGCATGGCGGCGGCCCATGTCGGCATCGCTCTGGCCCTCGGCCGGCTGGTAGCCGAAGTGGCGCCAGCCATCGATCACCTGCTCGGGCGAGCCGCGGCTGATGCCGAGCTGAAGTCGGCCGCGCGAGATGAGATCCGCCGCGCCGGCGTCCTCCGTCATGTAGAAGGGGTTTTCGTAGCGCATGTCGATGACGCCGGTGCCGATCTCGATCCGCCTGGTGCGCGCGCCGACGGCCGCCAGCAGCGGAAAGGGCGAGGCCAGTTGCTGCGCGAAATGGTGGACGCGGAAATAGGCGCCGTCCGCGCCAAGCTCCTCCGCCGCCACCGCAAGGTCGATCGACTGGAGCAGCACGTCGCTCGCCGAGCGAGTCGCGGATTGCGGGGACGCGGACCAATGGCCGAACGAGAGGAAGCCGATCTTTTTCATGTAGAAGAAGCTGGCGAGTTACGCCTGTGATCACAAGGCCGCGCGAGGAACCGCAGGGTTTCCGTTACTGCTCAATGCGTTAGCCGAGCCGCAAAAGCTTGGAATCATTGACGGGACAATATATATACCAGCCGTTATGGAAACAGCCACCATCCCCGCCCCCAAGGGCCGCCCGCGCGAGTTCTGCACGGAAGCGGCGCTGGCGGCGGCGCTTCGCGTATTCTGGAGCAAGGGTTATGAGGGCGCCTCGCTGGCCGATCTGACGGAAGCGATGGGCATCACCAAGCCAAGCCTCTACGCCGCCTTCGGCAACAAGGAGGCGCTGTTTCACAAGGCGCTCGACCTCTACGAGGCCGAGAAGCTGGAATATACCCGCGAGGCGCTGCTGGAGCCGACCGCCCGCAAGGTCGCCGAATTCTACATGCGCGGCGCGCTCGACGCGCAGATGAGCTGCAGCGAGCCCAAGGGCTGCCTTGGCGTCATCAGCTCGGTCGCGTGCGGTTCCGAGGCGGAGGCGATCAAGGCCGATGTGGTGGCACGGCGCGCCTCCTCGCAGGTCATGCTGGTCGAGCGGTTCCGCCAGGCGCAGCGCGACGGCGACCTGCCCGAGCACGTCGATCCCGAAGGGCTCACGAGCTATCTCTATGCCCTGCTGCAGGGAATGGCAGTGCAGGCCGGATCGGGCGCGACGCGCGAGGAGCTGGAGCGGCTGATCGAGACCAGCATGGCGATGTGGCCGAGCAAGTAGCGCTCGGCCGCTCGATTAAAGTACCGATCGGTAGAAAAGGCGATTGACGCGCCGGTCGGTGGTTTATATACCCCTTGGTACGGAATGAAGTGAAGCGACGCAGTTAGCCGCTCCCACGCGGTGTACCGCAGGCTTCCTCTCAGGATCTGACGACATTTTCCACCGGGCGCAGTGCGTCGCCGGCAACGGCGAGTGCTCTCCGGTGTACCAAAGGGAGAGTTTCCATGGCTTATCTGGCCTTTTCCGAAGCGAGCAGTGTCGGCGGGCAGGTCGCCCGCTCCTTCGTGCCGCAGCTCGTCAACGAATCCGAAGTGGAAGCCAAGGCGCCGAACCTGTCGGCGCTGGACTGGCTGGTGGTGGCGCTGGCCAAGCGTGACCGGCTGTCCTCGCTGCGCGAGCCGAGCCGGCTGTCGGTGGCGATGGGGACGATCTTCGGGTCGCGCGGCAATCCGCGACTGGCCGACGAGCGGCTCGAGGCGCTGCGCCGGATCGCGGTGCTGAGCTGGCACTTCGGCTATACGGTGCCGGGGCGCGAAGTGGAGCGCTTCCTCGCGGCGGGCTTCACGCCCGAACAATATGAGCTGGTGGTCGACAGCATCAGCGCGGACCAGCAGGCGCAGCGCAAGGAACGCTTCCGCGCCGCCGCCTGATCGATCAGCCGGCGTTGAGCTTCTGCAGCGCGATGCCGGCGAGGTTCTGCGTACGCCGCAGGTAGCGGATTACGAGCCGCCCCGGCGGCCGCGGCAGCGCGCGGAAACGATCGAGATGCTGGCGGCAGGAGGCGGGGCATCGGACGGCGCCGTTTGCCTGCGCGATCACCGCCGCGGCATCACCGAGCAGCAACGCATCCTCTAGGGCCAGATCATGCGCGAGCCGCGTCGCCTCGATCAGCGCCAGCCACTCCGCATCCATGCTGCTGCCCGGCCCGAGATCGCGCGTGACATAGCTGCGGCCGGCGGCGACCACAGCGATCTCCATGCCGGAAGGCCGGCTGCCGCCATCGAAGAAGATCTTCACGCGCGGCGCCATTCGCCCGGCACGATCCCGTCGAGCGACCAGTCCCCGATCCTCCACCGCACCAGCCGGAGCGTGCCGTGACCGAGCGCCGCCGTCATCCGCCGCACCTGGCGATTGCGTCCCTCGCGGATCGTGAGGCGCAGCCAGTGATCGGGGATGCTGGCGCGGTAGCGGATCGGCGGCACGCGCGGCCAGAGATCCGGGGGGTCGATCGCCTCCACCTCCGCCGGGCGGGTGACACCATCCTTCAGCGTGACGCCGCGGCGCAGCCGGTCGAGCGCCTCGGCGCTCGGCTCGCCTTCCACCTGGACAAGATAGGTCTTGGGCAGCTTGAATCTGGGATCCGCGATCCGCGCCTGGAGGCGGCCATCATCCGTCAGGAGCAGCAACCCTTCGCTGTCGCGATCGAGCCGGCCGGCGGGATAGACGCCGGGGACGTCGATATAGTCCGACAGCGTCGCCCGCTTGGTGTCCGTGCCGCGATCGGTGAACTGGCTCAGCACGTCATAGGGCTTGTTGAACAGGATCAGCGCCACGCGGTGAGACTTTGCGCGCCGACCAGACCTGCCCCCTGCATCATGCTCTGCGCCACCGCTTCCGCCACCTTGATGCCATCGACGGCGGCGGAGAGGATGCCGCCGGCATAGCCAGCGCCCTCGCCCGCCGGAAAGAGCCCGGCGGTATTGAGGCTCTGCATGTCCTTGCCGCGCGTGAAGCGGACCGGCGAGGACGTGCGCGTCTCCACCCCCGTCATCACCGCATCCTCATGATCATAGTCGCGGATCTGCCGGCCGAAGACGGGGATCGCCTCGCGCATCGCCTCGACGACGAAGCCGGGCAGAACGTCGGCGAGGTCGGTCGGCGTCACGCCGGGGCGGTACGACGGGACGACGCTGCCCAGTTCGGTCGACGGGCGGCCAGCGAGGAAATCACCGACCCGTTGCGCCGGCGCCTTGTAGTTCGATCCACCGGCGACGAAGGCCTTTTCCTCCAGCCGGCGCTGAAGCGCGATGCCGGCGAGCGCATCGCCGGGATAGTCGCGCGCAGGGTCAATCGCGACGACAAAGCCGGAATTGGCGTTACGCTCGTTGCGCGAATATTGGCTCATGCCGTTGGTGGCGACGCGCCCTTCCTCGGACGTGGCGGCCACGACCGTGCCGCCGGGGCACATGCAGAAGCTGTAGACCGTCCGCCCGTTATTGCAGTGATGCGAGATATGATATTCCGCGGCGCCGAGGATCGGGTGGCCGGCATCGTCGCCGAAGCGAGCGCGGTCGATCCAGGATTGCGGATGTTCGATCCGGACGCCGATGGCGAACGGCTTGGCCTCCACATGGACGCCGGCCTGCTGCAGCATCGCGAAGGTATCGCGCGCGCTGTGGCCGACGGCGAGCACGACATGTTCTGCCTCCAGGTATCCGCCGCCCGCCAGATGAAGCCCGCGCACGCGGCGCACGCCCGAACCGTCGGTGGCGATGTCGAGCCCGTCGACGCGGGTGGAGAAGCGATACTCCCCGCCGAGCGATTCGATCGTCTCGCGGATGCTCTCCACCATCGTCACCAGGCGGAACGTGCCGATATGCGGATGCGCCTCGGTCAGGATCTCCTCCGGGGCGCCGGCTTTGACGAACTCGGTCAGCACCTTGCGATTGAGATGCCGGGGATCCTTGATCCGGCTGTAGAGCTTGCCGTCCGAGAAGGTACCCGCCCCGCCCTCGCCGAACTGGACGTTCGACTCAGGGTTGAGCACGCTGCGGCGCCACAGCCCCCAGGTGTCCTTCGTGCGTTCGCGCACCACCTTGCCTCGATCGAGGACAATCGGACGATATCCCATCTGCGCCAGGATCAGCGCGGCGAAGAGGCCGCACGGCCCCGCCCCGACCACCACCGGGCGCGGGGCGCCGGCAGGGGCCGTGCCGATCGGGCGATATTCGGTGTCGGGCGTCGGCTGAACATCCTGATCCGCCGCGAACCGCGCGAGCAGTGCCGCCTCGTCGGCGACCTCGACGTCAACCGTATAGACCAGCATGATCCGGCCGCGCTTGCGGGCATCGTTGCCGCGCCGTGCAACGCTGTGGCCAAGCAACTCGTGCGACGCGAGGCCAAGCCGATCAGCGATGGCGGCGGGCAAGTGTTCGGCGGCGTGGCGGAGCGGCAATCGCAAATTGGTCAGGCGGATCATGCCGCGCCTTTACAGCGGGATGGCGCGCCTTGCTAACCGCACGTGCACGGCCGGTTATGGTATTTGCCAATCGGCTTCCTAGATGGCGCAAGCCCCGGCCGGGGCAGCCTACCTCCCCTTCCGGAGAAGCAATGCAACCTGTCATTTCGATCCGTGGCCTGCGCAAGGCCTATGCTTCCGGTCATCAGGCGCTGAAGGGAGTGGACCTCGATATCGCGCGCGGCGAGATCTTCGCGCTGCTCGGCCCCAATGGTGCGGGGAAGACGACGCTGATCGGCGCAATCTGCGGCCTGGTGACGGCGACGGGCGGAACGGTGCTGGTCGACGGTTATGACAATGTTCGCCAGTATCGCGAGGCACGCGCGCGCATCGGGCTGGTGCCGCAGGAACTCTACACGGATCAGTTCGAGCCGGTTGGCGCGACCGTCGCGTTCAGCCGTGGGCTGTTCGGCCGGCCGCCCAACCCCGCGCTGGTCGAGGAACTGCTGCGCGAACTGTCACTGTGGGACAAGCGAGACGCGCAGATCAAGGAACTGTCGGGCGGCATGAAACGCCGGGTGATGATCGCCAAGGCGCTGGCGCACGAACCCGAGATCCTGTTCCTCGACGAGCCGACCGCCGGCGTCGACGTGGAGCTTCGCCGTGACATGTGGGCGATGGTGCGGCGGCTGCGCGAGCGCGGCGTGACCATCATCCTCACCACCCATTATATCGAGGAGGCCGAGGAGATGGCCGACCGGATCGGCGTGATCGATCGCGGCGAACTGGTGCTGGTCGAGGAAAAGGCCACGCTGATGAAGAAGCTGGGCCGCAAGGAGCTGATCGTCCAGTTGGCCGAGCCGCTCGACGCACTGCCGCCCAGCCTCGCCGACTGGAAGCTGGACCTCACCGCCGATGGGCGCGAGCTGCGCTACGTCTTCGATCGCCACGCCGAGCGCACCGGCGTTCCGTCGCTGCTGGCGCGGCTGCGCGATCTCGGCATCGAATTCTCGGATCTCAACACTCACCAAAGCTCGCTGGAGGAAATCTTCGTCGGGCTGGTCAACGATCGGCGGGCCGCATGAACCAGAGCAGCATCAACCCGGCCCGCTTCAACGCCCGCGGCGTCTGGGCCCTCTACCGCTTCGAAATGCATCGTTTCCGCCGGACCTTGTGGACCGGCCTTGCCGTGCCGGTGATCACGACGACGCTTTACTTCGTCGTCTTCGGCTCCGCGATCGGATCGCGCATGACCGAGGTGAACGGCATTCCCTATGGCAGCTTCATCGTGCCCGGGCTGATGATGCTGTCGCTGTTCCAGGAAAGCACGTTCAACGGCGCGTTCGGCATCCACATGCCGCGCTTCACCGGGACGATCTACGAACTGCTTTCCGCCCCCATGTCCGCGTTCGAGACGGTGCTGGGCTATGTCGGCGCGGCGGCGACCAAGGCGATGGCGGTGGCGCTGGTGATCCTGGGCACCGCTCACCTCTTCGTCGATGTCGAGGTGGCGCACCCGGTGGCCATGCTGGCGTTCCTGATGCTCGTCGCCTGCGCCTTCTCGCTCTTCGGCTTCGTGCTGGGGGTGTGGGCCAAGGGCTTCGAGCAATTGCAGGTCATCCCCCTGCTCGTCGTGACCCCGCTGACCTTCCTCGGCGGCGCTTTCTACTCGCTCGACATGCTGCCCGAGCCGTGGCGCACGGTGACGCTGTTCAACCCGATCGCGTATCTCATCAACGGCTTCCGCTGGACCTTCTTCGGCACCGCGGACGTGTCGCCGCTGATCAGCCTTGCCGTGACGGCCGGCTTCCTGGCGGTGTGCCTGGCCGCAGTGTGGTGGATATTCCGCACCGGCTATCGCCTGAAGGCGTGAGCCGCGATTGCGCGATTGAGGAACCGCGGCCAAGGCGCTGACCATGGACTATGTCGCGCTCAAGACCCACGTTGCCGGCATCCTCACCACCGGCGGCGATTCGCTGGCGCACGTGCATGGCGGCATGGCGGTGCTGCTGCTCGCGCGGCTGATCACGCGCCGGTCGCTGGCAACGCCGATCCCGCTGCTGTGCGTGGTGGTGCTGCAGGCGATCAACGAGTGTATCGACCGGTACAACCATGGATCATGGCGCTGGCCGGACACGATCGGCGATACGCTGAACACGCTGTTCTGGCCGACGGTGCTGTTCATCGGCCTGCGGCTGCGGCGGCAGCGCGAGCATTGAGCCTGAAAAGTCCCTGATCTGCCGCAAGATCAGGAACCGTTGCGGGCGACCGGGCTTCATGAAGGCAGGCAAGCCTCTGCCGCTTCAGGGAGCCCATGAATGCTGGCGATGAATTACCGCGGGCCGTATCGCGTCCGCGCCGACGAACGACCGATGCCCAAGATCCTGCATCCCGAGGATGCGATCGTGCGCGTCACCCGATCCTGCATCTGCGGATCGGACCTCCACCTCTATCACGGCATGGTGCCCGACACGCGGGTGGGCATGACGTTCGGGCACGAATTCTGCGGGATCGTGGAGGAAGTGGGGCCGGAGGTGCAGAACCTGAAGCGCGGCGATCACGTCATCGTGCCGTTCAACATCGCCTGCGGTAAATGCCATTTCTGCCAGCAGGGCCTGTTCGGCAATTGCCATGAATCGAACGCCCAGGCGACCGCGGTCGGCGGCATCTTCGGCTATTCGCATACCGCCGGCGGCTATGACGGCGGGCAGGCGCAATATGTTCGCGTGCCCTATGCCGATGTGGGCCCGACGGTGATCCCGGAATGGATGGACCCGGATGATGCGGTGCTGCTGACCGACGTGGTGCCGACCGGCTACCAAGCCGCCGAGATGGGCGGCATCCAGAAGGGCGACACCGTCGTCGTGTTCGGCGCCGGCCCCGTTGGCCTGATGGCGGCGCGATCGGCCTGGCTGTTTGGCGCAGGCCGCGTGATCGTGATCGACCATCTCGACTATCGCCTTGAGTTCGCCCGCGTCTTCGGCCCGGCGGAGGTCTATAATTTCCGCGAGATCGACGACGTCGTCGTGTTCCTGAAGAAGCAGACGGATTCGCTGGGCGCCGACGTGTGCATCGACGCGGTCGGCGGCGACGCGGCGGGCAATGCGATCCAGTACGTGCTCGGCACCAAGCTGAAGCTGGAAGCGGGCAATGCCATCGCGCTCCACTGGGCGATCAACTCGGTGAAGAAGGGCGGGATCGTCTCGATCGTCGGCGTCTATGGTCCGACGGGCAACATCGTGCCGATCGGCAACGTGGTGAACAAGGGCATCACCATCCGTGCCAACCAGGCATCGGTGAAGCGCCTGCTGCCGCGGCTGATCGATCACGTGAAGGCCGGACACATAAACCCTAAGGCGATGATCACGCACCGCGTGCCGCTGGAGGACGTGGCCGACGCCTATCACATCTTCTCCGCCAAGCTCGACGGCTGCATCAAGCCGCTGCTGCTGCCCAACGGCCAGTGAGAGAGGACGCAAGGATGACGAAAGCCATGGTGGATACGTCCACGATCCCCGGCTGGGGCGTCGATGCCGAGCCGGACAACAACCCGACCTGGCCGATCCGGCACATCGAGAACCAGACGCGGGGGCTGACCTGGGAACGCCCGGCGCAGCAGAGCCCCAAGGTGGAGGTGCTGCGATCGATCGAGCACAACCGGCTGCCCGCGGTGATCGGCACCTCGACCCCGCCGAGCGGGCTTTCGGGCATGATTCGCCGCTACGCCTTCCGCCACAGCGAATCCGACTGGTGGCACTGGCTGCTGCTGATGGGCGCGGACCGGATCAACGTGGTCGAGGGCGTGGTCGAGGATTTGGCCAAGGGCAAGGTGCCCAACGTACCGGCCGAGATGGGCGCGCAGGCCGAGTGGAAGCATAACAAGGCGGGCTTTGCGCTGAAGGCGGGTGCGGTGCTGGCCGTTGGTGTTGGTTTGTTCGCGGCGCTTCGCGGCGGGAAGAGCAAGTCCTCGACCTGGCCATCCTCTGCCCCGCGGCAGCTCCCGCCGCCGCCCGCACCGAAGCGACCGACCCACGAAGCGGCTTGGGTGACGCCGACACCGCCAGGATTGACGCCCGAGCCGCCGGCCCACCCGGGAACGGCGCCGTTCAAGGTGGAGCCTCCCGAAGGCAATTGATCGACATCGTCACCCCGGCTGCGCGCCGGGGTGACGAACCATTATTGCGCCAGGTAGCGTTCCAGATCGTCACTGCCGCCGATCCGCTCTCCCTGGATGAACACCTGCGGCGTGGTGGCGACGCCATGCTCGTCCTTGAACGCATCCACCTCCCCGCGCGTGGCGAGGATGTGATCCTCCACCGTATAGCCCGCCTGCTCGAGCATCTCCTTGGCGCGTACGCCGAAAGGGCAGGTGTGATCGGGCAGCACCATGCGATAGAGGATCGCTTTCTTCGTCTCGGCCATGTCGAACTTCCGTTGTTGCGGCGCGTCAGCGAAGCAGCGGCGCGCGCGTTCCGGGACGGGCTCGAAATTTCCGCCCGGCGGCCCCATCTTGGGCGGCGAATGGAGGCGCTGATGACAAGCTACCGCAAGACCGACGAAGCGATCGCCGCACTGACCCCCGAGCAATATTACGTGACGCAGGAGAGCGGCACCGAGCGGCCGGGCACCGGCGCCCTGCTCTACAACAAGGAGCCTGGGATCTATGTCGACGTGGTCTCGGGCGAGCCGCTGTTCGCGAGTTCCGACAAATATGAATCCGGCTGCGGCTGGCCGAGCTTCACCAAGCCGATCGAGCCCGCGAACGTGACGGAGCTCGCCGATCACTCGCACTTCATGACCCGCACCGAAGTGCGCTCCAAGCACGGCGACAGCCATCTGGGCCATGTCTTCCCCGATGGGCCGCGTGATCGCGGTGGGCTTCGTTACTGCATCAATTCGGCCTCGCTCCGCTTCGTCCACCGCGACGACATGGAGGCGCAAGGCTATGGCGCGTACCTGCCGCAGGTCGAGGAAGTCGCCTGACACGACCGGCTGACTGACCATCGCGGCGGCGCGGCTTATCGCATCGCGCCGCCGCGGTGTTCCGCATCCGTTCCGCAGCTGCTATAGGCCCGCAGATGGAAGGCGGATCGACTCGCAAGATCATCCATGTCGACATGGACGCCTTCTTCGCGTCGGTGGAGCAGCGTGACGACCCGGCGCTGCGCGGCAAGCCCGTTGCGGTCGGCAGCGCCGCCGCGCGCGGCGTGGTGGCGGCGGCGAGCTATGAGGCACGGGCTTTCGGCGTCCGCTCAGCCCTTCCCTCGGTAACGGCCCTGCGCCGCTGCCCGGACCTCATCTTCGTTCGCCCGCGGTTCGACGTCTACAAGTCCGTATCGCGGCAGGTGCATGCGATCTTTGCCGAGTTTACCGACATCATCCAGCCGCTGTCGCTGGACGAAGCCTATCTCGATGTGACGGCAAATCGCGCCGGGCTGCCCACCGCCTGGGCGACGGCGAAGGCGATCCGCGCGCGCATCCTCGAGGAAACCGGCCTCACCGCCTCCGCCGGCGTCTCGTACAACAAGTTCCTGGCGAAGCTCGCGTCCGATCATCGCAAACCGAACGGTCAGTTCGCGGTGACGCCGGAGATGGGCCCGGCCTGGGTGGAGACGCTGCCAGTGTCGCGCTTCCATGGCGTCGGGCCGGTGACGGCGGCGAAGATGAAGCGGCTGGGCATCGAGACGGGCGCGGACCTGCGCGGCAAGTCGATGGCGTTCCTAGAGCAGCATTTCGGCAGTTCGGCGGGCTGGTATTACGCGATCGCCCGGGCGCAGGACGACCGGCCGGTGAACCCCAATCGCGAGCGCAAATCCTCGGGCTCGGAAACCACGTTCCGCACCGACCTGACCGAGCCGGCCGAGATCGAGGCCGGCGTGCTGCGCATGGCGGACGACGTGTGGGAGTGGTGCGAGAAGGCGCAGGCCTTTGGACGGACGGTGACGGTGAAGATCAAGTTCCAGGATTTTCGCCTGATCACGCGCAGCCGCAGCCACCCCGGGGCGGTCAACACGCGCGAACAACTGCACGCAGCCAGCCTTGATCTCATCCGGTCGATCTATCCACCCGAGAACGGGATCCGCCTCGTCGGCGTGACCGTATCGAACTTCGAGGCGGCGAGCGCAGCGCCGGCGGAGACGCTGCCGCTGTTCGACGCCGTCGCTGCGGGAGCACGCTGATGGGGCGGCGGGCGGGAAGCGCGGATCTGCCGCTGCATGGCGGCCGCGTGCCGGCATGGCTGGGCCAGCGGATGACCCGGCTCGGCGCCGTCATCACCCAGGCGATCGTGCTGGAATATGGCCGCGACGAGCTGCTGCGGCGGCTCGCCCACCCCTTCTGGTTCCAGTCGTTCGGCGCGGTGATGGGGATGGACTGGCATTCGTCCGGCATCACGACGAGCGTGATCGGCGCGTTGAAGCGTGGGCTCGCCCCGCTTTCCGGCGAGCTTGGCCTTCACGTCTGCGGCGGACGCGGACGGCATAGCCGCGCCACCCCGGGGGAACTCGTCGCGATCGGTGAGCGTGTCGGCATCGATGGCGCGGCTTTGGCGCAGGCCAGCCGGCTGGTCGCGAAGGTGGACAGCGCCGCGGTACAGGACGGGTTCGACCTGTACCTCCACGGCTTCATCGTGGCGGACGACGGCCGCTGGGTGGTGGTGCAGCAGGGCATGAACGGCGATCGCCGGCAGGCGCGCCGCTATCACTGGCTGTCGGAGGGGCTGGAAAGCTTCGTCGACGCGCCGCACGCCGCGATCGAGGGTCGGCAGCAGGGCGCGATCGTGAACCTCGCGGATCGACGGGCGGCAGCCTCGCGGAACCGCCAGCTCGATCTGCTGCGCGATGCCGGGCCGGACGGCATCATGCGCGAGGTTGCCCGCCTCGAACCACCATCGGCGCGTGCCGCCACAGCATCGGCCCAGCCGCTGCTGCCGCATCTCGTGATGCCCGATCATCATGCCTTACACGCGGAGAATGTGGTGGAGCGACGGCTCCACGGCGCGCTTGCTGCTGCCGCCGATCGCGGCCCGAAGGATTTCGCCGACCTGCTGCTGGTGCCGGGCATCGGCGCACGAACCGTCCGCTCGCTCGCGCTGGTGGCGGAGGTGGTGCACGGCGCGCCGTGCCGCTTCACCGATCCGGCGCACTTCAGCCTGGCGCATGGCGGCAAGGATCGTCACCCCTTCCCCGTGCCCACCAAGGTCTATGACCGGACGATCGCGGTGATGAAGCAGGCGGTGGATGCGGCGAAGCTCGGTCAGGACGAGAAGCTGGCTGCGATCCGCCGCCTCGACCAACAGGCGCGCCGGCTGGAGCGGACCGCGACCGGACCATCGGTGGAAGCATTGATCGCCAAGGAGCGCGCGCGATCGCACGACTATGGCGGGCGAAGCGTTTTCGGCTGGGAGCCGCCCGCCGGCGGCGAGCAGGCGAAGGCGTCCTGATGCTCGACCTGTTCGATACGCCGCTGCTGCCGGGCCTCACAGCGACCGACGATCTCGTCAGCGAGGCGGAGGAGCGCGCGCTGACCGCCGCGATCGATGGCGAAGCGCTGGCGCCGTTCCGCTTCCAGGGATGGACCGGCAAGCGGCTGACCGCCTCGTTCGGCTGGACCTATGACTTCGACAAGGGCCGCCTGCTGACGGGCGAGCCGCTGCCGGACTGGTTGCTGCCGATCCGCGCCCGCGCGGCGCGCTTCGCCGGCCTTCCCGAGGACGAACTCGTCCAGGCATTGCTGATCCGCTACGATCCGGGCGCCGGGATCGGCTGGCATCGCGACCGGCCGGCGTTCGAGCATGTCGTCGGCCTATCGCTCGGCGCGCCGACCGCGATGCGCTTTCGCCGGCGCGTGGGCGCGAAGTTCGAGCGCGTCTCAGCGCCACTGCCGCCGCGCGGCGCCTATCACCTTACCGGTGAGGCGCGCCACGATTGGGAGCATAGCATCGCCGAGATGGACCGGACGCGCTGGTCGATCACCTTCCGAAGCCTGCGCGCGCGCTGATCGCTCCTCGCCGGCTTCCAAACGAAACGGCGCCCCGGTTTTGCCCGGGGCGCCGTCGTCATCCCGTTCGAGCCATAGCTTAGAAGCGGAAGGCCCCCGTCACGCCATAGGTGCGGACCTGGCCCGGGAAGCGGACCACGATGTTCGCGTTGCTGGCGACGGCGTTCCAATAATATTGGTTGAAGAGGTTACGCGCCCAGGCGTTCAGCGCCCAGCTGTCGTCGGTCGCCTTCACGCCGAAGCCGGCGTTGACCACCGTGTACGGCTTGATGTCATACAGCGGATTGACCTCGAAGATCGTGGTCTGGCGCGACTGATACCGCACGTTGGCATTGGCAGTGAACGCCAGGTCGTCGTTGATCGGCTGATCGAGCAGCGCGGTTCCTGACAGCGTCCATTCCGGGCTGTAGATGAAGCGCGCGCCGTCGAAATCCTGCGGCTTGCCGGCGGCGTTGGTGCCGACATAGCCGTTGATCCGCGTCTTCAGCCACAAGGCGTTCGCCATCAGCGTCAGCGGACGGGCCGGACGGACCGTCAGCTCGCCTTCGATACCATAAGCTTCCGACTTCGGAATGTTATCGAGGCGGGCAAGCGCGGTGTAGATCGGATCAGCGAAATAGGCGCTGATCTGCTTGTCCTTGTAATCATAGTAGAAGCCGGCGAGATTCAGCTGGACCTTGCGATCGAGGAAACCGAGCTTCGCGCCGATTTCATAGGCGGTCAGCTGCTCCTGCCTGGCTGGCAGGTTCTGGCGCGCGTTGCTGGCTGCGTTGATCGGCGAGGTGCCGGACTTATAGCCGCGCGAGATCGAGGCGTAGAACAAGGTGGTAGCGTTCGGCGTCACGTCGATCGAGCCGCGCCAGGCGAAATTGTCCTCGTCGAGGCGCGAATTGACCACGCCGAAGCTGTTCGTCGCCGGGTTGAACGTGTTGCAGTCATTCACCCCGATCGGCGCCGCGAGCGGGCCGGTGGGATTGAACAGCTGCTGGTAGAGGCCGCGGTTGAACAGGTTGATGTTGGTGACCATGCTGCCGTTGAAATCGCGCGAGCAGCCAGTGAACTTCTGCAGATCCTGCGTGTACCGAGCGCCCAGCGTCAGTTTGATGAGATCGGAGAAGGCGTAATCGCCGTTGGCGAAGATGCTCCACGTCCGCGTGTCGAACGCACCCTCGTCGCGATAGGTGCGGAAGGTGCTTGCCGCGTCCGCCAGCGTATAGCCGAAGGTGTTGATCGGCGTGTTGATCAGCTGCGACGTGGCGAAGCGCAGCAGCGCCGAGTTCGCATTCTGGCCAAGCAGCGTGCGGTTCGTGTCGCTGATCGTGTCCTTCGAATAATAGCCGCCGACGAGCCAGTTATAGCCCGGGCCGTCGCCTTCGACGCGCAGCTCCTGCGCGAAGCTTTCGATATGGCCGTCCGCCTTCTGGATCAGCACTTCCGCCGGGATGCCCGACCAGTCGAAGGTCGCCTTGCGATCGAACTCGTTATAGCCGGTGAGCGACACGACGCGGACACTGTCGGACACGTTGAGCTGGATGCGGCCCTTCAGCCCGAGGAAGTAATTGTCCTCGGCGAGCGGATCGCTGATGCCGGCGCCGCGACCAATGTCTGCCGAGCGGCGCGCGTACGGCGCCCAGTCGGCCTGGTTGCCGCGGGTCGGGAAGTTCGCCGCGATATAGGCGGCTGCGCCCGGCGCGTTGAAGTTGCTGGCCGAGCCGCCCCCGCCCGGCGTCGTCGCCGGGGTGAAGCCGATCGCCTGGCCAGAGACGGTATCCGACTTGTTGACCCAATAGGTGGCCGACAGATCGATCTCGAACGGGCCCGGCTGGAACGCCAGCGAGCCGCGCAAGCCATAGCGCTTCACGCGGCCGAGCCGCTCGTCGGGCCGGCTGTTGCTGATCTGCCAGCCTTCGTTCGACAGGTCGACGCGGTAGCCGATACGCGCCTGGATGCCCTCGGCGATCGGGCCGGTGACATAGCCGCCGACGTTGAACGTCTCGTAATTGCCGACGTCGACCGTCATCGCGCCGGACGCGGTCTCGCTCGGCTTGCCGGTGACGAAGTTGATAAGGCCGGCGGTCGTATTGCGGCCGTAGAGTGTGCCCTGCGGGCCCTTCAGCACTTCGACCCGCTCGATATCAATCATCGGGCCGGTGTTCATGATCGGATAGGCGTACGCCACTTCGTCGACGTACGTGCCGACAGTCGACTGTGCCGAAAGGTTGATCGAATTGAAGCCGATGCCGCGCAGCGTGTAGGTCGGCACGCCCTGATAGCTTTGCGCAACGGTGAAGCTTGGCACCACGGCGGCGAGATCGCGCACGTTCTGGACGCGCAGCTCCTGCAGCGTGTCCGCTTCCAGCGCCTGAACCGAGATGCCGACGCGGTTGATGGATTCTGCGCGGCGCTGCGCCGTCACGACGATATCGCCGATCGCGCCGTCGTTCGCGGCCGTGGCGTGATCTGCCGGTGCCGCGGTGGTCGTCTGGGTGGTCTCGGCAGGCGCTTCCGCTGCGGCCGGCGCGTCCTGCGCCTGCGCGGCCCCTGCGATCACGAAGGCACCCAAGCTGACGCCAAGACCCAGCAAGGTGCGCGTGCGAACCGATCCGACCATGTTATTTCCTCTCTAGATGTCACGGGCCCGTTCGTCCGGGCTCTGTAGCGTGCGTAGGTAGCAGCGCCGCCGGTGGGCGCGCCTGACACCTTAGACAGGTTGAGAATGAGCAGCGGCGCCCTTAGCGCGCCAGCCGCGGTAACGCGCGCAGCAGCCAGCGCCGCGCGCGCCTAGTTCAGCATATCGTCATTGCGCGGTGACGCGGACGAGCGACCAGTCGTAGCCCAGTTCCTGCACCCGCTTCTTCAGCAATTCCATGGTCTCGGCGCTTGGCTTCTTCTCGCGCGTCAATGCCCACAGGTAACGGCCGGACGGCTCGCCGACGATTGACCATTCGTAATTGTCGCCATGGTCAAGCACCCAATAGTCGCCATAGAACGGGCCAAAGAAGGAAACCTTCAGCTTGGCGTTGGTCGCAGGATCGACGATCTTCGCCTTGCCGGTGGTGGACTTCTCCTTGCCGTTCACGCCGCCCTTGCGGCCGCTGTTGACCACGCGGATCGATCCATCATCGTTCAGGCTGTAGAATGCCATGACGGCATCCATCCCCTTCTGGAACGATGCTTCGTAGCGAAACTGTTCGTACCAGCGGCCGAGATATTGCGGCAGGTCCACCGGGCGCGCGGGATCGGGGACGGACCGGTTGCCGACCGGGCCCGGGCGAGGAATGGCCACACAGGCCGCCAGAACTGCCGGGATGCCGATCGCGGCAGCGCCGACCAGAAGCTTTCTCATCGGGTTCCTTCTTCTTGTTAATGCCGATCAAGGTACGCGCCGCGGGCGGCTTGGTTGCGGGCCGGCGCTGATCGCGGGGTGGGGAACATCCGCCATCGGCAAGTCACGTGATCTTAACGGAAAGGCGCCGATAGCGAACGGCTATGTTCGGTTGGTGATCAAGCCCATGCTGTCCAGTCCGCTCAAGGAAATCACGAACAGCCCCGACGATCTGGTCCGGGCGCAGTTCGCGAACCTGCGTACGCAGATCCCGCTGATGTACGCGCTGATGCTGATGAATGCAGGGTTCCTAGCGCTTGCCACGGTGGGCGAGGTGCCTCTCACCTACAGCCTTGCTGCACCGCTGCTGCTGCTCGTCGGCACCGCGGCGCGATCGGGAATATGGATCTTCCGCGGGTTCAAGGATCCCGATCCGGAGACGATCCGGCGCTATTTCCGCGGGACGGTGTTCGTATCCGCCGTGTTGAGCGCGGGGTTCGGCGCCTGGGGCGTTCTGCTGCTGCAGGAAGCCGGGCCGTCGCGGGCCACCGCGATCGCGCTCTATGTCTTCGTCGGCTCGATCAGCTGCTGCTACTGCCTGCAGGCACTGCCGATCGCGGGCCGCTTCGTCCTGCTGTTCGGCGCGCTGCCGATCACGCTGACGCTGGCGGGGTCGGGCGACTGGTACCAGGTGGGCACGGCGGCGAGCTTCCTGCTCGTGTCGGGCGTGATCCTGCGCACGCTGACCGCGAACCACGCGACCATGGTGGCCTCGATCAAGGCGCAATCGGCGATGAGCGAGCTTATCGCAGCGCTGCGACAAAGCGAGGAGCATTACCGCCACTCGGTCGACCTCAACCCGCAGATCCCCTGGATCAGCGACCCCTATGGCCTGCTGACTGAACTCAGCCCGCGCTGGACACGGCTGACCAATTTGCCGGTCGAGCAATCGCTGGGCGCGCGCTGGATCGACAACATTCATCCGGAGGACCTTTCCCGCACGCGAGCGCAGTGGAGAGAGGCGCTGACATCAGGGCGGACCGACCTGGCGGACGCCCGCTTCCGCGTGCGCGTCGCCGACGGCAGCTATCGCTGGTTCCGCTCGCGTGCCGCCCCGCGGCGGGACGCCGATGGCACGATCATCTCGTGGTACGGCAACCTGGAGGACATCCACGACCAGGTGCTCGCGGAGCAGGCGCTGCAGCACAGCGAGGAGCGGTATCGCCTCGCGTCCCGTGCCACCAACGACATCATCTGGGACTTCCGCGTCGATGAGGGCGTGATCTCCTGGAGCGGGGCGACCAGCGCCGTGCTGGGCTTCCCGGAGACGGCCGAAGGCACCTCGTTCGCCTGGCTGCTGGCGCATGTTCATCCCGACGATCGCGGCAGGGTCGGCACCGAGGTGAGGCTGGATGATCCGGCCTTCACTTACTGGTCGGAGGAGTTTCGCATGCTCGCCGCCTCGGGCGAATATCTCCACATGCGAAGCCGCGGCTATGTGGTGCGCGACGAGGAGGGCCGTGCGACCCGGCTGATCGGATCGCTGCAGGACGTGACGGCCGAACGGCGCTTCCAGGACGAGCTGCGGTTCGCCGCACATTACGATGCGCTCACCCGCCTGCCCAACCGGCTGCTGTTCGCCGAGCGCCTGGACGCTGCGCTGGAGGATGCGCGCCGGTTCGGCCACGAAGTGATCCTGGTCGTGCTCGACGTCGACGGCTTCAAGACGGTGAACGACAGCCTCGGCCATGATTGCGGTGATGCGCTGCTGCGCGAGATCGCGGCGCGGCTGATGGAGTCCGCGCCAGGCCAGGCCACGGTCGCGCGGCTCGGCGGCGACGAATTCGCCATCATCCTGCCGGGCGCCGCGGGTGGCCAGAACAGTATCGGCGCCATCGAAACGCTGCTGACCGACATATCCACCCCGATGGTCTACGCCGGCCGTACGATCGAGGTCGGTTTGAGTGCCGGCATTGCGGTCGCGCTGCGCGACGGCGCCGTCGCGGAGGAACTGCACAAGAGCGCTGACCTTGCCCTGTACGCCGCCAAGCGCGACGGACCGGGCCGGGCTCGCACCTTCCAGCGCGAACTTCGCGATGACGCGGAGCGGCAGAAGCAGATGCTGTCGGATGCACGCGCCGCCCTGCAGGGCGAGTGGATCGTGCCGTTCTACCAGCCCAAGGTGTGCCTGCGCAGCGGCAAGCTTCTGGGGCTGGAAGCGCTGCTTCGGCTCCACCATCCGCAACAGGGGCTGTTGGCGCCGCATGCCATCGCGGCCGCGTTCGACGATCCGGGAACGTCCGTTCAGATCACCGACCGGATGCTCGACCGCGCCATCACCGACATGGCGCAATGGCAGGAGCACGGCCTCGACTTCGGCCGGCTGGCGATCAACGGCTCTCCGGAAGATTTCCGGCGCGGCGACTTTGCCGACCGGATCCTGGAACGCCTGCATCGCGCAAACCTGTCCCCTTCCCTCCTTGAGCTCGAGGTGACGGAAACGGTGTTCCTGCGTCAGCTGGCCGCCAACGTCAGCGCTGCGCTCACCACCTTGTCAGCGGAGGGTGTGACGATCGCGCTGGACGATTTCGGGACCGGCTATGCTTCGCTGACCCACCTCAAGCAGTTCCCGGTGGACGCGCTGAAGATCGACCGGTCCTTCGTCTCGCGCCTCGGCTCCGCAGATGGCGAGGACGCGGCGATCGTTGGCGCGGTCATCGATCTGGCCAGGAACCTCGGCATCGATACGGTGGCGGAGGGCATCGAGACGCCGGAACAGGCGAAATACCTGATCCTGAAGGGATGCGACGCGGCACAGGGCTTCCTGTTCAGCCGTCCGCTCGACGCCGATCAGGTGCCGCGGATGGTGCGCGACTGGAGCGCCAAGGCCATGGTGGGGCGGTGCGGCACTGATGATTGGGGGCCGGAGATGCGCCGCCAGTTCCTCAACCGCTTCACTTGAGCTCGCCACCAGTCGGCCGCTTCAACACGCCGGCTTGTTTTCGAGCTTCGCCGCCCGGTTCGCGGTCCGGGGACAGTGCGACCGGCAAGCGCCAGCCGAAGTGGATCGCCGCTACCCGCACGCCGAAACAGGCCAGGGCAGAGACGATCATCGTCGGCACCAGCGGCAGGCCAAAGTGAGTGCCCGTCACCGCAAGCCCCGCGCCGAGCAGCGCTGCAACCGCATAGATGTCGCTCTGCAAGATCGCTGGCACGCGCGCCACCAGAATATCCCGCGCGACGCCGCCGCCCGCCCCCGTCACCATTCCGAGCAGCGCCGCCATCAGCGGATCAAGCCCGTGCGCCAGTGCCTTTTCCGCGCCGGCGACCGAAAAGAGGGCAAGGCCAGCGGCATCGAACATCATGATCGCATTGTGGAGGCGCGACATCGGCGTGTACCACAGGAAGATGATCAGCCCCGCCGCGACCGAGGCCGCGAGATAGCGCCAGTCGCTGATCGCTGCCGGCGGCACCACACCGATCAGGATATCGCGCAGGATACCGCCTGCACTGGAGGCGGCGAACGACAGTACCAGCACGCCGAATATGTCCAGGCGGCGTTGAACGCCCAGCATCGCGCCGCTGATCGCAAAGACAAACGTGCCGCCCAGATCCATGAAGGACAGCAACTGATGCAGCATATGCTGCTCGATAAGCTCGCCGCTCGTCATCGGCCGCCACCTTCCATCATGTGAGCGCTGTTGCGACGTGGGGCGCGAAGACGCGGGCGGTCAGTTCTGCATCCGGATCTGCTGGCCTTGGATCAGCGGATAATTAGCGAGCGCCGATCCATCCAGATCCTCCTTGTGCATGTCGACGGCAGTGATCTGGCTGTTCTCGTACGTGGTGTAGTAATAGATGCCCTTGTCGACGTTGCAGCAGGACGAATAGATCGTGATCTCATATTGATCGCCGCCGACGTTCGCGCAGCCGCGTTGCTGGGCGACCGACCCCAAAATGTGGAAGAACTGGCTGACCGACGCGGATTCGGATTCATCGGCGATCGAGTTCATCTTGGTAAAGACGGCACGCACGAAGCGCGACGAGGAAGACAGGTCCCCCGGCAGGCCCAGCGCACCCATGCCCCGGCTATAGACGTCGAACTTGATCGCGTCCGAGAAGGTATTGGTCGGCGAATAGCGCGACAGGTGTATGAAATTGTTGAGGTTGAACAACTGAATATCGAAAGTGGGGTTGTTGGTCAGCACCCCCACCGGATTGTCATAGACCTTCAGCCCGTCGGGCATCGGCTCCACCGTGATCGACTTCGACCGATCGGCGATGATCCAGTGCAGCGGTGACGGCGGCAGGCCCTCGCTGAACGCGATGTCGACGAGATTGACGGCGCGCAGCGCCTCCTTGACCTCGTCAACGGTCTCGAACTGCGCGAGCACCCACAGGACGAACTCGAACGACGTGACGTTCGTCTTGCCCGGTTCCTCTGGCCGGTAGACGGCGTTCCCCATGAAGGCGAGCCCGGCCATGCTGAGCCCCTTCTCGTTCGTGCCATCGTAATAGAGCGGGAAATCATTCACGACCGTCGCCATGCCGATGATCGCATGGTGGGTGGGGATCGGCGGAAGCTTGCGAAGCTCGATCGCATAGTTGCGCGGCGTGACGGCGACCGATTCTCCATAGGATCGCTCGTAATCGAGATTGCGGCCGAAATAATGATCCTTGGTAGCGAAGCTGAGCCCCGTACACATGTCCGGCCTCCATTTTCCTGAAACACGGCAAACTGCGGCGTCCGGGCGCGCTTCGTTCAGTTTATCAATGGTTCCTCACTGTAGTCAGGGCACCATCGGCTCCTTCATCGTCATCGACGCGCCTATTGCCCCCTGCACGTGGGGACTACAGCATTCAGGTTAGACCATCTTGAAGGGGTACATATCCGCGAATTTACCTATTTCCCTGAATGCGCAAACGTTCCGATGTGACTGAACGGCTTCGGGAAATTCCGGCATGACAAGATCACAACAGATGAACACGTTCAGTGTTGTCAGCAGACTCCATCGGCTCTCACCTGCGAAGAAGTGATCTTCGCCTTTCGATAAGTACTTGCCACTATATGTCCTGGATTCAGCGCGTCGTACAAATTTGCTCAAAGGGAGCAAGTCTATGGGCAGCAGTCGTCAGACGATGCTTGGGCAGGCAAATGCCTCCCGGCGCGATGCCGACGCCACTCCATCGTGGCGGGAACTCACACAATGATGGATGTGCCGCCCGCCATCGTCGCGCAAGCCGTGCAGGAGGCGCCGCCGGCACGCCGCACATCCGGCGACATTCCCGCCGGCCGCGCGGACGGCATCCAGGTGATTGACGGTAGGATACGACGGTCTGGCCCGCCCACGCTGCCACAAGGCGGCCCGTCCGGATTGCGGACCGAGCAGCTCACCGCCGCCGCCAAGGACAGACCGCCCATCACCGACATCTACGACAAGGACGGGCTGCATGTGCGTTGGTATCTGCAGGGCGGCCTCGACTACGATGTTGAGAACAACCTCTTCTGGAATCTCGCATCCGCCTATTCGCCGCAATCGAAGTTCAATTCCGACGAGGATTGGCTCGAGGGATATGTGAAGCCGGGGATCGGCTTCGATAAAGCCTTCTCGGGCGGCAACGTCTTCTACGGCAAGATCTCGGGCGTCGCGTCGCGCACCTGGGGGACGGACGCGTTCGACTCGCGCAACCAGGGCGCGATCACGCTGGAGGAAGGCTATCTTGGCTTCCGCACCGAGGGCACCGGCACCAATTTCGACCTGTCGCTCGGCCCGCGCGAGCTGGTGCTGGGCAGCGGCATGCTCATCGCCAACGGCGGCGTGAACGGGTTCGAGCGGGGCGCGCTGAAGTTCGGGCCGCGCAAGGCGTGGAAGCAGGCCGCAATCGGCCGCATCATCAACGGTCGCCAGACGATTACCGGCTATTTCATCGAACCGCGCGAATTGAAGTCCAATAACGGGCACAACCAGCTTGCCGGCGTCGACTTCCGCTATGACGCGACGAACGAGGACTTCATCGGCTTCACCTATATCAACGCCCTGAAATCGCAGTCCCCCTACATCCGCGCCGCGCCGGGGGGCATCGGCGCGCCGACCATCATCCCCGACGGGCGCGACAAGACGAACGTCATCAACCTCTATTTCAAGGGCAGCCGCGACCAGGGCATCTGGCGCAACTGGTTCGTCACCGGCGATGTCGCCTACGAGTGGAACAACCGGATCAACATGTCCGCCTGGGCGGCACGCGGGCAGATCGGCTACACGTTCGCCGAGGCCCCCTGGAAGCCGACGCTGATCTACACTGCGAAATTCTTTTCCGGCGACGATCCGAACACGCCGAAGCTCGAGCGGTTCGATCCGCTTTATTATGAGGGATCGCCCGGCATCTGGGCGACGGGCGCGGAATCATCGATGGTGTTCATCAACACCAATCTGAAGGCGCTGGAGTTCAGCGCGGCAGTTCAGCCGTCGGACAAGATCACGGTCACGCTGCGCTACGCCTATATCAGCGCGGACAAGCTGGAGAGCCCGCTGCAGTTCGGCCAGGCGACCCGCCTCGTCTCCACGCCGAGCGGCTTCAACCTGGTCGACGGCGTGACCAAGCACCATCTGTCCGACGACCTCTTCCTGGAATACAACCAGATCCTGACCGAGAATCTGTTCCTGACGATCGGCCTCGCCGCGTCCTTCCCCGGCGCCGGCATCAAGGCGGAGCTTCCGGGCAAGGCGCCGACCTGGACCGGCGCGTTCGCGAACGTGGTGTTCAACTTCTAGCCGAGGCGCGGCGCGCCACATGCGGAAGCGCAGCCTGCACCGATGCTGCGCAGATCGCTCGTTGATCCGAGGACCAACCGGCGAGGGCCGGACGTGTCAATGCCGCCGGATTAAAGCCGCTGGCGTAGCTCGCATGGCTCATCGTGTTTTCAACCGCCTGCCACGCAATGTTGCCGCGGCTCGGCAGCCTGCCGTCCCTGCCATGCGCTTCGTAGCTGTGCGGGTGCAGCACGCAGACGTGCCAATAAGGATCAGGTGCCCTGTGGGGAGAGAAGCGACACGTCGCTTCCGCTCCACCCGCCAGCTGAGTGGCGGAAATCTCTGGTCGGGGCGACAGGATTCGAACCTGCGACCCCCACACCCCCAGTGTGATGCGCTACCAGGCTGCGCTACGCCCCGACCGAGGGGCGCGGCTCTACGCCGCGCCCGCCGGTTATGCAAGCACCGTTCAGATCAGCTTGCGCCAATGCTGCCCGTCCCACGCGTCGATCGACATGGCGCTGGGTGAATGGGCCCGCAGCGCGCGGCCGAATGCCTTCTGGTGTTCCGCCTGGCCGTGTGCGCCTAGCGCCTCCGCATTGGCCCAGCGTTCGGCGACGCGGACCAGATCGGGATCGGCCGCATCGAAGGCGAAGCTATATTCCTCGCAGCCTTCCTCGGTCTTCACCACGGCCGCATGATCCGCGAACAGCTTGGCCGCCTTGGCGCCTTCGCCCTCACCCAGCTTGATCGTGCCCATCACCAAAATCGTCATCATTCTCTCCCGTTGGCGGCCGTGTTGCCGACCGGTCGCGAGCAGCACCTATCGCGGCGCGCGAGTTGCGCCAAGGCCGCAGCGATGGTAGCGGCTCGCGCTTCACGTGGGGTCCGATCTCGGGCCCCGCGCCCCATGTGCACGCAAGGACGGCATGTTCATTTCCCCAGCTTATGCTCAGACGGCGACTGGCGCCGGCTCGCAGGGTGGCCTCGCCGGCTTCCTCAGCCTCGCGCCGCTGATCCTCGTCTTCATCGTCTTCTATTTCCTGATGATCCGCCCGCAGCAGAAGCGCATGAAAGCGCTGCAGAATGCGGTCGCCGCGGTGAAGAAGGGCGATAGCGTCGTCACCGCCGGCGGGCTCGTCGGCAAGGTGACCAAGGTGGAGGAACGCTTCGTCGAGGTCGAGATCGCGCCGAACACCCGCGTCCGTGTGGTCAAGGCCACGCTCGCCGAGGTGACCGCGCTCGGCTCCAAGCCCGCCAACGACTAAGACTGGGCAACCGAGATGCTCGATTTCCCGCGCTGGAAGGTCGTATCGATCTGGCTGACGATTGCGGTGCTTTGCGCGCTCGCCATCCCCAGCCTTCTGCCGCAGCGCATCACTGACCAGTGGGGCAGCTTCCCGCATCCGCGGATCAACCTTGGCCTCGACCTGGCCGGGGGAAGCTACCTGCTGCTCGAGGCCGACGTGAACGACGTCGCCGCGAGCCGGCTGGAAGCGATGCGCGAACAGGTGCAGACCGAGATGCGGCGGCAGAAGCCGCGGATCGAGATCGGCGACATCTCCACGCGCGGCGGGCGCCTCTCGTTCCTGCTGCGTGATCCGAGCCAGGTGGACGCGGCACGCGAGCGCCTGCTGAGCATCACGGGCGGCGGCGTCGGCATGACCGGCCAGCGCGAGTGGGACATCCAGGTGGTCGATTCGAGCCGCCTGGTGCTCACCCCCACCAAGGCCGGGCTCGACCAGGCGATCGACACCGCGATGGGCGATGCGACCGAAGTGGTCCGCCGCCGTATCGACGAGCTCGGCACGCGCGAGCCGACGATCATCCGCCAGGGTTCGAACCGCATCGTCGTGCAGGTGCCCGGCCTGCAGGATCCGCAGGCGCTGAAGGAGCTGCTCGGCAAGACCGCGAAGCTTGAATTCAAGCTGGTCGACGAAAGCGCGACCCCGCAGCAACTGGTCGCTCGTCAGGCGCCCCCGGGCAGCCAGGTGCTTCCCTATCCCAACAATCCCGCCGGTATCCCGTTCATCGCGGTGAAGCGCACGGCGATCCTCACCGGCGACCAGCTGACCGACGCCCGTCAGGAATTCAGCCAGCAGACCAACGAGCCGCAGGTCGCGATCACCTTCGACAGCCAGGGCGGCCGCAAGTTCGCCCGGGTGACGACGGAGAACGTCAACAAGCCGTTCGCCATCATCCTCGACAATCAGGTGATCTCGGCACCGAACATCAACGAGCCGATCATCGGCGGCCGCGCGCAGATCTCGGGCAGCTTCACGACGGAAAGCGCCAACGCGCTCGCCATCGCGCTGCGGTCGGGCAAGCTGCCGGTGACGCTGAAGGTCGTCGAGGAATCGACCGTCGGCCCGGATCTCGGCGCCGAATCGATCCGCGCCGGCATCCTCGCCTCCGCCGTCGCGGTGGCGCTGGTCGTCGCGTTCATGTTCGTGACCTACGGCCGCTTCGGCATCTATGCGAACCTCGCCGTCATCATCAACGTGTTCGTCATCGTCGGCGTCCTGGCGCTGATCGGCGGCACGCTGACGCTGCCGGGCATCGCCGGCTTCGTGCTGACGATCGGCACCGCCGTCGACGCGAACGTGCTGATCAACGAGCGTATCCGCGAGGAACGGCATCGTGGCCGCAGCGTGGTCCAGTCGGTCGAACTGGGCTATAAGGAAGCGAGCCGCACGATCTTCGAGGCGAACATGACGCACGCGATTTCGGGCATCATCATGTTCCTGCTCGGCTCGGGCCCGGTGAAGGGCTTCGCCGTCGTGCTGCTGATCGGCATCGCGACCAGCGTGTTCACCGCCGTCCTCTTCACCCGCATGCTGGTTGCGCAGTGGCTGCGCCGCACGCGGCCGCAGACGATCAACATATGATCGCCTCCCCCACCTTGATCGCCATGCCCGCCGGTGCGGGCCTGGCGGAGGTTTGCGAATGAAACTCCTCAAGCTCGTCCCCGACAACACGAACTTCGATTTCGTCCGCCTGCGTGGCTGGGCGTTCGGCCTGACGCTGATCCTGTCGGTGCTGGCGGTCGGCATCACCTTCGCCAAGGGTTTGAACTTCGGCGTCGACTTCGAAGGCGGTCTGATGATCGAGGAGCGGTTCGCAACGCCGCCCGATCTCGACAAGCTGCGCGCCGTGGTCGACGCCCAGGGCCTGGGCGAGGCATCGCTGCAGCAGTTCGGTGATCCGCGCACGCTCACCATCCGCCTGCCGGTGCAGGAAGGTGCCGACGAAGGTGCCACCAACGCCGCGGTGAAGAAGGTGGAGCTCGCGATCGCCGAGGCGTTCCCCGGCGCGACGTTCAGCCGTTACTCGACCATTTCCGGCAAGGTTTCGGGCGAGCTCATCCGCAACGGTATCCTGGCCGTCGTCCTGTCGATCCTGGGCATCGGCCTGTTCGCCATCGTGCGTTTCGAATGGCAGTTCGGCGTCTCGACCATCGCGGCGATCGTCCACGATCTCCTGATGACATTGGGCTTCTTCGCGCTGACGCAGTTCGAGTTCGACCTCAACATCGTCGCCGCGGTGCTGACGATCATCGGCTATTCGATCAACGACAAGATCGTCATCGACGATCGCATCCGCGAGAACATGCGCCGCTATCGCAAGATGGACATCCGCGAGATCGTGAACCTGTCGGTGAACGAAACGCTGCCGCGCACGGTGATGACCTCGGTCACCATCCTGCTCGCGCTCGGCGCGCTGCTGTTCCTGGGCGGCCACGTGCTGCGCGGCTTCACCGCGGCGATGATCCTGGGCATCGTCGTCGGCACCTATTCGTCGATCTACGTGTCCTCGTCGCTGCTGATCGTGCTCGGCCTGCGCGCCAACCCGGCGCCCGACAAGCCGGCGCGCGGCGGCAGCATCGACAATGCCGAGCGTGTCGCCCCGCGCGAGCCGCGCGCTTAAGGGCGACCAACGCGGTGCGGATGAGCCTTGACCGGAGCGCGGGAGGGCCGCTGGTGCGCGGCTTCACCCGCACCGGCTTTCGCATCGATGAGGAAACGGTCCTTCCCGCTGCCCTGCTGACAGTGAAGGAAGCGCGCAGCTGGAGCCCCCCTGTCCTCGGCGACCTGACGATCGAGGCGCTTGAGGCCGTCCTGGAAGAAAACCCCGAGTTCGTCCTGGTGGGCACCGGCAAGCTGCTGGCGCGGCCGCCCCGCGGGCTGGTGACGGCGCTCGAGGCGCGCGACATCGGCATGGAGGCGATGGACAGCCGCGCCGCAGCGCGCGCCTGGGGCGTGCTGCGCAGCGAAGGACGGCAGATCGCTGCCGCACTCTACCCGATCGACTATACCGCCTGAGCAGCCGCTGGAGGGCCGCCACGGCGGTTCCTCACGGCGATGTGGCCATGGCGGCCATCCCACGCCCTAAGCTCTACACGGGCGCCCTGCCCCGCCTGGAAGCACTGCTGCTCATGCAAAATAAAAGCGGCCCCGGCACATGGCCGGGACCGCTCAGTCTCTTGCCTGTTGTCGGCATCAGGCCACGGCAGGGCGCCGCGCGAACACGCCGAAGCCGGCGATCACCACGTAGCACAGCACCGGCAGGATCAGCGCGAACGACAGGCTGTTGAACCCGTCGGCCAGCGAGCCGTAGAGCGGCGGGATCACCGCACCGCCAACGATCGCGGTGGCGATCACGCCCGACCCTTCCGCCGCGCGCTTGTCCAGCCCTTCCGACGCAAGGCTGAAGATCGTCGGGAACATCACCGAGTTGGCGAGGCCAACCGCGATCAGCGCCCAGCCGGCCGACACGCCCGTCGCGTTGGCGGAGTAAGCGATCAGCAGGATGGCCAGCGTTCCGGCCGACGCCAGCACCTTGCCCGGCGACGCGACACGCAGCAGCCCCGACCCCAGGAAACGCCCGATCAGCGCGCCGCCCCAGTAGAAGGGCACGTAATTGCCCGCGATCTGGTGCGGCACGTTCCAAACCGTCGGCTGCGCGAGATACACGACGAGGTTCGAGCCGATCGCCACTTCCGCACCGACGTAAAGGAAGATGCACAGCACGCCGAATGCGAAGCGCGGCCGGCCGAGCAACGTCAGCGCGTGGAAGATCGAGCCGGTCTGCTCCTGCTCCTCCTGCAACCGGTTGCGCCGCGTCCAGACGACCGCGGCGATCACCAGCAGCGCAACGGCAAGGCCGATATAGGTGTGGACGATGGCGCGCGACGCCTCGACGCGATATGCGTCCAGCGCCGGCCCGCTCAGCGCCGACGCGCTGACGCCGGCGAGGCTGCCGAGGATCAGTGTCGAGCCGACGCGCGGGAAGATCGTCGTGCCGAGCGAGTTGAACGCCTGCGCGAACGTCAGGCGGCTGTGCGCGGTGCGCGCCGGCCCGAGCAGCGAGATGAGCGGGTTCGCCACCACCTGCACCACCGTGATGCCGGCACCCAGCACGAACAGCGCCAGCAGGAACATGCCGAACGTCGCCGAACTCGATGCGGGGATGAAGAGCAGACAGCCCACCGTCATGGTGACGAGGCCGATCGATGCGGTGCGCATGTAGCCTGCACGGCGCACGATCGCCGCGGCCGGGAGCGAGAACAGCAGATACGCGAGGAAGAAGGCCGAATTGACCAGGTTCGCCTGCGCGTGGCTGAGGGTGAAGAGTTCCTGCAGCTTCGGCATCACGATGTCGTTGAGGCTGGTGATGCCGCCGAAGATGAAGAACAGTGCGAAGACGAACCAGCGCAGATCCGGCGCGTCTACATGCCCGCCATCGCCCGTTTCAGGCACCGGGTCGGCACTGTTGGCGGTGTTTGTGCCGTGGGCGAAAGCCATAAGATCCCCTTTAAAACGTGTAACCGTTTACCGCGGAAATTTGCTGGAGCAATCACTGCTGAGCCGGGAACCAGTGCAGGACGGTTGACGGAAAAGGCGTCCAGGCGCCGATACGGATACCGGCGAAACGCAAAGCATCGCCGATCCAGGCGTTGCAGGTGTGCACCGCGCTGTAATGGCCCCTGGCGGCGTAGAAAGCGTCGTAGCCGTAATAGCCGGGATAGCGCTGACCGCCCGGCACCAGTGACGCCTGTACGTAGGCGGCCAGGCGGCGATATTCGGCCGGCCGTACGATGACACGGCGAACGTCTTCTCCGGCCTTGGGCCGCGGCACGTGATCGACATGCACCAGCGTGCGATCGCTCCCGAACGCCGCGGCGATCACGGTAGAGAGCCTGAGATCGGACCAGGTCGGCGTTTCGAGGTAAAAGTCCTGCTCGCCCCAGCCGATCGAGACATGGTCGAACCCGGCGTAGCGCGGATCGGCGAGGTCGCGCGCCGGGAAGACGCCGCGCCAGTCAACCCCCGCGGCCTGTTTGGGCATGACGATGCCCGCGTGGACGCCATTTGATTCGACATAGAGCACGATGCCCGCTGAAGGCTCCGTCCAGCCGGCGTTGCTCGGTATCGTGCCCCCGACAAGCCCGGCCACCGGATAGGCCGCGAGCACGCCGCTGATCCCCGCGATGGCGATAATGATCCGGCGCATGAGCAATCGCTTACCGCGTCCGCTCGCCCAAAAGCAAAAGGGCCGCATCCTTGCGGACGCGGCCCCTTCGTGATCCCAAGATCAGGCGGTGATCAGTTCAGGCGGCCAAGGCCCGAGATCGCGCGATCGACCAGTGCCCGGTCGGCCTCGGCGCCGTGGCGCTGCTTGATCAGCTGCGCCGCTGCGCTGGCGGCAGCGCTGGCCGTCTTGGCGCGGACTTCCGCGATCGCTGCACGCTCGGCCGCGGAGATGCGGTCCTGCGCCATGCGCGCACGACGCTCGACCAGCTCGGCCGCATCGGTGCGCGCCTGCGCCACGATCGCCTCGGCCTCATGCGTCGCCTGCGTCGCCATGTCGGCGGCGCTCTTCTCGGCGTCGGCGATCTTGCGCGCATATTCGTCGCGCAGCGCCTCGGCCTCGGCACGAAGCGTCTTCGCCTCGTCCAGCTGGCGGCGGATGTCCGCGATCTGCTTGTCGAGGCCGCCGACGATCATCGCCGGCACCTTCTTCACCAGCAGAATGATGATCAGCACCAGCATCGCCAGCGAGACGATCACCGTGCCGTTGGCAAAGCCGAACAGCGCCGGATCGACGTGGTGATCGGGCCCGCCCTCGGCGATCGAGGTCGACAGCGCCTCGGTGCCATGCGCGTTCATGCCCTCGGCATTGGCGGCGGTGGCGAGGTTGTGCGCCACTTCGGCCGAGCCCGGGGACATGGCGCTCATGATGATGAACTCAGCCATTGGCCATCGCCGCCTGAACGGCGCTCCTCGCTTCCTCGGCCGACACCTGGGTGCCGGACACGCGCGCCACGATATCCTGCGCGGCCTCAGCGGCAACCGCCTCGATCTCGGCCAGCGCCCGCTCGGTCGCCGCCCGGATATCAGCCTCGCCGGCCGCGATACGCGCCGCCTGCTCGGCATGCGCCGCGCTCAGCGTCTCCGCCGACGCAGCAGCGGCGCGCTGGCGCGCCTCGGCGACGAGCGCCTGAGCCTTTTCGCGGTTGGCCTGGTCGCGCACGCGCCATGCCTCTTCCGCCTGATCCGCCGCATCGCGCGCCGCCGACGCCGCAGCGAGATCGGCAGCGATCGACTGATCGCGCGTATCGATCGTCTTCTGCACCTTGGGCAGCATGCCGCGGCCCACGACGAAGAAGACGATACCGAAGGTCACGGCCAGCCAGAAGAACTGGGAAGCCCAGGTCGCGGCAAGTTGGGAGATCTGAGGCATCGAAAATCCCGCCTGAACGGGGCGCGCCGACCGGCGCGCCCCGTCGAGGATCGTAATGTTAGGCGACGAAGACCAGGATCATCGCCACGACGAACGCGAGCAGACCGAGAAGCTCGGCGCCGGCGAAGCCGATGAACAGACGGCCCTGCTGCGCGTCAGCCGCGCCCGGGTTGCGCAGCGCGCCTTCGAGGAACTTGCCGAACACGTTGCCCACGCCGAGCGAGGCGAGGCCCGCACCCACGGCTGCGAGACCAGCGCCGAGCAGCTTTGCGGCTTCTGCGTCCATTTCAATAACTCCCTATGAAAATCAAACGGTTGGAAAGAACAGGTGAAACTTAGTGCAGGTTGACCGCATCGTTCAGATAGAGCGAGGTCAACAGCGCGAAGACATAGGCCTGGATGCCGGCGACGAGCAGCTCGAGCGCCGAGATTCCGACCATCAGGCCAAAGCTGGGGATGCCCACCAGTAGGCCGACGCCGAGCCCGGCACTGCCGGCATTGACGACGAACCCGGCCAGCACCTTCAGCAGGATGTGCCCGGCGGTCATCGCGACGAACAGTCGCAGGCCGAGGCTGAACGGGCGCACCATGAACGACACGAACTCGATCAGCGGGATGACCGGCATCAGCCACCACGGCGTGCCGTGCGGCACGAACAGGCTGAAGAAGTGCAGGCCATGCCGCCAGAAGCCGACCACCAGGACGATCGCGAACGACATGATCGCGAGCACGCCGGTGATGGTGAAGTGGCTGGTGAAGGTGAAGGGGTGGATGCCGACGACGCCGAGCGGCAGGAGGCCGAGCACGTTGGCGAACAGGATGAACATGAACAGCGAGAAGACGTAGGGAACGTAGCGCTTCCCTTCCGGCCCGATGTTCGACGCGAGCATGTTGTCGACGAAGCGCACCGCGCCCTCGACCATCATCTGCCCGCGGGTGGGAACAACCTTGCCCTTGGTGCCGAGCGACATGAACGCGATCAGCACGATCGTCGCCACGGCCATCCACATCGCCGAGTTGGTGAAGGCGATGTTATAGCCGGCAATCTGCCAGTCCTGGGTGCCGAACAACGGCTCTACCAGAAACTGGTGCATCGGATCGATCTTGCCGCCGCCTTCCGCCACGCCTGTAATTCCCTAACGAAAGCGCCCGATCGTTACTTCGGGCGCTTGGTCGAAATCCGAATGATGTTTCTGAACGCGGCGATCGTCCCGAGGGCGAGCATCACGAGCAGACCCCAGGGCTGCGTGCCCGCAAATCGGTCGATTACCCAACCGATCAGCGCGCCGCCGACCATTCCGCCAGTCAATTCTGCGAGCACGCGGTTGCCGAGGCGATAGCCGCCATCGGATTCCGCCTTGCTCGCCTTTGTCCGGCGTGCCTCGTCCGCTTGCGCTGCATTCAACCGCTCGTCGAGCGAGGTGATGCGTGCATCCTGGCCGAGGGTGTCTGGTCCGGGCTCGTTCTCCGCCATCCGCGCGCTTCCCCGTGTTCTGGGCAGGCGCGAAGAGTGCCAAGTGGCGAGCCCGCCAAGGCGCGGTCCGGTTAGCCGGGGGGTCCGGGGGTGTCAACCTTTGCGCAACATTCGGACACGACCCGGAATGCCATGCCAGGGCCCCGTCCGGTCCAGCGGAAACAGCCGCTTAGCGAGCGTCCCTGCCGCGGCAGGGAACCCGCCCGGCGACCTCAGACACAGCGCGGGTCGCGAATCGGTGCGCCGGCGCCGCGCGTCTCCCAGTTGCCGTCCGGCGTGCGATACTTCTCGCCCGGCGCGGTCTGCTGGATGAGGTTGCAGCCGCTGGTGAAGGCCAGCTGTTCGACGGTGGCGCCCGAGGCCTGCGCCTTCTGCGTGTAGGCTGCCTTGCGCTGAATGTTGATCGCATTGACCAGCGCGCGGACCTGCGGCGAGCCGGCACCCACGACGCCAAGATAGCCGTCAGGCTGTTCGCCGACCTCGCCGGCAGAGCGCGCCGCTGCATAGGCCGGGTCGCGCTGCGCCCAGGCAGTGGCCGACACGCCGGTCAACGCCAGCGCCCCCGCCATCATCAGGATCGTCTTGCTCACTGCCTTGCTGGTCATCTTAAAAGATCCCCGGATTCTGTTTGATCAGCGACTTCGCTTCGCTGTCGAGACGGTACACCACTTCCTGCGTCACGCTGATGTTGAGGTTGATCACGATCGGCTTGTCAGGTGCGGCGACGTTGACGCACCCGCCCGTCACCACCGCCAGTCCGATCGCCGCCTTCCTCGTCATCGTGGAAATCGGGTGCCCTCCTCGCTTCTTCAATGTGTCGCTCATGGCATGTTCTCGCTTGCGGATGACTGAATGGCCGGCGTCGCTGCCGATGAAGGCACGGCGGGCGGGTTGGTGCGCTTGTTCTGCTCTTCCAGCAGGGCGGGCAGGTTGCGTTCGATCAGACGCTTGGGATCGTAGAAGCTCGCGGCCGAATCGATCAGCCCGCGGAACGGCGCCTTGATCCTGATGTTGAACACGAACGGCAGCCGCTGCAGCCGGCGGATGAGGAAGTTCGATTTCGCGCCCTCCCCCTGGCTGACCCCGGCGAAGCGCACCTCCGTGATCATCTCGCCCGCCAGCGGCCCGTTCATCACGACGTCCAGATTACGATAGCGCAGCGAGCGCAGCGCCTGGAACGCGATATTGCCCCAGGTACCCAGGTCCTCCTTGGTCAGCTCGCCGAGATAGGCGAGGCTGCCGCCGCCTTCGCGCACGGTCAGCGTCCCGTTCTCGATCCGGCCGCCGGTCTGGTCGAACACCATCGGCAGCTCGCCGTCGAAGACGCCGGTCGCGTCGAGGTTCTTGAAATCGAACTGCTGCAGGAACTGGCGCGCCTCGGCGCCTTCGACATGGAAGGTCAGTCGGCGCTGCTGCTGCGCGCCGAAATCGAGCAAGGTGGGCCGCAGCGTCAGCGTCCCACCGGCGAACGGCCAGCGCCCGTCGTTCACCTTGATGCGCAGACCCGGCAGCAGCTGATAATCGATCCGCCCGTCCGTCACCTCGACACCGGGGTTGATCGAGGCGACCGTTGCCACTTGGCTGGGCGCGCTCTCCAGTCCGAGAAGGTCGGTGAAGACCACCTCGCCCTTCAGCCCGGCGACCGGCCCGAAAGCGGCGGCGAGATCCGCGCGGTCCGTCGCGAACCTACCGGTGGAGGTGACGCCCTCGGGCGTCCAGGCGATATCGCCGCTGCCGCGCACCGTTCCGCGCACGTCGGCGATGACGCCGAAGGTGAGCGGGGTCAGTTCCTCCGGCTGGAAACCATCGCCGAAGGTGATGCCCGAGACGGCGAGGTGCGCGGCGCCGGTGCCACTCGCGAGCACGTGGCGGAGTGTCACGTCGGCCACCTTCACGCTCTTGCCCGGTTCGAACAGCGCGCCTTCCGCGCTGATCGTTCCATTCGCCAACCGAAGCGTGACATTGCGCGCCATCAGCTGCCGGAACCTTGCCGACGCTGCCGCATCCGCCACCGTCAGCGCGCCATTCAGCGCCAGATTTGCACGGGCAAATCGCCACTCTCCGGCGGCCTCGCTCAGCAGCAGCGGCACCGCGCCGATCTGCCCCGCTCCGCCGGCAAAGCGCCCGCTGATCCCGCCGCCGCTTATCCCGCCATCAAGCCGCGCGAGATCGAGCCGGGTGACGCGATCCCCCTGCCCCAGCCGCGCCTTCACGTCATCTAGCACGAAGCGGGCCGAGCCGTGCCGCCACTCGGCACGCGCCGCCGCCAGCGTCACCGGTGATCCGCCGAGCGCCCCCGCAAGCCGCGGCGCGGCAATGACCAAGCCGCCACCGATCTTCCCGCCATCGATCCGCAGCAGCGCACCGTCGAGCGGACATAGCCGCAAACCCGTCTCACGCAGCGTGAGGCCCGCCACCGCAAGTCGCCGGAAGCTTGCCGGTGCGCATGTCTCGATCACGCGCAGATCACCACCGGCGCTCCGCCGCGCGACGATCGGCAGGCGCAGCCCCTCGACCGCGCCGTCGCCCAGCGGACCACTCACGTCCGCCACGGTGCTCAGCCGAAACGCGCCGCCGGCCGCATAGGGCGCCAAGGTCGCAGTGCCGGTGACGGTCTCGCCCGGTGCCGCTTGGGCCAACGTCAGTCGTGCATCGGGCAGCCCCCCGCCGCCCATCGACAAAACGCCGTCGGCGCGAACGCCGTCGGGCGCACCGAACACCAGCCCTTCGCCATCGCCGAACTGGATCGATGCGCCACTCGCCGCGCGCAAGACGAGCTGCCGCACCGTCGCCAGCGGCTGGCCAGAGGCAGTGCCAATTGCGACTTCACCGCCGAGGTCGAAGCGTTGCGCAGCGCGCGCAGCCGCGCGTGCCGCTGCTGCAGCGATGGGGCCGACCGGCGTTCCCGCCGTGCTGTCCGCGAGCGAGGCGAATTCAGCGCGTCGCGAGGCGGAAACGGAGACGTCGCCAGCGTCGACCCGGCCGGCCGCCAGCGCCCGGCCGGCTGCCACCCGCCAGGTACCGGCATAGGCGAGCAACGCCCCGCTCACCCCGGCGGCGCTGAACCTTTCGCCCCGCACCTGCGCCTCGCCTTCGGTGCGCGAGGCGTTGCCGCGAAACTCGATCTGGCCCGTCAGCGCACCGAGCGATGCATTGGCCGCCGTCATCTTTCCGGCGCGCAGCCCGGCCGATCCCTGCCAGCGGTCAAGCGCCGGCCCCAGAGTCACGTCGACCCGCGCCTCGGGCGCCGCGACCGTGGCCTGGCCGCATCGCAGCCCGGCCAGCCGCACCGGGCCGCTTAGTTGCGGCGTGAAATTGTTCACCGCCACGCCGAGCAGCGCGCTGGGACGCAGCAGCCGGCAATCGCCGATCGCCACCCCGTTGCTGATCGCCGCGACGGTGCCGCGGAAGCCGTCGTCCAGCCGCCCCCGGCCGGCGATGCGAAGGCCCACCGGTCCCAGCGGCGTCTCCAGCCGGACGCGTGCGTCGTCGACAGACAGGTCGAGCGCCGGCAACGCAAAGGGGCCGCCGCTGGGCGCCGGCAGCAACTGATCGATCGCGCCGAGCGATATCCGGCCCTCGACAAGGCGCGCGCGCATCCGAAGCTTGCCCGCGCGAATGCCGCTAAGCCGGGCGCCGCCGGGGTCGCTATCGGTGTAGGTTTCGATCCAGTCCGCGACGAGATCCGGCGAACGCGGATCGCCTACCACCACGTTGGTCAGCCGCTGGCGCCCGAAACCGAGTTCAGTGATCGCATAGCGTGCCGGCACCTTGCGCGCGCCGAGCGTGCGATCGATGTAGCGCGTCGCGATCGGCACCCTCGCCAGCCACAAGCCAAGCAGCAGAAGCGCCAGCAGGATCGCGGCGACCGCCAGCCTCCGGCGGAAGGGCCGGCGGCGGACATGCGGCAATCGTTCCTCGTCTGCCGCTTCCACGCGCCCTCGTTCGTCCTCCCGACGCGGGCCGCTCTACCGGCTGAACAGGGCCCCGTCATCCCCACGCACTGCCGCCCACGACCGATCGTTCCCGATTGCGTACAAGCTGCGTCCTGCTAGCCTTTCGACGATGGCCGACGCCGATCCACCGAACGACACACAGGGCCATCGCGCGCGGCTGCGCGAACGACTGCTCGGCAGCGGCGGTGACACGTTGCTCGACCACGAGCTGCTCGAGTACCTTCTTACCCTCGCCACCCCGCGGATCGATACCAAGCCGATCGCCAAGGCGTTGCTGCGCGAGTTCGGCGGCATCGGCGGCGTCTTCACTGCCGATCGCGAGGCGTTGCTGCGGGTGAAGGGCATGGGCGAAGTCAGCATCTCCGCGCTGAAGATCGCGCAGGCCACCGCGCTGCGATTGCTGCAGGCGGAGGTCGCGGCGCGACCGGTGCTCGGCAACTGGCAAGCGTTACTCGACTACCTGCGCGCCGACATGGCGCATCATGCCATCGAACGAGTGCGCGTGCTGCACCTCAACACGCGCAACATGCTGATCCGTGACGAGGTGATGAGCGAAGGGTCGATCGACCAAGCGCAAGTTCATGTGCGCGAGGTGATCCGCCGCGCCATCGATCTTGGTTCGGCCGCGATCATCCTCGTCCACAACCACCCGTCCGGCGATCCCTCACCGAGCCGGGCCGACATCGACATCACGCGCGCGATCGTCGAGGCAGGCCGCGGGCTGGGGATCGCGGTGCACGATCACCTGATCATCGGCACGAGCGGCCATGTCAGCCTCCGCGCCAAGGGGCTGATGTAGGCGTGGTGCCGCTTGCTGCAGCATGGCTGCGGCAAGAAATTTGCAAACTTATGTTGCGTTGCGCAACCGACCGATTTCTCGCGCATTATCCGCAGCATGCCCAGCTACTTCTTCCGTGTCCGTACTCCTGATCAGGTCGTTCGCCGGGCGGAGTGTCATGAGCTTCCGGATATCAATGCTGCGCTTGCTTTTGCGCAGCGTACCGCGCGCTCGATGGTGCGGGTGCCCGTGCGCCGTGGCACGCGCGTACTCGGCGGCAGCCTGGATATCGAAAACGAGATCCAGCAGCCCATCGCGCGCGTGATGCTTGCCGAAATGGCGCAGCAGATTTCCTGATTTCGCCTGAGATTTTCGATCAGACGCCCGGCAGGCGTCACTTCGCGTGGTAGAAGTCGTACACCTGTTGCGCGACGCCGGCGCTGACGCCGGGCGCCTTCTGCAGATCGGCAAGACTGGCGTTGCGCACCGCGCGCGCGGTGCCGAAGTGCATCAGCAGCGCCTTCTTGCGCGCCGGGCCGATGCCGGGGACTTCATCGAGCGGGCTCGCCCCCATCGCCTTTGCCCTTTTCTCACGATGCGCTCCGATGACGAAGCGGTGCACCTCGTCACGTAGCCGCTGGAGGTAGAACAGGACCGGCGAATTGACGGGCAGCGTCAGTTCGCGCCCGTCCATCAGGTGGAACACCTCGCGCCCCTCGCGGCCGTGGTGCGGTCCCTTGGCGACACCGACGAGACACACGTCCTCGATGCCGAGATCCTCGAGCACCGCCTTGGCAGCGTTCAGCTGCCCCCGGCCACCGTCAAGCAGCACCAGATCAGGCCAATTGTCACCATCACGATCGGGATCCTCCTCGATCGCGCGGGCGAAGCGGCGGGTGAGCACTTCGCGCATCATCGCGAAATCGTCATCGGTCGCCGCCTGCTTGATGTTGAACTTGCGATACTGCCCCTTGCGGAAGCCCTCCGGCCCAGCGACGACCATCGCACCCACCGCATTCGTGCCCTGAATATGGCTGTTGTCGTACACCTCGATTCGCTGCGGCGGCTCCGCCAGGCCGAACAGGTCCGCGACCTCGCGGTTGAGCTTCGCCTGCGTGGTGCTTTCCGCCAGACGGCGTTCCAGCGCCTCCTTGGCATTGCGGCACGCCTGTTCCATCAGCCGCTTGCGCGTGCCCCGCTGCGGCACCTCGATCGACACCTTGCGCCCGGCCTGCGTCGTCAGCGCCTCGGCCAGCAGGTCGGCCTCCGGCAGCACGCGATCGACCAGCACTGCCTTGGCCGGCGGAACCTCCTCATAGAATTGCATCAGGAACAGGGTCATCACCTCTTCCTCAGTCACATCGGCGGTGTGCGCGGGGAAGAAGCTGCGGTGGCCCCAATTCTGACCACCGCGGATGAAGAAGGCCTGGATGCCGATCACGCCCTCATGGCTGGCGAGCGCGAAGATATCCGCATCGCCCACCCCTTCGGCGTTGATGAACTGCGATCCCTGGATGAAGGTCAGCGCGCGCAGCCGGTCGCGCAGCACGGCGGCGAGCTCAAAGTCCATCGCCGCGGCCGCGGCCTCCATCTGCGCGCCAAGCTTCGCCTGAACGTCGGTGGTCTTGCCGGCGAGGAATTTCTTCGCGTCTGCGATGAGCTCGTCATAGCCGGCCTTGTCGATCCGGCCGACGCACGGGGCCGAGCAGCGCTTGATCTGGTACAGCAGGCATGGCCGGTCGCGCGTCTTGAAGAAGCCGTCGGTGCAGCTTCGCAGCAGGAACAGTTTCTGAAGCGCGTTCAGCGTGTTGTTGACGCTGCCGGCGCTGGCGAAAGGACCATAGTAATCGCCCTTCGCGCGGCGCGCGCCACGATGCTTCTGGATGCGCGGGAAGTCATGGTCGGCGCGCAACAGGATGAAGGGGAAGCTCTTATCGTCGCGCAAAAGCACGTTGTACGGCGGGCGGTAGCGCTTGATCAGCTGCGCCTCGAGCAGCAGCGCCTCGGCCTCGTTGTTGGTCGTGACGATCGTCATCGACCGGGTCTGCGACACCATCCGCTGGAGCCGCTTCGACAGGTTGTTGATCTGCGTATAGTTGCTGACGCGGTTCTTCAGCGCACGCGCCTTCCCGACATAGAGCACGTCGCCGCGCGCATCCTGCATCCGGTACACCCCCGGACGCGCCGGCAGCGTGCGCACGACGTTGCGGATCGCCGCCACGCCAGCATCCAGATCGGGCTGGTCGCTGCCGCGGATCGCGAACGTCGCTTTCTCTTCGTTGAACCGGTCTGGCGGGCCGTAGGAACCTTGCATCGTTCTCGCGATCTAGGGCCGGGCGGCCGGTTTTTGAACCATGTAGCGCCCAGAGTGCAGTGCATGCAGCATCGGGGGGAACGCGCGGCTTGCCACAGGTGTTGAGCGCGCATGACCCAGAAACGCGATAGCAGCGGCCGCTTCAAGGCCGATCACAGCCAGCGCAACACCGCGATCGGCGTTGCCACCGCGATCGGGGCGATTGCCACCGGCCTCGCCAGCGCGATCCATTTCGGCCTGTTCGACCGCTTCTTCCCACCGAAGGACGGGCACCCGGCGCCGGATCTCGAGGGCGATCATCACCCCGGGCCCCATGATCGGGCGGTCGATCATTTCCGCCCCGATCCCACCGCGCCGGTGCCCGCATCGGAACGTGAGGCGCTTCGCCCGGCGACCGGCCACGCACCGGGCTTCGCGGCCGACCGCGGCAGCACGCTGGGGTAACAGCGCCGACCCGTCGCTGCATCAGTACCGGCAGCACCGGCGGCGGAGCGAGAGGGAAAATACGCTCCGCCGCCGCCCCTCCCCTGCCGCCGGGTGCCGCGGCGGCAGGGTCGAGCCTGTTTGCGAAACTCCTTATTCGTAACGCAGCGCCCGGATCGGGTTCGCCCGCGCCACGCGCCATGCATGGCCCGCGATTGTGCCGACCGCGATCGCCAGCGCCAGTGCCCCGGCCAGCAGGAACGGCGTCGGCCCAAGCGTCACCCGCGTGTCGAAGCTGTTCAGCCAGTCACGCATCACCCACCAGGCGATCGGCCAGGCGATCAGATTGGCGATGAGCACCGGCCGGCTGAACTGCCACACCAGCAGCCGGACGATATCCTGCGTGCGCGCGCCCAGCACCTTGCGGATGCCGATTTCCTTCGTCCGCCGCTCCGCCGTGAAGGCAGCGAGGCCGAACAATCCTAGGCAGGCGATCACCACGGCCAGCAAAGCGAAGCCGGCGAATATCTTCGCCCGCACATCCTCGGCCTTGTACAATTCCTGGATGATCGCTTCGCTGAACTCCGCCTCGAACGGCACATCCGGCGCGGCTTCCTTCCACACCCGCTCGACACCCGCACGCACGGCGGCCGGATCGCCATCGTAGCGGATGACCATCTTGGTCTCGCCCTCACGCGTGCCGAGGAACATGATCGGATCGAGCGGCTGGCGAACCGAGCGGAAGCGCGAATCCTTCACGACGCCGATGATCGTGTTCGCCATGTCGCCATGTTCGGTGGAAATGCCGATCCTGATCGTCTTGCCCACGGCGTCGGCAGGATTGCGGTAGCCCATCTTGCGGGCCGCCAATTCGTTGACGAGGATGTTCGCGCCGCGGGCCGCCAGTGCGCGGATCTCCTCCTTATTTTCGGGGAAGGAGGTCGTCTGGTCATCCATCGGGCGCGCCCGATCGAACCAGCGGCCCGCGACGAGATCCAGCCCCATCGCATCCTTGAAGCCGACATCGACCCGGTAGCGCCCCAGCGTCACCGGCTGTGGCTGCCCGGGCACCAGCACGCCGGTGTTGCTCGAGTCGCTCGTTGCGACGCCGATGTCCGTACGGCCGACCGCGACCACGCCGGGCACCCGCTTCATCCGCTCCGCCAGCTGCTCACCGCGGCCGATCAGCTGGTATCGGGCCAGCCCGTCGATCTGGAGGATGTTGTTGCGCTTATAGCCCGGATCCACCGAACGCGCGTACACCGTCTGGCCATAGACGATCGCGGTGCAGATGATCAGCCCGATCGAGATGGCGAATTGCGCCACCACCAGCACGCTGCGCAGCCGGCCCGTGCCCGGCGTTTCCGCAGAAGATTTATTGGCCTTCAGCACGCTCGCCGGCTGGAAGCGCGACAGGAAGAACGCAGGGTAAAGCCCGCCGAGCACGCCAACGATCAGCACCAGCGCCAGTGCCGGCAGCAGCATGCCGTCCGCGCCGAGATAGCTGAAGCCAAGATCTGCATCGAGGAGCGCGGAGAACGGCCGGACGAGCAGTTCGCCCAGCGCGAGCGCCATCACCACCGCAATGGCGGAGACGAGGAGCGATTCGCCCACGAACTGCCCGATCAACTGCTTGCGCGTCGCGCCCAGCACCTTGCGCAGCGCCACTTCCCGCGCGCGCTGGCCGGCCCTGGCGGTGGCGAGATTGGTGAAGTTCACCACCGCCATGGCCAGGATCAGCACGGCGATGATCGCGAAGGTCGCGATGGTGCGGCGGTCGTTCCCCGGCGTCATCGCGCCGGCCTGGGCCGTGCCGAGGTGAACATCGGCCAGCGGCACCAGCTTCCAGTCGGTGTCGTCGCCGGCGTTGTAGTGGGTGCCGCCGAAATTCTCGTCGGCGATATTGCGCTTTTCCCACGCCGGAAGCTGCGCGTTGATCGTGTCGACGTCCGTGCCCGGCTTCAGCTTCACATAGACCCAGCCGGACTGGCAGCCCCAGCAATCAAGGAAGCCGGGCTCCTGCGCGAAGTAGGACGGGAAGTCGCGGCGCACCACGGCGTTGATACGCAAGTGCGAGTTCTTCGGCAGGTCCTCGAGTACCGCGTTGATGCGATAGTCATAGGTCTTGCCCTTCTGGATCAGGCTCAGCGTGCGACCGATGACATCATCCGTACCGAACTGGCGGATCGCTTCCGATCGCGTGATCACCGCGGTGTCCGGTGCGTTCAGGGCCGTCTTCGATCCGCGAAGGAGCGGCAGGTTGACGACCGCCAGGAAGTCCCCGTTGCTGATCAGGTAGTCCTTGGCGCTCGTAACCGTCCCGTCCTTGACGATCGTCGGGCTGCCGCCGAGGACGTAGACGGTCTTGTCGATCTGCGGGAAATCCTTCCGCAGCCGATCCTCGGTGATGTAGCTCGTCATCTGCAGGAACGTCGGCGGCCCGTCGCGCGGGTTCGGCCACCAGGTCTGCACCTGATAGGTGTTCTCGCCATCCGGCACCCAGCGATCGAAGCTGGTTTCGTAGCGGATGAAGACCAGGATCAGCAGGCACGCCGCCATGCCGATGGCGAGACCGAGCAGGTTGATCAGCGAATAGGTGCGGTTCTTCGCCAGCGCCCGGAACGCGACGGTGATATAATTGCGCCACATGGGCTTTGCCCCCCTTGCCGGTTACGCCGCGCGGCGCCGTTCTTGCAGTATCCGCCCGTCGAGCATGTTGACGACGCGGCTGGCGTAATCGGCATGCGCGGGCGAGTGGGTGACCATCACGATCGTCGCCCCTTCGGCGTTCAGCCCCTGCAGCATCCGCATCACTTCCTCGCCATGATTGGTGTCGAGGTTGCCGGTCGGCTCGTCTGCAAGGATCAGCTTGGGCTTGGCGACGAGCGCGCGAGCCACCGCCACGCGCTGCTGCTGGCCGCCGGACAGCTGGCTGGGCCGATGCCGCGCGCGATGCGCGATGCCGACCCGATCCATCACCTCGTCGGTGCGCCGCCGCCGCTCGGCAGCCGGCACGTCATGGTAGAGGAGCGCAAGCTCGATATTGTCGCGCACCGACAGCTCATCGACCAGGTTGAAGCTCTGGAAGATGAAGCCGATGTTTTCCTTGCGGAAATCGGCAAGTTTCCCTTCGGCAAGCCCCGCCACCTCGGTGCCATCGAACACATAGGATCCGCTGGTCGGGCTATCGAGCATGCCAACGACGTTGAGCAACGTCGATTTGCCGCAGCCGGACGGCCCCATCACGGCCACGAACTCGCCAGCGGCAATATCCAGGTCGATCCCGTCGAGCGCCACCGTCTCCACGCTGTCCGTGCGATAGAGCCGCGCCACATCACGCATGCGGAGCATCAAATGTCCTTTCCTTTGGTGAGGTCGAGCGCGTCCTTGTCGGCGAACCCGGTATAGGGAGAGGTGATCACGCGCTCGCCGGGGCTGAGCCCGTCGAGCACCTCGATCGTATCGGCATTGCGTCGACCGAGGCGGACGTTGCGCTTCACCGCGCGCGATCCGTCCGGGGTGACGACAAAGACCCAGGCGCCGCCCGTGTCATTGTAGAAGGCGCCGTTGCGGATCAGCACCGCCGGCGTTGGATCGCCCAGGGTGAGCCTGGCTTGTACCGTCTGGCCGCGCTGCAACCCGGCCGGCTCGGTGCCGACGAACTGAAGCTCGATCTCGAACTGGCCGTTCTGCACCTGCGGGAAGATCTTCGTCACCCGTGCCTGCTGCCGCTCGCCCCGGCCGCCCGCCGTCTCGATCGTCGCGCGCTGGCCGACCGCGACCCGGCCGAGATAATATTCGTCGACGCCGGCGCGCAGCTTGTTCCGGCCGGGGCTGTCGATCTGCCCGATCCGCTCGCCGCGCTGCATCGACTGGCCGACCTGGATCGAGAAGCCTGACAATTGCCCCGCCACCGGTGCGCGCAGCTTGAGCGCTTCGAGGTTCGCACGGGCAAGTTCCAGCCCGGCCTGGAGCGATCCGGTGGAGGCGCGTTGCTGGGCCAGCTGGCTGCGCAGCAACCGGTCGTCGGTCGTCTGCCCCTGGCGCAGCACGGCGACGCGGCGCTGTTCGTAATGGAATTGATCGGTCGTGTCGGCGAACTGCCGCCCGGCGACGAACCCGCGCTTCGCCAACGGGGCCTCGCGCTCATACTGACGCCGCGCCTTGTCGAGCGCCAGCTCAGCCTCCAGCACGTTGCGCTGATTGGCGACGCGCGTCTGCGCCAGCGCCAGTTCCTGGCTGCGCATGTTGTTGATCTGCTGCTCCACCTCGGTCTGCCGCGCGAGGGTCGACAGCTGAAGCTCCGCATTCGACAGCACCGCGATCGGCTGCCCCTTGGCAAGGTTGGCGCCGTCCTCGACCAGCACTTCCTCGACGCGGCCGCCCTCGATCGCGTCGATGTAGACGGTCAGAAGCGGCTCCACCCGGCTGCGCAGCGGGATGTAATCGTCGAATGTGCCGCGCGCGACGGTGGCGATGTTCAGCCGCTCCGCCGCCACGCTCTGAGTCCCGGCGCGCGGCGCGGCCCACCAGAATAGCCCGGCGGCGATCAACACGACCAGCGCGACTGCACCCGCGATCACCGCCTTCGGCATCTTCCGGCGCTCGATCACCCGGTCCATGCCGCTGCCGGAGACCGCGGCGCTCCCCGTTTCCCGATCCTTGGGCAAGGAAACGACGCTCATGTCCGCTTCCGAACGCAAGCATTGTCCGCTTCCGGACAGAAGCTCGAGGAAAAGTTCCGGCAGAAGCCCCCGCGCATGCTCACAGCGAGACCGCCAAGCTCAGTGTCGGCGTGGTGATCGTCAGCGATAATCGCGGCAGGCGGGGTTCGCTCAAGACACTCGCCGCCACAGCGATCGCACCGGCAGCGATCAGGATACGGTTACAGGCTTGCCTCATCATGAGACACAGCATTGCATCGTGCGTGCCAATTGGCGCGTGGAGAGATGCTCTTTGACAAATCTCCCGGGGTTTCCTCCGCGCCGGCGAGGTGTATGATCAATGTGGCACAGTTGTTGATTGTCCGCGGATGGACACTTGCTGTACGGGATCGAACGGGATGGGGCCTGAATTCAACCGATGCGTCATCGTCGATGACGACGACGATATCCTTTTGGCCGCCCGCTTGCTGCTGCGGCCGTTATTCCAGGAGATCATCACGGCCGGCACGCCGGACGAGGCCCTTCCGGAAATCCGCAGCATCGTGCCTGACGTAGTGCTGCTCGACGCCAACTTCGCTCGCGGCGCGACCGATGCGCGCGAAGGGCTTGCCTGGCTCGATCAACTGGTCGCGATCGATCCCGAGATCGTGGTGGTCATGATCACCGCCCATGCCGGCGTCCACGTCGCGGTGGAGGCGATGAAGCGCGGCGCGACGGACTTCGTGCCAAAGCCGTGGTCGAACGAACGGCTGCTCGCCACCGTCCGCACCGCAGCGGCGCTGCGCCGATCGCGGGTCGCGGCCGGCGCCTCGCGCGGGCAGGATACCGAGCGTAGCGGCGCAAAGTCCTCGCTGCTCGGCCGGTCGCCCGCCATGGCACGCGTCCATTCGCTGATCGAGCGCGCCGGGCCCACCGACGCCAACGTCCTGGTGCTGGGCGATAATGGCACCGGCAAGGAGCTGGTCGCGCGGGAGCTTCATGCGCGATCGCTGCGCGCGGGGCGCGTCCTCCAGACCGTCGATCTTGGCGCAGTATCGGCCGAGCTGATCGACAGCGAGCTGTTCGGCCACGTGAAGGGCGCCTTCACCGACGCTCGAACCGACCGGGTCGGCCGTATCCAGGAGGCGGATGGCGGCACGCTGTTCCTCGATGAAATCGGCAACCTGCCGCTGCACTTGCAGCCCAAGTTGCTCACCGTGCTGGAACAGCGGCAAGTGACGCCTGTCGGCGCGAACAAGCCGATCAAGGTCGACATCCGCGTAATCGCCGCGACCAATATGACGCGGGACCGGCTGACGGACGAACGCGTGTTCCGGCAGGATTTGCTCTACCGCCTCAATACCGTCGAGATCACCCTGCCGCCGCTTGCCGAGCGGCCCGAGGATATCGGCGACCTCGCGGAGCATTTCCTCACCGTCTACGCCGAACGATACAACCGTCCGCGGCCGACGCTGAGCGACAGCGCGCGCGCCGCGCTGACGCGCTACGACTGGCCAGGCAATGTGCGCGCGCTGCGCCACGCCGTCGAACGCGCGGTGATCCTCTCCACCGGTCCGGTGCTGGAGATCGAGGATTTCGGGCTCGAGGCGGCCGCGCCGCGCAATGCCGCCGCCGCGCCCCACCGTGCCGCGACGGACGATCTCAACCTCGACCGCGTCGAGCGCCGGCTGGTCGAGGAGGCGCTGCGCAAGCACGGCTACAATATCACCCTCGCTGCCTCCGAACTGGGCCTGTCACGCGCCGCTTTGTACCGGCGCATGGAAAAACATGGGCTTTGACGGGCGCTTCACGCTCGGCCTGATCTTCCGCGTCGCGCTGCTGGTGCTGGCGCTGATGATGGTGGTGTGGGCCTTCCGTACGCCCTCCTTCGTGATGGTCCGTCTGGTGGCGGTCGGCGTCGCCATCGTCGCGGCGATGACCCTGTGGTATCACGTCGAGCGAACCAACATCGCGCTCGCCCGCTTCCTCGAGGCGCTGCGGATCGGCGACTTCGCGGCACATTTCCCCGAACGGGGCGGCGCCGGCTTTCGTGCGCTCGGAGCGGCGCTGAACGATACGATCCGGCGGCTGCGCGAGCAGCGCGGGCAGACCGACTCCGAGCTGCGGTACTTCGAGGCGCTGATCGACGACATGCCGGTCGCACTGCTGACGATCGACGGTGGCCGGGTCGAGCTTGGCAACAAGGCCGCCCGCCGCCTGTTCGCGCGTCATAGCGGCGTGCGGCCGGAGGATTACGCCGTCTATGGCGCGACCTTCGCCGCGCGCCTCGCCGATCCGCGCGAAAGCGAGGAGATGCTGATCCTGAACCTCGACGGCCGTGCCAAGCGCACGCTCGTCCGTCACGCCTCGCTCAACCGGCTCGGTCGGCAGACCAGCGCGGTCGTCGTCCAGCCGGTGCAGGAGACGCTCGACGCGGTCGAGATGGCGGCGCAGACCGATATCGTGCGCGTCCTGACGCACGAGATCCTGAATTCGCTGACGCCCGTGATGTCGCTGGCGCAGACCACCGCCGGCCTGCTCGGGTCCGTCGACACTGCCGATCCGCGCATTGCCGACGCGCGCGAGGCGGCCGGCGCGCTCGCCCGGCGCACGGAGGGGCTGCGGCACTTCATCGACAGCTACCGCGCCGTCGCGCGCGAGCCGCGCGTGGTGCGCCACCGCTTCTCGGCACGCGAATTCGCCGACGAGCATGAACGGCTGTTCCGCGCCGAATGGCCGCATGTGGCGCTGGATGTGGAATGCGCCGACACAACGATTGACGGCGACCGCGCGCTCCTGTCGCAATTGCTGCTCAACCTGATGCGCAACGCGGCACAGGCAGCGAGCTCCCATGGTGACCAGCCGGAGGTAAAGCTCTCGATCACCCGCACTGCCGATGGCGTCGCCATCACCGTCGAGGACAATGGCCCTGGCGTGCCGGACGCGCTGCGGCAGGAGGTGTTCCTGCCCTTCTTCACCACGCGTGCTCAGGGCACGGGCGTCGGCCTCAATCTCGCCCGGCAGATCGCCGTCGCTCATGGCGGCACGCTGGATATTGGTGACAGTGCCTTAGGGGGCGCTGCCTTCCGCCTGCTGCTCTAGGCTCGGCGTTGGTCCGGTGAGCGCGCGCACTGCCTCCATGAAGCGGACCAGGCTGATCGGCTTGGAAACATAGGCCTCAGCCCCCGCCGCGCGGATTCGCTCCTCGTCCTCGCGCCCGGCATAAGCGGTGACTGCCATTACCGGGATCTCGCGCAGCCGTTCGTCAGCCTTCAGCTCCAGGATCAGCTCATAGCCGGTCACATGCGGCATCTGGATGTCCATGATGATCACATCCGGGGCGAATTCGCGCGCACGTTCGACCGCTTCTCGACCATCGCGGACCGGTTCGACCACATAGTCGTGCGCCCGCAACAGATCGCAAAACAGCTTCAGGTTCAGTTCGTTGTCCTCGACAACGAGCACCTTCTTTGCCACGCGCGTTTGTCCCCCGTTCGCGGATGACGATAGGCAATGAGACAGAGCGATTCAAACGGAGAACCTGCCGATGCGCTCGCGCTGCGTGCGCTGGTGTGGACGTTGCAGGAGCCCGATCGCGCTTCCCGCCTGATCTCGCTCACCGGCCTTGATCCCGATGATCTGCGCGCGCGGCTTACCAAGCCAGCCGTACTCGCCGCCTGCCTTCAGTTCCTGGAGGCATACGAACCCGATCTGATCGCCTGCGCCGCAGCGATCGACAGCCGGCCCGAGGCCCTGGTCCGCGCCCGCCAAACACTGGAAACCGCATGAAGCGTCCGCTGCTGATCTCCGATTGTGACGAGGTGCTGCTGCACATGGTGCGGCATTTCGGCGAATGGCTGGGCGATGCGCATGACATCGATTTCACGCCATCGAGCTGGGAATTGGCGAAGAACATGCGCCGTCGCGGCACCGGCGCCCCCGTCGAGCGCGAGGAGATGATGGGCTTCCTCGGCGGCTTCTTCCCGCACCAGATGGGGCGGCAGACGCTGGTGCCCCATGCCCGAGAAGCGCTGGCCGCGATTGCCGAGGTGGCGGACATCGTGATCCTCACCAACCTGCAGGACGATTGCCGCGTGCATCGCATCGAGCAGCTCTCCGCTTTCGGCATCGAGCATCGGGTCGAATGTAACCAGGGGCCCAAGGGCGGTCCGGTGGCCGCGCTGGTGGCGGAGCACGGCAATCCCGTCACCGTGTTCATCGACGATCTGCCGCATCACCACGAATCGGTCGCCGAACTCGCGCCTCATGTCCACCGCCTGCACATGGTGGCCGAGCCTGCGCTCGCGCCGGGCGTGCCCCCCGCCCCGGCGGCGCATGCGCGGATCGATGATTGGACTCAGGCGCTGCCCTGGATCACGCAGCGCTTCGCTGATGGGCGCCCCGCAGAGGATTGACGCTTCGAAGGCGCTGTGTTGAACCCGAGGTCATGACGAACCGTACCGATCGCGCGCTCGAAGAGCTTGGCCTGACGCTGCCGCAGGCCGCCGCTCCCGTTGCCACCTACGTCCCCACGGTCGAGGCCGGCGGGTTGCTCCATGTGTCGGGCCAGCTGCCGTTCCGCGATGGCAAGGTGGTGACCGGCCGGCTGGGTGACGATCTCGATGTCGCAGCGGGCAAGGATGCCGCCCAGCTCTGTGCGCTGATGGTGGTGGCGCAGGTGAAGGCCGCGCTCGGCGACCTCTCGCGGGTTGCGCGGATCCTGAAGCTCGGCGTGTTCGTCAATTCCGCGCCCGGTTTCGGTGATCAGCCGGAAGTGGCGAACGGTGCGTCTGACCTGATGGTCGCGCTGTTCGGCGATGCCGGCAAGCATGCCCGCGCCGCAGTCGGCGTCGCCGCGCTGCCGCGCAATGCGGCGGTCGAGATCGACGCCATCATCGCCGTGGCTTGAGCGCGAGCGATCGCACCCTAGATTAGGCGGGCATGACCGCCGTCACCGCCCGCCTCGCCGACGGCGTCGCCAGCATCCCCGCCGACCAGTGGGATGCCTGCGCCGGCAGCGACAACCCCTTCGTCAGCCACGCCTTCCTCAGCGCGCTTGAGCGATCGGGCAGCGTCGGCGGGCGAAGTGGGTGGCAGCCGATTCCTGTCATCGTCGACGGAGCGGATAGCGCCCCCGTGGCAGTCGCGCCGGCCTATGCGAAGTCACACAGCCAGGGCGAATATGTCTTCGACCACGCCTGGGCAGACGCCTGGGAGCGCGCGGGCGGAAACTATTACCCGAAGCTTCAGGTTGCCGCACCCTTCACCCCGGTGCCGGGTCCGCGCCTGCTGCTGCGCGATCCCACCGCGGCACCTGCGCTGATCGCCGCGCTAGAGGCCGTCACAGACCAGCACAACCTCTCCTCCGCACATGCAACCTTCGTCGAGCGTGATCAGGTGGCAGCGTTCGAGGCGGCGGGCTGGCTGATCCGGGAAGGCACCCAGTTCCACTGGCAGAACCAGCGCTTTGGCAGCTTCGACGATTTCCTCGACACGCTTGCGAGCCGGAAGCGCAAGGCGATCCGCAAGGAACGCGCCGCAGCCGTCGAGGGCCTCACCATCCGCCATCTCACCGGCCGTGAGATCGGCTCACGTGAGTGGGACGCCTTCTGGACCTTTTACCAGGACACCGGCGCGCGGAAGTGGGGGCGCCCCTACCTCACCCGCAGCTTCTTTCCGCTGCTGGGCGAGCAAATGGGCGAGCGGGTTCTCCTGATCCTCGCGGAGCGGGACGGCGTGCCGATTGCCGGCGCGCTCAACCTCATCGGCGGCCATGCCCTCTACGGGCGCTACTGGGGCTGCACGGAGGACGTACCGTTCCTCCATTTCGAGCTCTGCTATTACCAGGCGATCGATGCCGCGATCGCGCGGGGGCTCTCCACCGTCGAGGCGGGCGCGCAGGGCGAACACAAGCTTGCGCGCGGCTATGCGCCGATCTCCACCTGGTCGGCGCACTACATCCCCAACCCGGGGTTTCGTCGCGCGGTGGCCGACTATCTGGTGCGCGAACGTGCCGCGGTAGAGGCGGACCAGGAGTTTCTCGGCCGCATGACGCCCTTCAAACGCGGCTAGGGCGCCATATCCCGAGCGGCCGCCCTATTTGATCACCACGCTTTCATAGCCTGATGGCGGCCCCGCCTCCGGCCCGAGCGTGCGCACCGCGACTGGTGGCCGGATCTTCGGAGACAGCCGGAAAGACACACCGACCACCGCGGCGTGATTCATGTTCGCCCGGCCATTCACCGCACGCTGGCGCTGATTGAGATATCCAAGCTCGAGCGCCGCCGCCTCCGCGACCGGCAACTGCACGCCAGCATAGGTCCATAGATCGTCATAGCCCTTGCGGGCGCCCCAATCGGCATCGGTCAGGTTCCAGTAGAGCTCCATCGAAAGGACGCCGACCGGCCCGCCGCTTTCCTTGCGCGTCAGCGGCGTCGCGACCAGCACCTGCTGCGCGACGCGCAGGTTCCAGTCTTTCCCAGTGGAGCGATTGCGCTGTTCCAGCCGGGTCTGCGCGCGAAGTCCGATACGGCTGACCGCGCCCAGCCGGTACGATGCCTGCTGGAAGAAGCGGTTCTCGTGCAGGTCCTTCGGCAAGCGCGCGCCATCAATCAGTGCGTAGAGATAGCCGCCCGACAGGATCAGCGATTCGTTCTTACGCCACGAGATCACCGGCGGAATAAAAGTGATCGGGGCGGTGGCGGCATTGCGGGTGGTGAAGCGCGGCTGGATCTCGCTGGTCAGGAACCAATCGTCGCTGATCGGGGCGATCACCTGCACGCTGCCCCAGATCTGCCCGCCATGGTTGGTCTCTGCCGCCGCGGGAATCGCGAGACAAGCGATCCCCGCCGCGCCCGCGGCCACCCAACGATTCATGCAGCGCCCCCCGAGTCTTCTTATGAGGAAGCAAACACGTCACCCGGCAATCGGATGCGCGGCATGCCGCATTTTTGCGCGGCGCTGTCGATTCAGGACTTCGGCGGCGGCGGCAGTTCCTGCTGGCGCGCGCGCATCCGCCGCTCGCGCAACTCGAGGAACCACTTGGGGTACAGCTCCTCATCGGTGATCTGCGGCGCCGGGCGATCGTGGTTCACCTTGAACAGCGCACTCGCGCCGGTCGGCGAGCGCCAGATCCGGTCAAGGTCACTGGCGTAGCGCGAATTGAACGGCGGCGTGCGGATCAACCAGACATAGTCGAACGCCTCGCGCGGGAAGCGGGCCATCGAGAAGTCGATCGGCTTCCACCATTCGCGCGGGCACCAGCCCGGCGTCACGATTTCCGATGGATCATGCGCGAACATGCCGGCCTGACGGTAGCGCGCGGTCAACAGCTGTGCGCCGGCCATCGACCATTGATCGTTGGCATAGGCAAGCTTTCGCTCCAGCGCGATTGCCGGCAAATGTTCCAGCCGGCTCATCTTCCATTCGTTGTGGCAGTTGGTGCCAACGAAGGTGACGAGGCGCGCGCCGACCGGCACCTTGTCCAGCGCGGCCAGTTCGGTGTCGTAATCCCGGTCGAACATCCAGTAACTGACCGTCGTGCCGGCGGTACGCGCGAGGAAGAAGGCAAGACCAAGCGTCGCAAGGATCGAGGCATGCCGCGCCGTCATCGCCGGCCGCGGCCGGATCGCGATCAGCGCAATGGCGATGACGAACGGGGCAAGCCGCATGTCCGCATAAGCAGATCCAAATACGATCCGCGGCAGCAGCACGAAGACGGCGAGCAGGAACAGCGCCGACAGCGCGAGGTTGCGGGAATACTCGATTGCCGGATCGCGCAGCCCCTTGAACAGGATCAGCAGGCAGATCGCAGTGGAGGCGATGTCCCACAGCTCCCACCGGTCGCGCAGGACCATCATCACCCAGGCGACCTTGGCCTGCCAGTTGAACCAGTCCGCCGTCTGGCCAGTCACATGGTCGCCAGTGCGCCAGAAGATCATCAGCACCATCGGCAGCGCGAGCGGCACGCAGCCAAGCCCGGCGCGCACCCAGCTCTCCAGCCAATGGCCCGATCCCGCGTCTTTGCGGGCATCGTGCTGGCGGATCATCTCGGCCGAGAAGGCGAGCACGCCAAGCACGCCCCAGCCGAAGGTGTGGCACAGCCACAGAAGGCACGAGGCGGGGATGAAGATCGCGGTGCGCAGGCCGAACCGCTTGAGCCGTGCGAGCCGCAGCCAGAGCGCGAAGAGGCACAACGCCAGCGCCATCGACAGCGCGAAGTTCACGAAGCCGAACTGGAAGGGGTAGCTATAGGCCAGCGGCAGCGCAAAGAGTGCCGTCGGCGGGATTCGGCCGTGCACCTCGCGCGCGATCCACAGCAGCCCGGCGGTGGTCAGCGCCGGGATCGAGATCACGATCAGCTTCACGCCCAATTCCAGGCCGAACAGCTTGGCGAACGGCACGACCAGTAAGTCGATGCCGAGGTTGCCGATCAGCGACCATTGGAAATCATACCATTCGGCCAGCCACGGTGCATCGGCGCTGGGCGTCAGCTGCACGCGATAACGGCCCATGTGGCCGGGCAGGTCGACGAGCGGCGGTATCTCGGGCCACAGCAGTGGCACGATCGAGATAAGCGTCGCGATCAAGACGAACGCGCGCGTCTGCCACCAGCGAAGGGGGGCCCCCGTTTGCTCCATCAACCCGCCTTACGGTTCGGGTGTCGGCGAGGGCAAGGGGCGAATGACCCGCCAGGCCAGTGCCGGAGTGCCGGTGGCGATCGGCTGCAGCCACTCGAACCGCTCCCCGCGCTCCAGCCGGGCCCACAGGCCGTTCGGAAATCGGTCCCGATAAAGATCGGTTTCATTCAGCCCGGGGCAACCCGCCACATAGCTGGCGCCACTTGCGAGGATGATGCGCCGTGCGCGTTCCGGATCGGCAGAAAAGCCCTCCAGCACCGCTGCCAGCGCCTGCGGCGCGCGATGGTAGCCGCCGGCGACGCCGCGATGATGGGTGGTCGCCAGGATGTCCGGCGTGATGTCGATCGGGGCAAAGACGATGCCCGCTGGTAGCCGGCCGATCACGCGCACGTCGCCCACCCGGTCGCATGACGGGCGATGCGGCGCCGATGCGGCGTCGCTCGCGCTGTCCTGCCGCCCGGCCGCCATGAGGCCGATCGCCGCGACCTGCCCGGGCGACGCGACCAGCAACGCGCCGGCCGTCGCAGCCAACCGCGGCGCAAGTCGCGAGATCCCTCGCGCCCGAACGAGCAGCGCCAGCAACAGTGACGCGGCGCCCGGAATGGCGAGAGCATTGGCGGTCGCGCCCGCGCGGTTCACCATCAACGCGATGGCGAACGAAACAGTCGCAACCGCCAGCAACAGCGCCCAGCGCACGCGCCGCTCTCCCGTCGCCCCCCGCCACGCGCGCCAGCCGCCATAAAGGCCGACCAGCGGCAGCCCCACGCTCATCGCAGCCCAGGACGCATCCTGCTCCCACAGCGGACGGCCTTCCAGAACATTGACGTACCACAGGTCGTAGACGATCGGCGGCAGTGTCGCGAACGGCCCAGCAATGCACGCGGGCGACAGCACCACCAGCGTCGCCGCAGTGGCCGCTCCGGCCCCACCCAGCATCGCGGCCCGCCCCATCGGTCCGGTCCGCGTCCCCGCCATGGAGGCAATGGTGATGCCCAGCGCCGCAACGCCGAGCATCGCCAGCCATGCCGGCGCAATCGCGTCGCAGGCCGGTGCAAGGACCGCTGGTCCGCGCGTGGCAAGATGCAGCGCCAACGCGCCGACGAACAGGCTCCAGCCCAGCCCCAGCAGAAACGGCCGCCGCTCCGGCTGCCATGCCCAGGCAAGCGCCGCGACACCGGCGATACAGGCGGCAATCGGCATGCCCTCCAGCGATATCGTCAGCAGGGCCGCAAGCGCGAAACCCGCCAAGGCCCCGCCGCGAAACGTGGACCGCCCGAGCAACGCGGCAACGGCTGCAAGCGCCAACAAGATCTGCCAGCCATGATGATCGACGCGCATCGGCCGCAATTGGTAAACCAGCGACACGGATAGCGGCGCCAGCAGCACGGCGTAGCGCGCCACCTCTACCCCCGCGACTCGCCGCGTGATCTGCGCCACCAGTGCCATGGCGGCCAGCAGCGAAAGCAGCGGCACCACAACCAGCGCGATCCGCGTCGCCGCGGGCTCGCCGAGCGGGCTGGCGAGCATCAGCACCGCTGCGATCGGTAGATCGACGAGCCGCGACCAATGCATCGGGAAGGCACCGCCATTGAGCCGATGCTGCGCAACATCCCACCAGCTCTGCCCGGCCAGCCAGTCACGCACCTGAACCAAACGCATCGGATCGTCCGGATCGGCGAAGCGCAACGTCGCGATATTGTCCGCCATCGCCAGCGAAAGGACGATCGCGGCCAGCAACCAGGCGACAAGCACCGGGACCAGGATTGAGCCGGTCTCGATTTCGTCGCCCGGCTCCGCCGTGGCTATGCCAAAAGAGGTGAAGGCTCGTTCTTGAACCGGCTCTCCGGCCACACGTCCCTCGCCACCGCTCGGGACGAAAGGGCCGGTCAGTTGCCCCGCTTCCACAGGATCACGCCGCCTTCAGGCGTTCCGGCACGACACGCACGCTGGCGAGCGCCGCGCGCTCACCCTCGTTGCCGCTCTCGTGATACTCGGCGTCCTCGTTCACCGCCCAGATATCGTACACCCGCGCCCCAGCCTCGATGTTCCGCACCGTCAGCATCGCGGTCATCATCGCGTGATCCTGATTGTTGTAGCGGTGCATGCCGTTGCGGCCGACGCAGTGGAGCGTCGGATAGCGCGTCTCGATCTCCTGTCGGAGCATCTCGACGTTCGCGGCATAATCCTCGTCATAAACGGGATAAGCCTTCTCCTGCCGTACGACCGTACCGCCGACCACCTGCTCGGCTGCGCAGAGGCCAAGCTGCGCCATCTCCCTTTTCGCCAGCGCGACGAGCTCGTCGTCACTCGCGGACCACAAACCGTCGCCCTCGAAGCAGAAATATTCGAGGCCGACACAGGCGAGATCGGGATCGGGCACCATCTCGGGTGACCAGGAACGGAAGTTCTGCACCCGCCCCACCTTCACCTTGGAATCGTGAATGTAGATCCAATTGTCCGGGAACAGGTCAGGCGAGCGGATCATCAGTGCGACGGTCAGGAAGTCACGATACTTGAGGTTCGCGGCCTCCGGCAGCGCAGCCGGCAGCGGATGCAGCCGGCTCGCGAGTTCGCGCATCGGCGCCGAGGAAATGACGTGCGCCGCCTTGATCGCGACCTGCCCGCCATCGCCATCAACCGCGGTCATCGTCCACTGCTGCGTAACGTCATTGAACGCCAGCTGCTTAAGCTTGTGGTCCATCAGCACATGGTTGCCGTGCGCCACCACATGATCGCGCGCCGCTTCCCACATCATGCCCGGCCCGAGCCGCGGATAACGAAAGCTTTCCAGCAGCGTCTTGACGGCCATCCCGTCGTTCGGCCGCTTGTTGAGGCCAAGGCTGCGCTTCAGCCCGTCGGTAACGGCACCCCACAGCGACAGCCCCTTGATCCGCTGCGCCGCCCAGTCCGCGCTCATCTCGTCGCACGGCATGCCCCACACCTTCTCGGTGTAGGTCTTGAAGAAGATCGAATACAGCTTCCAGCCGAACGCGTTGACGGTCCAGTCCTCGAAGCTCTGCACCCTCTTGTTGGGCATCAGCTTGGCCTTGGCGAAGCTCGCCATGCACGACGCTGACCGCCAGACGCCAAGGTTCCACAGCGCCTCGAACGCACGCAGCGGATAGCTGTAGAATTTCCCCTCGTAATAGATGCGGCTCATCCGCGGCCGCTCGATGAAATCGTCCGGCAGGATCTCGTTCCAGAGATCGACGACTTCCTTCGATCGCGAGAAGAAGCGGTGCCCGCCGATGTCGAAGCGGAAGCCCTCATGCTCGACGGTGCGGCTGATCCCGCCGACGTAGCGCGGGTCCTTCTCGATCACGGTGACCGAATAGCCGGCCTTGCCCAGCAGATAGGCCGCCGTCAGCCCCGCCGGTCCCGCGCCGATGATCGCCACGTCCACCGTGCCGACAGGATTCGCCATGTGATGCCCGCCCCAAAGCACTACCCCATGGCAATGCAGCATCGGCAATGACGAAGGATGGTTGAGGCGTGGTTAACGCCCTGCCTTCCCCCTTAGCGACTGGCGAGGTGCTGCAGCGCAGGTTCGTCGCGATTGTAGACGTCCGCGACATATTTCACGCCGCCCTCGCTGGGGCTGGCGGTAAAGTACATGAGGTACACCGGCACGGGTTCCGGCACGGGCACGTGCTGCTCCGGCTTGGAGCTGTCCGGCTTCAGCGGGCTGCCGAACAGCCAGCGACCGAGCCGCGGCGCATCTTCCAGCCGCACGCAGCCATTCGAGAAGTGCCGATCGGGTTTGGCGAACAGGTTCTTCTGCGGCGTATCGTGAAGGTAGATGCCCAGATCGTTGGGGAACATGAACTTGACGGAGCCCATCGAATTGCCCCGGCCGGGCAGCTCGCGCACGCGCGGCTCGACCGTGCCGTCCGCCACGCCCTGCCAATCAATCGAGTTGGACGGGATCACCTGCGCATCATGCGTCCAGTCCGAAAGCGCTTCATAGCCCTGACGCTCCAGCGAGGTGCCCGCCAGTACCTTGGGCGCGATTCGCTTCCGCACCAGATCCACCGGCACGTTCCAATAAGGGTTGAGCGTCGCGTAGCGGACCATGCCGGCCATCATCGGCGTCTGCGTCTCAGGCGTGCCGGTGACGACGCGCATCGTCCCCTGCTCTGCGCCGGCGCCGTAATACCAGAGCCGCGCGGCGGCCGCGTCGACCACGATGTGCCGCGTATATGCATCGGGCAGCAGCCGCGCACGTTCGAGGTTGAGCCGAAGCAGCGCGGTTCGATCAGGCCCGCTCTCCAGCGCGTTCAGCGCCGCCAGCGTCTTCGCGCCGACGATACCGTCTGCCGGCATGCCGCGCGACGCCTGGAAGCTTCGCACGCGAGCGGCAAGCGCGGGATCATAGCTGTCGCCATCGGGCAGCCCCAATCGCTGACGAAGCAGCATGACACGCTCACCCGTCGCACCAGGCTTGAGCAGTGGTCCGCCGGGCACCAGAACCCCCGGATCACCGCCGCCGCCCTCACTCGCCGCCAAAGCCTCGCGAAGCTGCACATAGAGCGGGTTCATCCAACCCAGATTGCGGACATAATCCGGCATCGACTTGGCCAGCCCAGCGCGGCGCAGCACGTCATCCGGCTTCACTTTCGTCGGCGCGAGCGATTCCTCGAGGTAGCGAATCTCGACGTTCGGCTGGCGCATGTCCCGCACAAGATCGGCAAGCGTGCTGCTCAGCGCGATCTCGAGATAGGCAAGTGCGCGCAGATTGCCGTCCTGCGCCTCGTCGATCAGCCGCCGCAGGCGATCGGGCGAGTAGCGGCTTGGCCGCAGCCCATCGACTTCGATCATGTCGATCACGTCGACCAGCGCCACCGCCTGTGGGCCCGGCGCATTGTCGACGATCCACAGCGGCCAATAACCGCGTGAACGGTAAAAATCCTTGAGGCGCCCACCCACCTGACTGCGGATTGCCTGGGCAACCGCATTGTCGGGCTGGCTGGCTGCCGCCTCGGGAGCAACGGTCTGGGCGACGGCGACGCCCGGAAGCGCCACCGCCGCGATCAACATCAGTGATGCCAGCCGGCCGACGCGCCGGGCCGGCGCGCTGGGGCCGACCGGCAAGTCTTAGCCTCGCTCGCCGCGCGGGGTGGGCGGCGGGGGCGGCGGCGGCGGGGTCGGGCACGGCGGTGCCTGGAACGCCACATAGATGCCGTCTGCGGTGTAATAGCCGTCGACGATCCCGTCGCCGTCGCGATCCGCGGCAACGGTGCCGACGAGCGCGCCCGGGCCGGCGGGCGGTGCAGGCGCAACCACGTCTTCGCGTGTATTGGCGCAGGCGGTGAGCACGGACGCGCCGAGCAGCACCGCGGCGAATGTAGCACCCTTCATCACAATCTCCCTTCAACTCGGGGTGCGAGCACCCCAGGCGATTGATGAACGCCACATCCGCCGGACTCGTTCCCGGTCAGAAACGACCACGTGACCGGGGCGCGGCGCTTCGCCGCGCCCGAGCCGAGATCAGCGGCCGTCGCGGCGACCCAGCAGGCGGAGGCGAAGCGCGTTGAGCTTGATGAAGCCTTCCGCGTCGCGCTGGTCATAAGCGCCCTGATCGTCCTCGAACGTCACTACCTTCTCGCTGTAGAGCGAGTTGGGCGAATTGCGGCCGACGACGCCGACATTGCCCTTGTACAACTTCAGCCGAACCGTGCCGGAAACCTTCTCCTGGCTGTAGTCGACTGCCGCCTGCAGCATCTCGCGCTCCGGCGAGAACCAGAAGCCGTTGTAGACCAGCTCGGCGTATTTGATCGCCAGTTCGTCCTTCAGGTGCGCTGCGCCGCGATCGAGCGTCAGCTGCTCGATGCCGCGATGCGCCAGGTGATAGATCGTGCCGCCCGGCGTCTCGTACATGCCGCGGCTCTTCATGCCGACGAAGCGGTTCTCGACCAGGTCGAGCCGGCCGATGCCGTGCTTGCGGCCAAGGTCGTTCAGCTTGGCCAGCAGCGTCGCAGGCGAACATGCCTCGCCATTCAGCGCCACGCCGTCGCCGCGCTCGAAATCGACGGTGATATATTCCGGTGCGTCGGGCGCGTCCTCCGGGTTCACGGTGCGGGAATAGACGTAATCCGGCACTTCCTCCCACGGATCCTCCAGCACCTTGCCCTCGGACGAGGTGTGCAGAAGGTTCGCGTCGGTCGAGAACGGCGATTCGCCGCGCTTGTCCTTCGTCACCATGATCTGGTTCTGCTCGGCGAACTCGATCAGGCGGGTGCGGCTGGTGAGATCCCACTCACGCCACGGTGCGATCACCTTGATATCGGGCGCCAGCGCGTAATAGCCGAGTTCGAAGCGGACCTGATCGTTACCCTTACCGGTCGCTCCATGGCTGACGGCATCGGCGCCGACCTGACGCGCGATCTCGATCTGCCGCTTGGCGATCAGCGGACGCGCGATCGACGTGCCGAGCAGGTACAGTCCCTCATACGTCGCATTCGCGCGCATCATCGGGAAGACGTAATCCCTGACGAACTCCTCGCGCAGATCGTCGATGAAGATGTGCTCCGGCTTCACGCCCGCCAGCTGGGCCTTGCGACGTGCCGGCTCCAGCTCCTCGCCCTGGCCGAGATCGGCGGTGAACGTCACGACTTCGCAGTTATACGTCTGCTGCAGCCACTTCAGGATGACGCTGGTGTCGAGGCCGCCCGAGTAAGCAAGGACGACGCGCTTGATGGAGGAGTCAGTCATGGCGCGCGCGTCTACGGCTGCTGGGGCGGGACCGCAACGAAGGATTCAGATCACCGGATCGTCGAACGCCGCCACCTCCTGCGGATCGGGCTCGCGCAGGGCTACCCAGCAATAGGCGAACAGCGCGATACAGCCGATGCCGGCGACGAAATACGGCAGCGAATGCCAGACCTCGTAAAGGCCAACGCCGATCGACGGCCCAAGCACGAAGCTCGCCCCGTTGACGCTCGTCACCTTGCCGGCGACCGATCCCTGCTGCCCCGGGCCCACGGCCAGGCTCGATCCCGCCGTGAACCCCGGTCGCGTGAAGCCGAAGCCGAGGCTGGCGAGCGCATAAGCCGTGGCAATGCCGTAGAGAGAGTCGGCGAAACCCGTGAGGGTCGTACCCGCGGCCGCCAGCACGAGGCCGACGAGCACCAGGGCGCGCGGCGCGAGGTTAAGCGTCGGGATGATCCCCCATTGCGCCAGCAGCGCCGTGCCCGCGCCCATCATCAGCACGATGCCGGTAGGCTCGAGCGCCAGTGCCGGCGGCAGGTTCAACCGGTCGATCACAAGGAAGCCGATCGCCTGGCCGGTCATCGCTTGGGCATGGCCCATGACGAGGCCGGCGATCATCCAGGCGCGGATTCGGCGATCGAAGTAACTTACCTTCGCGCCGCCCTTCGGCTCGGTCGCGCTGCGTACGCTGGCGCCGGTCCCCTGCCCGCCGATCGAGGGATAGCCTGTGGTGCCGCCGTGCACGTTCGCCAGATCGCGATCATCGGGCAGCATGGCGCGCACCGTCAGGAACATCGCCACACCAAAGATGGTGAAGACGAACGCCGGCCCGGCAAGCCCGATCTCGACGGGCCCGAAATGGCCGAGCAAGAGATACGGCGCGATCGCCGGGCCCAGGATGGTGCCGAGGCCGAAGGCGCTGGCGATCAGCGTCAACGCGCGCGTGCGCTCCTCCCGCGTCGTCTCACCAGCGACCATCGCCTGGACGGCCGGCGGCGCGGCCGAACCGAAGGTGCCGTAGATGATCCGCCCCATGATGAAGAGCAGGAAGGCGGTCGTCCCGCCGATCCACCCGTTGATCCCCGCGGCAAGAAAAACGCCGCAGGTCGCAAGGCTGACGCAGAAGCCGCCCATGCCAAGGAGGATCATCACGCGGCGGCCGTGGCGGTCCGAACGATTGGCCCAGAATGGGGCAGCGATGACCCACAGAAGCGCGGAAACGGAGAAGGCCGCCGCCACCGCGCTGTCGGCCACGCCAAGCGATCGCCCGAGCGCCGGCAGCACCGATTGCAGCGCGGTATTTCCCGCCGCGATCGTCAGCATCACCATGAACAAAAGGGCAAAGCGTCGGTCCAACGGTTTACCGTTTCGCTTGCCCCGGCCGCGTGCGTGCGCGCCCCTCCCCTGCCCCGCAACGTTATTCATGCGGCTCGATTAGGGCCTTGGGGCGGCGGCGCAACCCCGCTATGGCAACCGACGTGCGTGTGCCGCGTTCGGCACGTTTGACGATCCGTTCGGGAGATATCTTTCCTCCATGCCAAGCTCCACCAGTGCGGTGCGCCGCGAGAGATCCCGTACCGGCGTACCGGGCCCCTGGCAGATGTTCTTCTCCGGGTTCCTGAAGCATCCCGTGATGGTGGGGTCGATCATCCCCTCCTCGGGCAAGCTCATCGACAAGATGCTGGCCCCGGTAGATTGGGCGAACTGCAAGCTGTTCGTGGAATATGGCCCCGGCGTCGGCACCTTCTGCCGCCCGATCCTGGAGCGGATGGCGCCCGACGCGACCTTGATCGCTATCGACACCAACGCCGATTTCATCCGCTATCTCGATCACACGATCGTCGATTCGCGCTTCGTCGCGGTCGAAGGCTCGGCGGCGGACGTCGAGGCGATCGTCGCCGAACACGGGCATGAGGCGGCGGACTTCGTCCTTTCCGGCCTGCCCTTTTCCACCCTGCCGGCGGGAGTCGGCCCGGCAATCGCAGAGGCAACGCAGCGCGTGCTCCGGCCCGGCGGCGCGTTCCTGGTCTATCAGTTCAGCCCCAAGGTGCGCGACTTCATCGCGCCGCATTTCACCCGCATCGATCACGACATGGAATGGTGGAACGTGCCGCCAGCGCAGCTCTACTGGGCCTGGAAGAACTGAACGCACACCGCCCGAACCGAGCGGTCACACCTCCAGGTACGTCGCCTCGTACCGCACCGGGAAGGCGACCGAGCGGGCAACGAAGCACACCTTGCCGATCTCATGGTGGATCGCGTCGGCCCGGGCGTGGTCGCTTCCCTGACGTAGCGTGATCCGCGGCCGAAGCGTCGCCGCGACGAAACGACCCGCACCATCCGGCGTGCTTTCGCCATGGCCGAGCGGCGCGTCCTGATAATCCTCCACCACAAGGCCCGCTTCGCTCGCGAGGTGGAGGTACCACAGCATGTGGCAGGCGGAGAGCGAGGCGATCAGCAGGTCCTCGGGATTGTGGAGCGCCGGATCGCCGCCGAGCCGCGGATCGTTCGAACAATCCACCCGCGGCTTGCCCGGCGTGGTGATCGACCAGGTCCGGTCGTAGCCGCGATAGCTCGCCGTCCCTGCGCCGCGATTGCCGGTCCATTCGATCCGGCTGGCGAAATCGTGCTTCTGGTTCATTCGTCGATCCCGAAGTTGAGGCTTCGCGACACCAACGGATCCGCGACGCCGACGATCAGATAGGCGACGAACTGCTTGATCCGCTGCAACGGGCCGGTCGCCGCCAGATAGCCTTCCTGCGTGATCTCCTCCGAACGCGCGATCTCTCCGTCGATATATTCGCGGACGTGATCGGCGAAGGCCTTGTCCTCGATCCGCAGCATCAGCTCCAAATTGATGAACAGGCTGCGCATATCGAAGTTGGCGCTGCCGATATGAACCACGTCGCCCGCCGCATAGAGCTTGGTGTGTAGCTTGGTCGGCAGATACTCGAAGATGCGTGCGCCTTTTTTCAGGAGGCCGCGGTAGGTGAAGCGCGCCGCAGCGATCGTCGCATTGTTGTCCGAATGGCGCGCCGTCACCACTCGGACCGCGCGGCCCAGCCGCCCGGCGCGATCCAGCCGGCGAAGCATCGTCGGGCTCGGCGTGAAATAGGCAGCGATAATGTCGATCCGGTCGGCGCGGCGCATGTCGTTTCGCACTGCCCGCGCCCACGGGGACAGCCGGCGCGTCGGCCCGCCGATCAGCCACCGCACCGCGCCCTCGCGCTCGCTCCACTGCGCCAATGCACGATTGAGGTGACGCAGCTTGCCGTTGGATGAGCGGATCCAGTCTTCCAGGGCATCGAAATAGCCGGCCATCCGCGCCGCCGCGGGCCCTTCGACGAGCAGGCCCAGGTCGCGCCACGCCTTCTCGTCGACCGTGCCGAAATAATCGTCCTCGATGTTGAACCCACCGATGATGATCCGGCTGTCGCCCGTCTCGCCATCGGCCAGTGCCAGCTTCTGGTGATTGCGCAGCAGGTATCGCCGGCCAAGCCGCGGCATGAAGCGGCACACGCTGACGCCCGCCGGCTCGAGCGGATCGAAGAACCGGCGATCCGCCGCCTCGTCGCTGCCGAAGCCGTCGACGATCAGCGCCACCTTCACGCCGCGCTGCGCCGCCGCGATCAGCGCGTCGCGCACCTGCCGCCCGGCATGATCGTCGGCATAGATATAGTAGAGCATGCGCAGCGACTGTTGCGCGCCGTTGATCAGGTCAGTCAGGGCGGCAAGACGATCCGGTCCCTCGGTCAGCAACGTCAGCTGGCTGCCGGCAACCTCGAAGGCAGGTGGATGCTTCATCGTTCCGCCCCTGATGGCCGCCCGCTCCCCCCGGGGCAAGCACGCGCTTTCCTTGACTTGTGCCGCGCCGCCCCCTAGATCGCCCGCCTTCTACCCAGCGGTATTTTTGCGAAGGAAGCGTCCATGGCGCGCGTCACCGTCGAGGATTGCGTCGACAAGATCCCCAACCGGTTCGATCTGGTCCTGCTCGCTGCGCAGCGTGCACGTCAGGTGTCGGGCGGTGCGGAGCTGACCATCGATCGCGATCGCGATAAAAACCCGGTCGTCGCGCTGCGCGAAATCGCGGAGCAGACGGTCAAGCCGACGGATCTCAAGGAAGCCGTCGTGCAGAGCCTGCAGCGCGTGCAGATCGACGACGAGGAAGAGGCCGATGCGGTCGGCTCGCTGGCGGCTTCGGCCGAGGCACTTCGCCTCACCGCCGCTGCCCCGCCGCGCAACCAGAACCTCGGCGCCGACTACGACGGCTAAACCGGCGCGGCGATCAGTCGCTGCCCCATCCGAACAAAAAAGGCCGCAGCGGACGCTGCGGCTTTTTTTGTGCCCCTTGCCCCGCGAACCGGCCTCGCGTTCTCAGAGAACAGCTTCTCAAATCCGGCGCCTTTCAGCCCGAAGGCACTGACAACAATCAATATGTTCTAGGTTGTCTTACTTATCGCCGCGCCATTCGATTCCGATAACCCTCCCCGCTCCGAAGCACTCCGCATGAAAAGCGCGGCGACGATCATCGATCGGGAAGGAGAGACAGCATGGCTGAAAGCGAGCAATTGACCCTGGCGCTCGAAGCAGAGCCAGGCCGAGGTGGCGGACGGCGGGACTTCTTCCGAATGGCGCTGGCCGGGGCGGCGCTTGGTGTCGGCGCCGTCGGCCTGGCCGGGCGTGCGGCGGCGCAAACCGCACCAAGCGACATCGATCTTCTCAACTTCGCACTCAACCTCGAATATCTTGAGGCGCAATTCTACAGCTTCGCCACGATCGGCACGGGCATCCCGCCGGATCGTCTGACGGGGACGCAAACGCAGGGCCAGGCGGTCGGCGCGCGGCAAGCCAATCTGCAGGACCCGGCCGTCATCCAATATGCCCGCGAGATCGCCTCTGACGAGCTCGCGCATGTCACCACGCTGCGCCGCGTGCTCGGCTCATCCGCCGTTGCGCAGCCGGCGATTGACCTGTCGCCCACGATATTCACCGCAGCGGCCGTCGCGGCCGGAATCGATCTATCCGCCTCGGGCGGCGTGTTCGATCCCTATGCCAGCGACGACAATTTCCTCCTCGCCGCGTACATTTTCGAGGACGTCGGCGTCACCGCGTACAAGGGCGCGGCACCACTGCTGACCAATGTCGACAATATCGACGGCGCGGCCGGAATCCTCGCTGCCGAGGGCTTCCACGCCGGGATCATCCGCGGCGCGCTTTATCGGCGCGGCGTCGAGGTCCCGGTCCTCCGTACGAATACCGACAAGATCTCCGCGCTGCGCAATCTGGTCGACGGATCGTTCAACTCGGCGGGGCCGCCGCAGATCGTCGCCGATGACGATTCGGGCGTCTCGCCGGTGGAGACCCAGTTCGGCCTCACGGCCAATTTTGTGCCGACCGACGCGAACGGCATCGTCTTCAGCCGGAACACCGAGCAGGTCCACAACATCGCCTATCTGACGCGCAATGCCGTGACGTCAGGCGGCTTCTTCCCGAACGGCACCAACAATCCGAACCCGGCGCTTCGCCGCTCGGGCGCAAATTGAGGAGGCGGCGATGAGCGACCAAATCGAGTTCCTGGATCTGATGGAGCGCGCAGAGCATCAGCGGCAAGCGCGGCGCAGCTTCATCCGCCTGTGCGGCGGCGCGGCCGCGATGACGGGGGGCCTGTCCCTGCTTTCGGCATGCGACGATGACGATGATGTCATTCCGCCGCCGCCTCCACCGCCGCCCCCGCCGCCTCCGGGGCTGACCGATCAGGACATCCTGAACTTCGCGCTTCAGCTCGAGTATCTGGAGGGCAATTATTACGCCTACGCCGTCTCCGGCCAGGGCATCCCCGCCGCTCTGCAGACGGGCACCGGCACGCAAGGGGCTGTCGCCACCGGCACCGGTCCGGGAGCGGCGCGCGCCGTCACCTTCACCGATCCGGTGGTGCAGCAATATGCGCGCGAAATCGCCTTCGACGAGATCGGCCACATCACCTTCCTGCGCAATGCACTGGGGAGCGCGGCGGCCGCGCAGCCGGCGATCAACCTCTCGGGGAGTGCCACCGTCACGATCGGCAATGCAACGCCGGTTGGTGCGTTCACGGCGGCTGCGCGAGCAGCTGGTGTGGTTGGACCGAACGACATCTTCGATCCCTTCGCCAATGACGAAAACTTCCTGATCGGCTCGTATCTCCTCACCGATGTCGGGGTCACCGCTTATCGCGGCGCGGCGCGGCTGATCTCGAACAAGACGTTCCTGGAAGCGGCAGCCGGCATCCTTGCCACCGAATGCTACCATGACGGGGTCATTCGCGCCGAACTCTGGCGGCGTGGGCTGACGACGCCGGCGATCTACGGTCAGATCGCGCGGATCTCGGAATCGCGGGATCTACTCGATGGCGGGGATGACACAGACCAGGATATCGGCACCGCAGCCGTCGCCAATCTGGTGCCGACAGATCCTGGTGGCCTGGTGATCGGCCGCACGGGCCAGCAGGTTCTGAACGTCGTCTATCAGAGCCGCTCGGCGGTCCAGAGCGGCGGCTTCTTCCCCGCCGGCGTCAACGGCACGATCCGGGCGAGCGGCGGCCCTGCATAGCGGCTGGGAACGTCACCCCGGGCTGCCCGGGGTGACGCATCCGCTTATTCCTCCGCGGCCTCATCAGGCCGGCCCTTGAAGCCCTGCGCCACGACGAACCATTCCACCGAACCCTTGCGGCTCGACGGCGGCTTGGCGTGCTTCACGGTCGTGAAGTTCTTCTTCAGAAGGGCGATCAGCGACGAATCGGCGCCGCCGGCGAACACCTTCGCCACGAACGTGCCGCCCGGCTTCAGCACCTGGATGGCGAAGTCGCTTGCCGCCTCAACCAACGCCATGGTGCGCAGCGCATCGGTCTGCGGGTGGCCCACCGTATTCGCCGCCATGTCGGACATGACGACATCGGGCGCGCCGCCGAGCGCCTCGATCAGCCGGTCGGGCGCTTCGTCCGCCATGAAATCCATCTGGAAGATCGTAACGCCGTCCAGCGGGTCTACGGGCAACAAGTCGATCCCGACGACGGTGCTTCCCGGCACCTGCCGGCGCACCACCTGGCTCCAGCCGCCCGGCGCCATGCCCAGGTCGACGATCCGCTTTGCGCCCTTCAGGATGCCGAACCGCTCGTCCAGCTCGATCAGCTTGTACGCCGCGCGGCTGCGATAGCCCTCGGCCTTCGCCCGCTTGACGTAGGGGTCGTTGAGCTGCCGCTCCAGCCAGCGCGTGGATTGCGCCGTCCGGCCGCGCGCAGTGCGCACACGCGTGCGCAATCCGCCTCCGCCTCTCACCGTCCGTTCGCCATCAAACGCCGCAAAATGCCCTCCCGTATGCCACGATCGGCCACGCCAAGCCGCTCGGCGGGCCATAGATCGAGGATCGTCTCCAGGATAGCGCATCCGGCAACCACCAGATCCGCCCGCTCGCGGCCGATGCAGGGCAACTGCGCGCGCTGCGCGATCGACATATGGGCAAGCTCATGGCTGATCCGGCGCATCGACTCGGCCGGCGCAATCAGCCCGTCCACCTGGGTGCGATCATAACGATCGAGCCCAAGGTGAACGCTTGCCAGCGTCGTCACGGTCCCCGACGTGCCGAGCAGCCGGCGAGGCCCCGGCTCCTTGGGGAGGCGGGCGGCAAACGGCGCGAAGCTCTCGCGCACCAGCCCGCGCATCCGCTCATAAGCCGCAGCCAGCCCCGCCGGCCCCTCGCCGCCGCCGGCACTTTCGGTGAGCGACACGACGCCCCATGGGGCCGAATGCCAGTCGATCACCGTCGGCACGGTCGTGGAAGTGTCGATCAGCACCAGTTCGGTCGAGCCGCCGCCGATGTCGAACACCAATGCCGGCGCGTTGCCGGGTTCCAGCAGCACGTGGCAGCCAAGCACCGCCAGGCGTGCCTCTTCCTCTGCCGAGATCACATCGAGGTGGATGCCGGTTTCCTCATAGGCGCGGGCGATGAACGCAGCACCGTTGCTCGCCCGCCGACACGCCTCGGTGGCGACAGACCGCGCCAGTGTGACGTTGCGGCGCTTCAGCTTGTCGGAACAGATGCGTAGCGCCCCGATCGTGCGCTCGATCGCCTCGTCGGACAGGCGCCCCGTGATCGCCAGCCCCTCGCCCAGCCGCACGATTCGCGAAAAGGCGTCGACCACCGCAAAGCCGTCTCCCTGCGGCCGTGCGATCAGTAACCTGCAATTGTTGGTGCCAAGATCCAGCGCCGCATAATGGCGCGCAAAGCCTTGGCGAAGGCGGGCCACAGGTGGGCCCTCGGAGGCCGAACGGGCGCGGGCCTCTCCGCGCCGGTACGGCAGGTCGGCGGATTGTTTCGCCACGTGCCGTGTCTTTCTTCTATGTTCTGCCGTCACGGGCCCTCGCGGCCCGCTCGGTGCTTGAAGCGGAAGGTAGCGTGAGCAACCACCTGCCGCAAGCGGCGCGCGATTCCAGTGCTTGACCTTCGTTTCATGCCGGCTTAGAGGCGCGCCCCTGTCGTTGCTTCTCGGAGCAGCGAGCGGCTGTTGCCCGATCCTCTAATGGTAAGAGAGCGGACTCTGACTCCGTCAATCAAGGTTCGAATCCTTGTCGGGCATCCAGCACTATCCTCCCCTTCGATGGCGATCCCCCGCTTCCCGCGGCCAGCATCGCTGCGCGGATGACGCTCCCCATGTCGCGATCTGACCACCGCCGGTTTGCCGGGTCTCTCCGTATGGCGCTCGGCGCCGCAAGCGCGGTCGCCGCCGTCAGCGTCGGGACGCCCGCGCTGGCGCAGCGGCACGACGAGCAGCTCTGGTTCCAGATCAACACGCACGTGCCGATCCAGGATAAGGTCCGCGTCACGCTGGAGCAGATCGCTCGCTTCAGCGATCGGCAGGACGGCCTCTACCAAACCGAGTTCGGCGTGCTGATCGGCTACCGCGTCGCTGACAACGTCGAGATCGGCACCGGTTATCGCAAGGTCGGCGCGCATAACGGCAACAACAGCGGTGACGAGGATCGGCTGCGCCAGCAGGTCGTCGCCAGCTTCGGCCCGTTCAGCACCCGCTTCCGCGTCGACGAGCGCTTCTCCGTTCGTGGCGGCGGCGTCGGCGTGCGGATCCGTCCGCTGGTCCGTTACAACCACAAGATCGGCGAGAACGGCCTCGCGCTGTTCCTAAGTCACGAGAGCTTCTTCATGCCCAACAGCACCCGCTGGGGCCAGCGCAGCGGCTATGACCGCATGCGCAACATCGTCGGCTTCGCGGTGCCGCTGGGCAAGAACACGGTGGCCGACATCGGCTATCTGAACCAGTTCCGACCCGGCCGCGACGGCGGGGAATCGCAGATGGAACATGCGCTGAGCGTCCAGCTGACGATCAACCTGCGCGATCTCCAGATCTTCCACGTCGACGACTGAGCAGCCTCGCGCCGCCGCAAAGCACTCACGTTCCGTTCATCGCCGCTGCGGAAAACAGCGTTGACGGGCATGCCATCCAGCCGCGATGGCAGGCCCCTCTCCTTTTCTTGTGCGAACACCGGCCGACCGATGCTGATCCTCCCCCTGCTTCTTCAGGCCACGCCTGTCCCCGCCGTGCCCCCCGGCCCCGCCCAGCCGCCGGCGACCATGGCCTATGAGCCTGCCGCGATGCTGATCGCGACCTTCGATGCCGATGGTGACGCACGCGTGACGCGCGCGGAACTCGATGCAGGCGCTCGCCGCACGTTCGAGGCGATCGACACCGGCGGCACCGGCGCGCTCGGCTATATCGCCTTCGCCGACTGGGCAGAGCGGTTCCTGGGCGATCGCAACGCCCTGCCAAGCCCGTTCGAGACCGATCGTGACGGCGACAATCGCATCACCCTCCCCGAGCTTCAGGCGAAGCTCGGTGAATTCTTCACCCGCTACGACCGTGACAAGGATGGTGTCGTCACACGCGCGGAGCTGCTGACGATCCGTGCGCGCGCGTTCGGCGACGATCGCATGCCGCAGGGCAAGGGAAAGCGGCGCCGGTGATGAGCGATCGCTTCACCTTCACCATCGCTGCGACTGATGGCGCCGCGCGCACCGGTTCGATCGCGATGCAGCGGGGCGTCATCCGCACGCCGGCTTTCATGCCGGTCGGTACCGCGGCCACCGTCAAGGCGATGAAGCCAGCTGATGTTGCCGCGACGGGCGCTGACATCATCCTTGGCAACACCTATCACCTGATGCTCCGCCCGGGGGCGGAGCGCGTCGCGCGCCTCGGCGGCCTTCATCGCTTCATGGGCTGGGACAAGCCGATCCTGACTGACTCCGGCGGCTATCAGGTGATGAGCCTCGCCGATCTCACCAAACGGTCGGAAGAAGGCATCACCTTCAAGTCGCACCTCGACGGGACGCGCCATCTGCTGAGCCCCGAACGGTCGATCGAGATCCAGCGCCTGCTCGGCTCGAACATCATCATGGCGTTCGACGAACTGGTGCCGACCACCTCGACGCGCGAGGTGCAGGCCGCCGCGATGGAACGTTCGATGCGCTGGGCCAAGCGCTCGCGCGAGGCATTCGACAGCGGCGGTGAGCATGCCGCCAACAATGCGATCTTCGGCATCCAGCAAGGCGCGCTGGACGAAGGCTTCCGCAAGGCAAGCGCGGACGCGCTGATCGACATCGGCTTTGATGGCTATGCGATTGGTGGCCTTGCCGTGGGCGAAGGACAGGAAGCCATGTTCGGCTGCCTCGATTTCGCTCCCGGCCAGCTTCCGGCAGACAAGCCGCGGTACCTGATGGGCGTGGGCAAGCCCGACGACATCGTCGGCGCGGTCGAGCGCGGCGTTGACATGTTCGATTGCGTGCTGCCCACCCGCTCCGGCCGCACCGGCCAGGCGTTCACCCGGAACGGGCCGATCAACATCCGCAACGCGCGCTTTGCGGAGGACCAGGGACCGCTCGATCCCGAATGCGCCTGCCCGACCTGCGCGACGTGGAGCCGCGCCTATCTCCATCATCTGGTGCGCGCCGGAGAAATCCTCGGCGCGATGCTGATGACCGAACATAACATCGTCTTTTACGAGGCCTTGATGGCCGACCTGCGCGCGGCAATCGCCGAGCAACGGCTCAAATCGTTCGCGGACACGTTCCGCGGGCGCTATCAACGGAGCAAAGGAGAGTAAGCGTGTCCGACGAACCCAATGAGATCCTCGCCACCGCCGCTTCGGCAAAGCAGCACGAGAAGGCCGCCAAGGACGCCAAGCGCGACCGCAAGGGATGGGATCTGGGCAAAATCGGGCTTGGCGTGGGCATCGGCTCCGCCGCCGTCGCCGCCGCGGTGCTCTTCGCGAACCGTAACAAGGATTGATTGCAGCTGTCCGCCGCCACGGCGGACCTGCCGCCTAACCAACACGTTCGCGTCACCCCGGTGCCGATCGGGGTGACGTTCGCTAACGGTGCCGGCTCCTCAGATCGGCTGGAAGGTCACCGGCAGGCCATCCTTCGGCTTCGGGATCGGAAAGATCTGCCAATCCTCACCTGCGCCCGGCGCCAGCTCGATGCGATAGCGGCTCAGCAGCTGCGCCATCAGGATCCGGATCTGCATCGTCGCGAAGTGAAGCCCGATGCACATATGCGCGCCGCCGCCGAACGGCACCCAGGCGAAACGATGCCGCCCCTTTGATGCTTCTGGCGTAAAGCGCATCGGATCGAACTGGTCCGGGTTCGGCCAATGCTCCGGCATGTGATGAGTGTAAGCGGTGTTGACGCCCACGAACGTTCCAGCAGGGATGCGATAACCGCCGAATTCGAAATCCCGCATCGCGCGGCGCGGGATTGAGGGCACCGGCGGCATCATCCGCAGCGCTTCCTTGAAGGCATATTCGGTCAACACCAGCCGATCGAGCTGGCCATAGGGCACCGTGCCGTCGTTGCTGCCGATGCCGGCAATTTCCTCGCGCAGGCGGTCCTGCCATTTCAGGTGCTGCCCCAGCAGCATCACTAGGCTCGTCGCCGAGGAGGTGATCGTGTCGTGCGCCGCCATCATCAGGAAGTTCATGTGATCGACGATCGCGTCGGTCGGCAGCAGGTCGCCCTTCTCGTCGGTCGCGCGGCAGAATTGCGAGAAGAAATCCTGCCCCGTCCCGTTGCGCCGTGCGGGCACTTCGCGAGTGAAGAAGTCGACCAGATATTCGCGTGCCTTCACGCCCTTGCGCATCGACGTGCCCGGCAGCGGCGTGCGGATGGGGGAGACCGAGGCCTGCACCTCGTCGACAAACGCCTGGTTGATTCGCGCCGCCTCCGGCCCCAGCGGCACACCGAGGAAGCTCGTTGCCGCAAGATCGAGGCTCAGCGCCTTGATCGCGCTGTAGAAAGGCATGGTGCGGTTGGCCCAGCCATCCACCTGTGACGCTATGCCGGCGTTCAGTTCCTCGGCGTAATGCTTCATCGGCTCCGGCTTGAACGCCACCGACAATGCCTTGCGGTCGGCACGATGCTTTTCGAAATCCATCAGCATCAGGCCGCGCGGGAAGACGAGATTGAGGATCGGGCCCCAGCCCTGTTCGGAAGAGAAGTTCTTCTCTTTGTCGAACAGCACCAGTTCGTTCGCGTCGGGACCGAGCAGGACGACCGAATCGCCGCCGAAGCTGTTGTTGCGATAAACCGGCCCGTGCTTGGCCACCATCTTCCGGGTGAAGCCCAGCGGGTCCTTCAGCACGCGGAACGTGTTGCCGACGAAGGGCAAACCGCGCTCACCGGGAATATCGTTCAACGCGGACGGGGGATTAACCGGCAGCCAATGCGGGTTACCCTCGATCGTGTGGGCGTACGGCATCCTCTTCCTCCGTGAGCTTACTTACACCCGTATAAGTAAGCTCACGGAATCTTGCCAGATACTTTATGTCGCAGCCGTCATCTGCGGCTGCGCTTGATCAGGATAGACGATCGCGAAGGTCCATCATCGCGATCGCGGCCAGCGCGGCGCCGCCGCCCTTGTCGAGCTGCGCCGGATCCGCGCGCCGGATCGCCTGCCCCTCGTTTTCGGTGGTGAGGATGCCATTGCCGATTGCAATGCCGTCCATGGTTAGCGCCATGATCCCGCGCGCGCTTTCGTTGGAGACGATCTCGAAGTGATAGGTCTCGCCCCGGATCACCACGCCAAGCGCGACGAAGGCGTCATAGCGTCCGCTTTCCGCAGCCATCGCGATCGCACCGGGCACTTCCAGCGCGCCGGGGACCGTCACCACCTCGGCCTGGTGGCCAGCCGCCTCGATGGCGGCGCGGGCGCCGGCGATCAGCATGTCGTTCAGATGATCGTAGAAGCGGGCTTCGACGATGAGGATGTTGGCCATCAATCTTCCTTCGGTCTGCCATGCTCGACCAGCGCGCCACCTTGGTAGCGCGGGTCGTTGCTGACTTCCCGTATCGAACCGGGCGGCGGCGGCAAGCCTCGAAGCCCGGCATCGTCCGGCCATTCGATCTCGGCGAGTTCCAGCCCCTCGAGCGGGCCGGCAAAACGATCGAGGCTGTAGGTGACCGGCCCGCCGACCAGATCGTGCCGGCGCTTGATCAGCGCCGTTCCCGGCAGGCGTGCCAGCAGGGTAAATTCCGCCTCTTTCAGATACGTGGTGACGATCGCGCGGGCGAGCGGATCGTCCGCGGTATATTTCTTGGTCAGCTTCAGCGCGACCTGTCCGGTCGTGCTGTCCGTCATCCGCCGCAGCCGCATCCGAGTTCTGTGGATGTACCGATCCTCGATCAGCACGTGATCGGTCGGCACAGGCGGTCGCGCCGCCGGGTCGACCAACCAGCGGCGCTCACGCTCGACATGCGCATATTTGGGCGAACGCGCTTCGTCCGCCCCGGTTCGCATCACTCGCCGCCGGTACCCGGGATCGCGCGTTCGCCGACGATCGACAGGCCGTAGCCTTCGAGGCCAACCAGCGTGTGGTGCGTGTTGGTGAGAAGCACCATCTCCTCAACCCCCAGTTCGGCCAGGATCTGCGCGCCGACGCCATAGTCGCGCAGTTCCTCAACCTCCGGTGCGCCGGCGCCCTTCCCCTCGGCGCGAAGCTGCATGAAGCGCGAAACCACGCCCTTCATCGCGCGGTTGATCACCACGATCACCCCCGCACCTTCCTCAGCGATCATCTCCATCGAGGTGGAGAGCAGCCCAGCGCGTTCGGAAACCTCACCGAACATGTCGACGAAGAAGCTCGCGGTGTGCATGCGCACCAGCGTCGGCTTGTCGGGATCGATCTTGCCCTTCACCAGCGCGATCGTCTCGTCGCCAGTCGCCTTGTTGTGGAAGGTCACGGCCTTCCACTGCCCGCCCCAGCGCGATTCGAAGGTCATCTCCGCCTTCTTCTCGACCAGATGATCGTAGCGGCGCCGATAAGCGATCAGGTCACGGATCGTGCCGATCTTCAGGTTGTGGAGCTGCGCGAACGAGACGAGATCGTCCATGCGCGACATCGTGCCATCCTCGTTCATGATCTCGCAGATCACGCCCGAGGGGTTGAGGCCGGCGAGGCGCGATACGTCGACCGCGGCCTCGGTATGACCCGCACGCACCAGCACGCCGCCGTCGCGCGCAACCAGCGGGAAGACGTGGCCCGGCGTCACGATCTCCTCCCGCCCCTTGCTGGCGTCGATCGCGACGGCGATCGTCCGCGCGCGGTCCGCGGCCGAGATGCCGGTGGTAACGCCGTCGCGCGCCTCGATCGAAACGGTGAACGCGGTCTCGTGCCGGGTGCCGTTATGGCGGCTCATCAGGTCGAGTCCGAGCGCATCGACCCGCGACTTGGTGAGCGCAAGGCAGATCAGCCCGCGCCCGTGCCGTGCCATGAAATTGATCTTTTCCGGCGTCGCCATCTGTGCGGGGATGACGAGATCGCCCTCGTTCTCGCGATCCTCGTCATCGACCAGGATGAACATCCGGCCGTTCTTGGCCTCGTCGATGATCTCTTCCGGAGTCGAAAGAAAGGCGTGGCGCAGGCGCGCGAGTTCAGCGGGCTTTTGCACGATAATGTTCCATCCGTTGGAGGTAGCGGGCCAGCACATCGATCTCGATGTTGACGGCGCTGCCCGGCGCCAGATCCGAAAGCGTCGTCACCGCCTGGGTGTGCGGGATGATGTTGACCGCGAAGTGGGTGAAGCCGTCATCGGCATCGGACACCTCGTTGACGGTCAGCGACACGCCATCGACCGTCACCGATCCCTTGGCGGCGAGGAATGGCGCGAGATCGCTGGCGACGCGGAAGCCGACTCGCTTCGAATCGCCCTCGGGGCAGATGCCGATCACCTCGGCGATGCCGTCGACATGGCCGGTTACGATATGACCGCCCAGTTCGTCGCCAAGCTTCATCGCGCGTTCGAGATTGAGGCGACGGCCGACCATCCACTGGCCCTGCTGCGTCCGCGTCATGGTCTCGCCGGAAACGTCGAAGGCAAGCCAGTCCGGCCCCTTGTCGACCACGGTCAGGCAGACACCCGAACAGGCGACTGATGCGCCAAGATCGATGTCGATCGTTTCGTAGCTGGTGGAGACGACGACGCGCGTATCGCCGCGCGTATCGACGCGCGTGATCTCCCCTACGTCCGTTATGATCCCGGTGAACATCGCGCCCGCTCGTAGACCTCGAGCCGGTCGCTGCCAAGCATCCGTGAATCGGTCAGCGTCCAGCGCCAGTGCGCATCCGCCAGCCGCTCCAGGCCGATGTCGCCCAGCGCCGGGCGTCCGCCACCGATCAGGATCGGCGCGCGGTACAGCAGCAGGCGATCGACCAGATCGGCGGCCAGGAAAGCCGAGGCCGCCCCGGCGCCGCCTTCCACGAAGACATGATCGCCCGGTAATGTCGCCACATCTTCGGGGCTCGCGATTCGCGTCACCCCGTCCTCCGCGCTGCCACGCGACAGCACTACGCGCGTCGGCGCGCGCGCTTCCAGCCCCGGCAGCCGTACGTCCAGCGCCGGCCGATCCATGTCCCAGGTGCCGCGCCCGACCAGGACGATCTCGTGCCGGCTGCGCTCAAGATGCACATGCGCGCGCGCCGCCGCGCCGGTGATCCACCGGCTTTCACCATCTGCACGCGCGATGCAGCCATCCAACGACGTGGCGAGCTTGAGCGTCACCAGGGGCCGCGCTTGCGCCTGGCGCATCAGGAAACCGGCCATCGACGCGCGCGCCTGGTCACTGCGGATGCCGACCGTGGTGGAAATCCCCGCTGCAGCGAGTCGCGCCAGCCCCTTGCCGTTCGTGCGCGGATCAGGATCGCCGATCGCCGCCACGACCCGCGCGACCCCCGATGCCAGCAAAAGATCGGCGCAAGCCGGCCCGCGAGGTGAAACATGCGCGCAGGGTTCCAGCGTCACGTACGCGGTTGCACCGCGCGCCGCCTCACCCGCCTCACCCAGCGCCATGGCCTCCGCATGCGGCCGCCCGCCCGGCTGGGTCCAGCCGCGTCCCACCACCACGCCATCGCGCACGATGACGCAGCCGACGGCCGGATTGGGACTGGTGCGCCCCCGTGCCCGTGACGCCAGGGCGAGCGCCGCGCCCATCCAGCGATGGTCGCCGGCGGTTACAGGCCCCACTTATCCATCTTGCTCTCGAGCCGCTTGAACGCCGCCTGGCGCTCCTCACGGCGGCGCTTTTCCTCGTCGATCCGCTTCTGCTTGATCGGCGCGTCGATCGCCTGCTGCGCCTTGATCTCGGCGTCGGTGCGATCAAGCGTCCATTGCTGAACGTAGACGATGTTCGGCCGATACTCCTTCTCGATCTTCGAATCCTTGGCGAAGCCGATCAGCAGCAGGCCAGTGATGAAGATCGACAGGAACAGGAAGATCAGCTCGTGCTTCTGCCGCTGGTGCAGAAACAGGCGCAAATCGCGCACGGCGCGCAACGGGCTCATGCGAGCGAAGAATTGCATAGCGACGAAGATAGGGATGCGGGGCCGGATAGGCCAGCCCCGCAACGCCCACCACCCTGAGAGGGCGCGTCAGGATTCGAGCTCGAACCTGACCGTCAGATCCTTCGTCGCCGTGACCGGCACGCCGTCGCGAGTCGCCGGGCGGAAACGCCATTTCGCCAGCGCCTGCTGCCGTGTCGCGCGGCAGAATTCGGTCGTGGTGGCGCTGAGGCACTCCACCGTCGCGACTCGCCCATCGGCCCGGATCGTCACGCGGACGGTAACGCTTCCCTCCCGCTCGGCCCGGCGCTCACCGGCGGGGTAGTGGGGCTGCAGATCACTGGCGTAGCGGGGGTCCACTTCGGCTCCGATCAGAACCGGCTGCGCTGGCGGATCGATGACCGTGGCCTCGCCCGTCGGAAGCGAAAGCGGGAGTGGTGGCAGGGGCAACGGCGGCAAATTAGGTACGACATAATCGCTGGTTGCTGTGACCGAGCGGGAAGCATCGACCCGTTCAGGCTGAGCCGCCGTTCGTGCATCCGGCTGGCGCTGAGGGGCGATCTCGATCAGCGGCGGCGGCGGCTCGTCTAGCGGGACGGAGGTAATGAGAAGCGACTTGTCGCCTTTCAGCACTCGGAAAACCGGCGTCGACAACATCAAGGCCCCGATCACGCCGGCATTGATCGCAATCGCAACAACGAGGCTGCCGACTCTCACGCTTTGCTGGGCGCCATAACGGTCCACGGTCATGCTTCCTCTCCTTGGCTATGCTCCTTCCCGGGTCTTCCGCCCGTATAGAGATGTTACAACGTCGCCAGTACGTAGCAAGCGATATTATCACCTGCTCCATCACGCCTGCTTCAGCCGCGCAATTGCACGATCGCGGCCGATCAACGGCAGCAGCGCGGCCATGTCCGGCCCATGATCGCGCCCGGTCAGGGCCCGGCGAAGCGGCAGGAACAGCGTCTTGCCCCTGCGTCCGGTCGCTTCCTTCAGGGCGGCGGTCAGCGCGTGCCAGGGGTCCCCGTCCCACACAATCGTGCCGGCGATCTCGGCAGCCGCGGCGAGGTATTCCGCATCCTCGCCAGCCGGCGGCGCCTCCACCGGCCCCTCGATCACGCGCCACCAGTCGGCAGCCTCGGCCACCGTCGCCAGGTTCGGCCGCACGGCCTCCCACGCCGCCTCTGTCATCCCGGCCGGGAGGCGCGCCTCGACCCACGCGAACGGCAGCTGGTGCACGATCCGCGCATTCAGCTGCGTCAGCTCTGCCTCGTCGAACCGCGCCGGTGCCCGGCCGAAGCGCGCGAAATCGAATGTCGCGAACAGCGGCGCCATGTCGATCACCGGCTCAACGGGATCGCTGGTGCCAAGCCGCGCCAGCAACGCACGGATCGTCTGCGGTTCGATGCCCTGCTCGCGCAGCTGATCCACCCCAAGGCTGCCAAGCCGCTTCGACAACTTGCCTTCCGCGCCCGTCAGCAGCGCGGCATGCGCGAACTGCGGCGGCGTCGATCCCAGCGCTTCGAACATCTGAATCTGCAGCGCGGTATTGGCGACATGATCCTCGCCCCGCACGACGTGACTGATCCCCATGTCGACGTCATCGATCGCGGAAGGCAGCATGTAGAGCCACGAGCCGTCGGCGCGACGCACGACGGGATCGCTCATCGTCGCGGGGTCGAACCGCTGATGACCACGCACCAGATCGTCCCATTCCACCGGCGCCGCATGATCCAGGCGGAAGCGCCAGTGCGGCTTCACCCCTTCCGCCTCCAGCCGCGCGCGATCCGCGTCGGTCAAGGCCAGCGCCGCACGGTCGTACACCGGGGGCAAGCCGCGCCCGAGCTGGATCTTGCGCTTCAGGTCGAGCTCCTGGCTCGTCTCGTACGCGGGATAGATCCGGCCCGCTGCCACCAGCTGGACGAACCGCTCCTCGTACAGCGCAAATCGCGCCGATTGGCGGACCTCGCCGTCATGGTCGAACCCCAGCCACCCGAGATCGGCGCGAATCGATTCGACGAAGCGCTCCTCGCTCCGCTCGCCATCGGTATCGTCGATCCGCAGCAGGAATTTGCCGCCATTCGCCCTAGCGAACATCCAGTTCTGCAGCGCGGTGCGAATATTGCCGACGTGCAGGCGCCCGGTGGGCGACGGGGCAAAGCGGGTGACGATCGTCTGGGGAGCGGTCATGCGCCGCGCGTACCCCGCGGGTCTTTTCGTCGCTAGCCCCTCGGCCTAAGGAGCCCCCGATTCGAGCATAGGGACGCGCGCACATGAAACTGATGACCGGCAACTCGAACCTGCCGCTGGCGCGGGACATCGCCTCCTATCTCGAAATCCCCCTGACGGAGGCGCTGGTGCGCCGCTTCGCCGACGAGGAGATCTTCGTCGAGATCATGGAGAACGTGCGCGGCGAGGACGTCTTCCTGCTCCAGTCGACCAGCTATCCGGTCAACGATAACCTGATGGAGCTGCTGATCTGCATCGACGCGCTGAAGCGCGCGTCGGCCAAGCGGATCACCGCAGTCGTGCCCTATTTCGGCTATGCCCGGCAGGATCGGAAACCAGGCCCGCGCACGCCGATCTCGGCCAAGCTCGTCGCCAACCTCATCACCACCGCGGGCGCCGACCGCGTCCTTTCGGTCGATCTTCACGCCGGCCAGATCCAGGGCTTCTTCGACATCCCGACCGACAATCTGTTCGGCGCGCCAGTGATGTCGGCGGACATCCTCGCCCGCTTCGGCAGCAAGAACCTGATGGTCGTTTCGCCGGACGTGGGCGGCGTGGTTCGCGCCCGGGCGCTGGCGAAGCGACTCAACAACGCGCCGCTCGCCATTGTCGACAAGCGCCGTGAGCGTGCCGGCGAATCGGAAGTGATGAACATCATCGGCGACGTCGAAGGCCGCTTCTGCATCCTGGTCGACGATATCGTCGATTCGGCCGGCACGCTGTGCAACGCGGCGACGGCGTTGAAGCAGTCCGGCGCCGAAGACGTCGTCGCCTACGTCACCCATGGCGTGCTGTCTGGCGGCGCAGTCGCCCGCGTCGAGGGTTCCGACCTGCTTGAACTCGTCGTCACCGATTCGATCGGCAATCAGGAATCGATCGGCGCCGCCAAGCGCATCCGCCACCTGACCATCGCGCCGCTGCTGGCCGAGGCGATCAAGCGCATCGCGGACGAGACCAGCGTCTCCTCGCTGTTCGACTGACAGAAAAAGGGGCAGGTATCGCCTGCCCCCACACGCCGTCGAGCCGTTCGGAACGCTCCGCGACTCGGCCGCGTAGTCTGTGCGGCTCAGCTGTTGCCGAGCGCCACGATGTGATCGAACACCGCCGGGTGCAGCGGCTTTGTGAAGGCGCAGCCGTAGCGATATTTGTCGCGCCACGCGACCACCGCCTCCAGCCCGGCCAGCCCAGGCAGAGTCAGCCACACGGTCGTCCCCGGCCATAGCGTGAAGCTCGTCTGCGCCCGAAAGCCGGTGGTGGACAGGTCCACGACCTCGATCTCGAAGCGAGTCGTGCCGCGGTCGCGCAGGTGAGCGCGCATCTTCACCGCCTTGCGTAATGCGCGGCGGCTTTCTTCGCTCTCGCCCGGGTTGGGAAGGGGTACAGCGGGGTCCATGCGCGGCGTTATCCGCGCCAGAAGTTACTTTTCGGCAAACATTGGGTCCGGGGTGGCCCAGGAAAGTCGCTCAGGATCGCCCGTCTGCGCCGGCTGGCGCTCGTACGCCGGCGCGCCCGCGGCGCTTCAATTCGGCCTTCAGCGCTTCCGGCTTGGGCGCGACGAGGAAGCCGAAGCTGACCGTGCCTTCCTTGGTATTCACCACATGGTGCAGCCGATGCGCCTGGACGATCCGCTTCATGTAGCTGGATTTCGGCAGATAGCGCGTGCGCACCCGTTCATGCACGATCACGTCGTGGAAGCCGAAATAGATCGCCCCATAGGCCGCAATGCCGGCGCCGACCCAGGCCCAACCCTCGCCCCAGCCGCCCTGCACCCCGCCATAGATCAGCAGGATCGAGGGGATGGCGAAGATCACGCCATAGAGGTCGTTCAGTTCGAACCGCCCAGTGCGCGGGCGATGATGGCTCTCATGCAGGAACCAGCCCGGCCCGTGCATCACCCAGCGGTGCATCACGTAAGCAAAGCCTTCCATCCCCGCGACGGTGAGGAAGAACAGGAGAAGGCCGGTCCAGATCGACATGCGCTGCCCATATAGCCATCGCGCGCCCGCGTCGCTACGTCGCACCGCGTTATGACAGACGCATTCGATCCCGAACGGCGCGCCGCAGCGCTTGAGTCCAAGGCTTGGCCCTATGAGGAAGCGCGAAAGCTTCTGAAGCGCTGGCCCGAGGGCAAGCCGAACGGTGAACCCATGCTGTTCGAAACCGGCTACGGCCCCTCGGGCCTGCCGCACATCGGCACCTTCCAGGAGGTGCTGCGCACCACCACGGTCCGCCGCGCCTATGAGGAAATGACCGGCCGCCCGACGCGGCTGGTAGCGTTCAGCGATGACATGGACGGCCTGCGCAAGGTGCCGGACAACGTGCCGAACAAGGAACTGCTGGAGGCGAACCTCGGCAAGCCCCTGTCGCGCGTGCCCGATCCCTTCGGCAAGTTCGACAGCTTCGCCGCGCACAACAACGCCATGCTGCGCGACTTCCTTGATCGCTTCGGCTTCGATTACGAGTTCGTTTCCTCGACGGACTATTACACCTCAGGCCGCTTCGACGAGAAGCTGCGCGACGTGCTGCGCAACTACGACAAGATCATGGCCGTCATGCTGCCGACGCTGCGCGCCGAGCGGCAGGCGACCTATTCGCCCGTTCTGCCGATCAGCCCCACCTCGGGCATCGTGCTCCAGGTCCCGGTCGAGGTGGTCGACGCAGAGGCCGGCATCATCCGCTTCCAGGATACCTCTGTTCCCGGGGGCCAGACCGTCGAACAGTCGATCCTCGGCGGCAAGGCGAAGCTCCAGTGGAAGCCCGATTGGGGCATGCGCTGGGCCGCACTCGGCGTCGATTATGAAATGTACGGCAAGGACCTGATCGATTCCGGCATCCTCGGCGGCAAGATCGCGCAGATCCTCGGCGGCCGTAAGCCCGAGGGCCTGGTGTACGAGCTGTTCCTCGATGCCAAGGGCGAGAAGATCTCCAAGTCGAAGGGCAATGGCCTTTCGATCGAGGAATGGCTGACCTACGGCCCCGACGAGAGCCTCGCCTTCTACATCTATCGCGAGCCGAAGAAGGCGAAGTCGCTCCACCTCGGCCTCATCCCGCGTGCGGTGGACGACTATTGGCAGTTCCGCGCCAATTATCCCGCGCAATCGTGGAAGGAGAAGCTCGGCAACCCCGTTCACCACATCCACACTGGCGACGTGCCGGCGGCAACGCTGCCGGTCACCTTCGGGCTGCTGCTGAACCTCGTCGGTGTGATGGGCGAAGGCGCGACGAAGGAGCAGGTCTGGGGCTATCTCGGCAATTACCTGTCGGATGCCAACGCCGCGGCGCATCCGGAGCTCGACCGGATGATCGGCTATGCCCTCGCCTATCACCGCGACTTCATCGCCCCGACGCTGAAGCGCCGCGCGCCCGAGGGCGTCGAGGTTGCCGCGCTCGAACGGCTCGACGCCGATCTCGCCACGCTGGGTGAGGACGCTTCGGCGGAGGATATCCAGAACGCCGTCTATGAGATCGGCAAGACCGCCGGCTTCGCGGAGCTGCGCGGTTGGTTCAAGGCGCTGTACGAAACGCTGCTCGGCTCCAGCCAAGGCCCCCGCATGGGCAGCTTCATCAAGCTCTACGGCGTCGCCAACACCCGCCGCCTGATCGCCGAGGCGCTCGCCGCGGCCAAGTGATACCGGCAGCTGGCGCCAATCTCCCCCGCCGCGGGAGGTTGGCGCCAGCCCCGCCGATCCGCTACCCTCCCGCCCATGTGCAACGAGGCCGCCCGTCGCATCGCCATCGGCGAATTGCGCAACGATTGGGGTGAGACGCGCATTCCGCTCGTCTTCCCCGAGGGCGTGCCCAACATGGCGCCGCTCGACAGCTTCCGCATCACCGATCCGACGATCATCATCCGCGGCGTCGACGGCCGCGCGGATGCGGCGGAATGCGTCACCCGCCGCTGGAGCTGGCCCGGCTCGGGCGGAAAACCCGTGTACAATTTCCGCTCCGACGGGCGAGATCTGCGCACCGGCCGCTGCCTGATCCCGGTCGACAGCTTCTTCGAATTCACCAAGCCCGCTGATCCCAAGGCGAAGCGCAAGGACAAATGGGCCTTCCGCCTCACCGGCCATGACTGGTTCTGCATCGCTGGCCTGTGGCGCAAGGACGCAAGTGTCGGTGAGGCCTTCACCATGCTCACCTGCGAGCCCGGTCCCGATATCGCGCCCTACCATTCGCGGCAGGTCGTCGTACTTAGCCGTGACGCCTGGTCCGCCTGGCTCGATCCCGCCGTGCCATCCGCCGATCTATGCCAGCCGCTCCCGGCAGGCAGCCTGACCGTCACTCAGGTGCGCTGAGCAACCTCCTTCCTCCTATCAAGGTACAGCCCGATGCGGCGCTTCTTCTCCCCCGATCAGCTCCATCACGCCCCGGCGCAGGAGCTGCACAACGGCAATTTCACCGACTATGCCGAAAAGCCCTCGCGCGCGCAGATGATCCTCGATGCCATCGGCGGCGCCGAGGAACCGGAGGATCGCGGCGAGGCACCGATCCGTGCGGTGCATGATGCTGGCTACCTGCAATTCCTGCAGGATGCGCCCGCCGCCTGGGCCGCCGCCGGACGCCCCGGCGATGCCATCCCGTACGCCTTCCCGGTCGTCGGCCGCCGCCCGCTTCGCCTAGATCGCATCGATGCACTGTTGGGCCGCTACGCCTTCGACGCCACGACCCCGATCACTCCCCAGACTTGGGCCAGCGCCTATGGCAGCGCACAGTCCGCGCTCGCGGCCGCCCACGCCGTGCTGGCCGGAGACCGCGCCGCCTTCGCGCTCTGCCGCCCGCCGGGCCACCACGCGGGCGCCGATTACTTCGGCGGCTACTGCCACCTGAACGTTGCCGCCATTGCTGCCCAAGCCGCGCGCGATGCCGGGCACGAGCGGGTGGCGATCCTCGACATCGACTACCATCATGGCAACGGCACGCAGGACATCTTCTGGCAGCGCGGGGACGTCTTCTACGCCAGCGTCCACGCCGATCCCGCGACCGATTATCCCTTCTACTGGGGCCATGCGGACGAAATCGGCGAAGGCGCTGGAGAAGGCACCACGCTGAACCTCCCGCTGCCGCACGGCACAAAGGCGGAGGCCTTCCGCGCCGCACAGGCCACCGCGCTGGAGGCCATTGCGCGTTTCGGCGCCACCTTCCTCGTGGTCAGCTTCGGCGCGGATACCTGGGAAGGCGATCCGATCAGCCAGTTCGCGCTAACGACGCCAGACTATGCAATCCTGGCCCGGGACATCGCCGGCTTAGGCCTGCCGACCGCCATCGTGATGGAAGGCGGCTATGCGATCGACGCGCTCGGCGCCAACGTCGCCAGCCTGCTCAGCGGCTTTTAACGCCCGGCGCCGCAATGAACGTGACCCCTGGGCATTTCCTCAAGTGACGTTCTGTAGCGTCAGGCGCCGCCCCGCGTGATCTTCGCGATCTCGCGGGCGACCAGCGTCTCCACCATCGCCGGCAGGTTCGCGTCCATCCACTCGCGCAGCATCGGGCGCAGCATCTCTCGCACCAGCCCTTCCAGCGTGCCGTCGCTCGGCGGCTCGGGCTTCACCATCATGCGTGACAGGTTTTCCAGCGCTCCGCGGGTCGCCTGGGCGGTTTCCTTGGAGATGATCTCCGCCAGCGTTCCCTCCGCCGGTTCGGTCGCGGCCGTGTCCTCGCGCGCCGCGGCTGGCGGCATGGGATCGCTCAGTTCGAGCACTTCTCCGGCCTCTTCCTCATCGGCTGCCTGCGAAACGGACCGGGCCAACGGGCGCCGCGGGCGCACGGGGCGATCATCGCCTTCCTCGGCGATGATACGCTTGATGGACGACAGGATGTCCTCCATCGACGGCTCGGCGCTGATATCCCCCATCCGCGCACTCCACCTTCGTGACGATTGACCGCTGACGATCAGCGGTTCGGTGCGTTCTCACCTGTCGTTAACGTCGGGCTCCTGTCAACCTTGCTGTCGAGCAGCGGGTCGAGCGGCCGGGTGACTGACGCGTCCTGTGGCGGGACGGTTGCGGTCGACGGCGCCAGCGGCGTCGGAGCCGGCCCATCGCTGAAGTCGGAGAAGCGTCCGCGCACCGAACGGAAATTGTCGTTCGGGTTGTATAGCGGTCCGCCGTCCAGCCCCAGATCTTCGGCCTCCGCCTCGCCCATCGCGGCAAGCAGCGCGAAGCCGGCGACATAGGCATCGCGGCGCGCCGTCACCAAGGTCACCTGGCTGTTCAGCAATTCCTGCTCGGCGTTCAGGATATCGAGGATCGTACGCGTGCCGACGCTGTTCTCGGCCCGCACGCCCTCCAGGCTCAGCCGATTGGCGGCGACCGCCTGCTCGGACGATCGGATCACCTGAAGCGAGGATTGCCAGACGGCGTAGGCGGATCGTGCCGAGGCGATCACCTGCCGCTCCGCCGCCGTCACATTCTCGAACGCCAGCGCGCGATTTGCCTGTGCCTGCCGCACCTGTGCCGCCGGCCGGCCACCCTGGAACAAGGGCAGGCTCATGTTCAGCCCGATGCCGGCAGACTTGCCCGACTGGCCGACACCAAGCCCGGTTCCGTCGCCCAGCGAGCCCAGATAGTTCACGTAATTTCCGGTGGCGCCCACGCCCAGCGTGGGCAGACGCCCCGCGCGCGCGACGCGTACGTCATAGGCGGTCGCGTCGCGCTCCTTCAGCGCCGCCAGCAGGTTCGGATTGTCGCGCAGCGCCACTTCCACCGCGCCATCGGCATTCTGCGGCAGGTTGGGGAGCGGCGGCGGCGGCTCAAGCGTCCCCGGCGCCGTGCCGACCAGCCGCACGTAATTCTCGCGGCTGCCGATCAGCGTCGCCTGCGCCCGCTCCAGCTGGGCGCGCGCCAAGCTCAGCCGCGCCTCGGATTGCGCCACGTCGGTCCGCGTCAGGTCACCCACCTGGAAGCGGTCGCGCGTCGCCTCCAGATTGGTTTCCAGCACGCGCACGTTCTGGAGGTTGAGGCTGACGATCGCCTCGTCGCGGATCACGTCGTTGTACGCGCCCACCACCTCGGTGAAGAGCGACGCCTCGGTGCCCCGGAGCCCCAGTTGCCCGGCCTCGACCCGGGTTTGCGCCGCACGCACCGAATTCTTCACCGCGCCGCCCGAATAGAAAGGCACGTTCAGCGACAGCTGCGCCTGCGCCACGCGTTCGGGCGTGGTGAAGGAATTGCCGCTGCGCAGGTAATTGTCGACTACCCCGGCGTTGCTGGAAAGGTTGGGTCGCCCCGCCGCCCGCGCGATTGGCACGGTCTCGTCGGTCGCCCGCTGGCGCGCCCGGCTGCCGGTGATGGTCGGATTGTCTCGGTAGGCCTTGGCAAGAGCCTCTCGGAGCGTGTCCGCGGAAGCTGGCGCCGATGCAAATGCCAGCGAAAGGGCAAGGGGAACGACGCGCTTCATCGGGGTCCTTATTAGAAGGTGAAACGGCGCGGGGTGGCGAAGCCCGGCAGCAGGCAGCATTCGATGTCGGCAAAATCCATCATCGCAAAGCCGCCCTCGCTGCGCCGACCTGCAGCGAGCCGGGTCACGCCCCGGTCGACCAGACCGCCGACCACGCGGCCGCCGACACGAACCTGCTCTTCCAGCGCTTCGGGCACGCGCTCGACCGCGCCATCGATGACCATCACGTCATAGGGGGCGCCTGCCGGATGGCCGGCTTCCAGCGGTCCCTCGATCAATGTCACCCGGTCCTCACCGGCCAGTGCCTCGCGAGCCATGGCGGCCAGCGCGGGATCAACCTCGACTGCCACGACGGATGCGACGATCATCGCCAGCACCGCCGCGGTATATCCGCCCGCGGCACCGATCAGCAGCACGCGGTCGCTCGGCAGCAGCCGCGCCTCGGTCAGCAACCGGCCCGTGGCGATCGGCAAATTGGCATGACGGCCCGCGCCCAGCGGCAGCAGCGCGTCGCGATACGCAAAAGCGGCCGACTCTTCCGGCACGAAGCGTTCACGCGGCACGTTCGCCATCGCGGCGATCACGCGCGCGTCCGACACCGCATTCGTGCGCAGCTGGCTGGCCACCATCGCGGTGCGCATCGCGGCAAAGTCCGGGCGGCGTTCGGTCGTCATGGTCATCGGGGTCATCCTGTCGCACAGCTGTTTTAGCGTTGCAATACACGTCGTCGAAGCTCGCGCTTTATCGCGCGCGCTCCGCCACGCCAACGATGAAACCCGCAACGGCCAAGCATAAACTTGACAGGGCCGCCCGCCCGCCGCATCTGCGCGCCTCGCTCGCATCGAGGCCCGATGGCGGAGTGGTGACGCAGAGGACTGCAAATCCTTGCACCCGGGTTCGATTCCCGGTCGGGCCTCCAGCGGCGACAGGCTGCCCGCCGTGGGCCAGCCTGTGCCCGATGCTTTTCAGATCACTCCGGCAGTCCCTTGATGATCTTGTCCAGTGTCAGCGGGAAATCCCGCACGCGGACGCCGCAGGCATTGTAGACGGCGTTGGCGATCGCCGCGCCGGCACCCGAAATGCCCAGCTCGCCCAATCCCTTCGCCTGCAAGGGATTGGCATGAACGTCTCGCTCCTCGAGGAAATGTACCTCGAGCTGCGGCACATCGGCATTCACCGGCAGATGGTATTCGGCAAGATCGCGGTTCACGAGCTTGCCGTTCCGGGGATCATGCACCAGTTCCTCGGTCAGCGCAGCGCCGATGCCGAAGGTCATGCCGCCGAGGCACTGTGACCGCGCAGTCTTCTCATTGAGGATCCGCCCCGCCGCGAACACGCCCAGCATCCGCCGCACCCGCACCTCACCCGTCACCGCATTGACGCCAACCTCCGCAAAATGCGCGCCGAACGACGCCTGGGTGGTTTCGTCCTTCTGCTTGCCCGGCTTGATCTCGCCCGTCGCTTCGATGCCGTCGCCGACGATGTCGGCAAGCCGCACCGATCGGTTCGCGGCGATCACCATGCCGTCCTTGAAGGTGACGTCCGCCGGCTCCGCATCCAGCTTCTTTGCGATATCTTCGCGGATCTTCTCGCACGCGAGATACACCGCTGATCCGGATCCGCATGCACCCCAGGACCCGCCCGAGCCCGCCGACGGCGGCGCCGCGCTGTCGCCCAACTTTACGGTGATCGCCTCGGGCGCAAGGCCGAGCAGTTCGCCCGCCACCTGTGAAAGGATAGTGTAGGTGCCGGTGCCGATGTCGGTCATCGCGCTTTCGATCGTCGCGTGGCCGGCGGAATTCACGGATACCTTGGCCGATTCGCTCTGGAGCAGGTTGCTCCGGCAGGCCGCGGCGACGCCCATGCCCACCAGCCATTCGCCCTCACGCCGTTTGCCGGCAGGCTGGCGCGCATCCCAGCCGAACCTGGCCGCTCCCGTCTCCAGGCACTCGATCAGGCTGCGCGACGAGAAGGGAACGCCCTTCTCTGGATCCTGCGCCGGCTCGTTGCGACGGCGGAGCTCGATCGGATCGATCCCGATCTTCTCTGCCAGCATGTCCATCGCCGATTCGACCGCCAGCATGCCGACCGCCTCGCCGGGAGCGCGCATCGACCCCGACAAAACGAGGTTCATGCGCACCAGATCATGAGTGATCCGCCGGTTCTCGCCAGCGTAAAGGAAGTGGGTGCCGATCCCGGCCGGCTCGAAGAAATCCTCGTTCGGCAGGTTCGCGCACACCGTCTCGTGGCCGATCCCGGTCAACCGCCCGTCGGCGTTCGCCGCCAGCAGGATGCGCTGCTCGGTGTTCGAGCGGCGCACGGTCGTCTCGAACACCTGCTGGCGCATCATGACTGCCTTCACTGGTCGACCAAGCTGTTTCGCCGCGATCGCTGCCGCCGCGCTTTCCGGCGAGATGCCGAGCTTCGATCCGAAGCCGCCGCCAACATATTCGGCGATGATCCGCACCTTCTTCGACGAAATGCCTAGCGCATCCGCCAGCGCCATCGCGTCCTTGGTGGGGATCTGGTACGATCCGTAGATCACCAGCTCTCCATCTTCCCACGTCGCGACCGAGGCGTGGGGCTCCATCGCCGCGGAATTCTGGCTCGGCGTCGTGAACGTCTCGTCGATCGTCACTGCCGCCTTGGCCATCGCCGCATCAAGATCACCTTGGGTAAAATGCGCGGGGATATTGTTCGGCGGCGGCACCTCGGTCTCGTGGCGATGCGCATCGAAGTCCCAGCGCCCGTCCGCCTCCTCCACCTCGATCGGTAACCGGAGTGCAGCGTCACGCGCCGCTTCGTAGCTCTCGCCCAGCACGATCGCGACGACCTGGCCAAAATAGGCCACGTCCTTGACGCCGGTAGTGGGTGCCTTGCTCTCGCCGCCCTGGCCCGCATTGCGAATGAAGTGTTTGAAGTCGGTCACGACGTCGATGACGCCGGGCAGCCGCTTCACTGCCTCCGCATCGATCGACTTGACGGTGCCGGCACCCTGCCTTGCACCGACGAGCACGCCATAAGCCATGTTCGGCAGGCTGTACTCGGCTGAATAGATCGCCTTCCCCGCCACCTTCTTGCGCCCTTCATGGCGGTTGAGCGGCTTGCCGATGACGTTCTGCGCACCTGAATCGAGCAGGCTCTGCTCGACCGGCTTGTCCATCTTCAGGCTGTTCGTGTGGCCAAAGCCGAACATCAGCGCTCTCCCGTCAATTCGTTGAGCGCCGCGATCAGCGTGCGCCGCGCGAGCGGTATCTTGAAGTCGTTGGCGCCATAGCCACGCGCGCCAGCCAGCAGCGCGTCCGCGGCCGCAGCGAACGCCTCGTGGCTCGGCGCCTTTCCGATCAGCGCCTGCTCCACCGCGGGATCACGCCACGGCTTGTGCGCAAGGCCGCCGAAGGCGAGCGCCGCGGATGCGATCTTCCCGTCCTTCATGTCCACGACGCCCGCCACCGACACCAGGGCGAAGGCATAGGACGCGCGGTCGCGCACCTTGCGGTACAGCTGGCGACCGGTTGGGGGCGGCGGCAGCTCGACTGCGGTGACCAGTTCGCCCGGCTCCAACACCGTCTCGATGTGCGGCGTGTCACCGGGCAGGCGGTGGAAGTCCGCGATCGGGATCCGACGACGATCGCCATCAGGCTTCAGTGTGACGATCGTTGCGTCGAGCGCCATCATCGCCACCGCCATGTCGCTGGGATGCGTGGCGATGCACTGTTCCGACGTACCGAGCACCGCGAGAATACGGTTGAACCCGCCAATCGCATCGCATCCGCTGCCCGGCTCGCGCTTGTTGCACGCACTGGCAGTGTCGTAGAAATAATAGCAACGCGTGCGCTGCAGCAGATTACCGCCGGTCGAAGCCTTGTTGCGCAACTGGCCGGATGCGCCGGCCAGCAATGCGCGGCTCAGCACTTCATAGCCTTCGGTCACGCGCTTGTCGGCGGCAAGGTCGCTGTTCGGGACCAATGCGCCGATCGTCAGGCCGCCGTCATCGCGTTGCTCGACAGTATCGAGCGGGAGGCGGCTGATATCAACCAGCCGCTCCGGTGTCTCGATCTGCAGCTTCATCAGGTCGAGCAGGTTCGTCCCGCCCGCGATGAACTTGGTCTGCTGTGCATTCGCCTGGCTCGCGGCAGCCTCCGGGCTCGCCGCACGCTCATATTGGAACAGCCTCATGCCCGTTCCTCCCCGAGCATGACCTTTTCGGGCCGACGATCGCCCATGCCCGCCACCTCGCGGATCGCATCGACGATATTGGGATAGGCCGAACAGCGGCACAAATTGCCGCTCATGCGCTCGGAGATCTCATCATCATCGAGCGAAACATCAGCAAGGTCGGCCGAGACATGGCTCGGCCACCCCTTCGCCACCTCGTCCAGCATGCCGGCCGCGGAGCAGATCTGACCCGGCGTGCAATAGCCGCATTGATAGCCATCGTGGCGGACGAATGCTTCCTGCAGCGGATGAAGCGTGTCGACACTGCCCAGGCCCTCGATCGTCGTAATCTCGTCGCCTTCGTGCATCACCGCCAGCGTCAGGCAGCTGTTGATGCGCCGGCCGTTGACCAGCATCGTGCAGGCGCCGCACTGGCCGTGATCGCAGCCCTTCTTGGATCCGGTGAGGCCGAGATGCTCGCGGCACAGGTCGAGCAGCGATGTTCGGATGTCGGCCTCAACATCGTGCGTATGGCCGTTGATGGTGATCCGCATGGGCAGCCTCTGGCGATAGTCGGGGGAATTGCTGGCTGAACGCCATCATCGCCCATCGGCTCCGCTTGCGAACCACTCGCAGCCGGCACGCAGCGCCGCCAGCGCGTCATCACGTCGTTTCGTCGATCCTTCCTCGCGCCGCCGCACGCGCGCGGTAAGCCTTGCGCCAAGCTCCAAAGCCGGGGGGCGACTCGTGCGTGACATGGATGGGGATTCAGACTGGATGGTGCGTTCGCACCCTTGGCTCGTGTTCGCCTTTGTCTTCTGCAGTCTCAGCATCTGCCTCGCCGCCTGACGGTTCCGATCTGATCAACAGATCGACAAAGGCCGCATCACCCGGTGGCATTGCCAGCCGCACAAGCGCCTGCGGCGCACCCCAGCATAATCCGGCCGCTTCGATTGCGCGCGGCTCGCCCAGCCATCGCTCAATTCGATAAAGCAGGAGCACAAGCTGCCGCCCGCGCGCTGCCGGGCGACTGGCGAAGCTCAACGGATAGAGATCGGTCGGATCCACCGCCACATCCAGTTCCTCCCGAAGTTCGCGGACCAGCGCCTCCTCCGGTGTCTCGTCTGCCTCTACCTTGCCGCCGGGAAACTCCCACAACCCGCCATGTTCCTTGTCGGCAGGTCGCTGCTGCATGAGGAACCGGCCGTCCGGCGTGCCGAGCGCGCCAGCAACCACCAGGAAGCTTCGTGAGTTTTCAGGCGCCTCGTTCGGCATGTCGACCTTTCATTAACGCTGGCGTGTCATCCCTAAGCCATGCGCCGCCCCCCGTCCTCGCCCGAACGATCGCTCATCCGGGCGCTTTTGCACTTCGTGCGTGACACGCGCGGTGCAACCGCGGTCGAGTATGGGCTGATCCTCGCCGTCATCGTGCTGGCGTTGATGGCCAGCCTTATCGGAGTGGCAGACGTCACGACGAACATGTGGAGCGACATCAGCTCCAAGGTCGTCGCGGCTCGGTAAAAGTTCCCTGCCAGCTTAAGTTTTTTTCAACCTGCCCGCCCTACCAGATCTATCACCGGACGGGGGCCATGTTCCAATCCGGTCGGGTGACTGAAGCTAAGACAACCACTGGAGATCGAACATGCAGAAGATCCGCGCCTTCCTGAAGAATTCCAAGGGCGCGACCGCGATCGAGTACGGCCTGATCGCCGCGCTGATCGCCGTCGCCGCCATCGCCGCCATGCAGGGCCTCGGCAATCAGCTGACCAAGACCTTCACCAACGTTTCGACGAACATGAAGGCTACCTAAGCCTCCATTTCCAAGATCGAAATAGAAAGGGCGGTGAGCTTCGGCTCACCGCCCTTTTCTTTGCCCAGACTACATCGACAAAATCACGCCCGAACCCTCAGGCCAGCGCACGGCCCATCGCGAGGAACTTCTCGCGCCGATCACGGCGCAGCGCGTCTGGGTCCAGCGATGTCAGCTCACCCAGAGCGCCGTCGATTGCATCGCCCAGCGCGCCGATCGCCGCCGCTGGCCCGCGATGCGCGCCGCCCAGCGGTTCGGGCACGATCGTGTCGATCACCCCCAGTTCCTTCAGATGCTGCGCCGTCACCTTCATCGCCTCGGCGGCATCCGCCGCCTTATCCGCGGTGCGCCACAGGATCGAGGCGCATCCCTCGGGCGAGATCACCGAATAGACGGCGTGTTCGAACATCAGCACGCGGTTTCCGCTCGCCAGCGCAATCGCGCCGCCCGAGCCACCCTCGCCAACAACCGCGGAGACCAGCGGCACACCAACGGCAAGGCACATCTCGGTCGATCGCGCGATGGCTTCAGCCTGTCCGCGCTCTTCCGCCTGCAGACCCGGGAAAGCACCCGAGGTATCCACCAGCGTCACGATCGGCAGGCCGAATCGGTCCGCCAGCGACATCAACCGCACGGCTTTGCGATACCCTTCGGGCTTCCCCATGCCGAAATTGTGCTTCAGCCGGCTTGCGGTATCCGCACCCTTCTCGTGTCCCAGCACCAGCACGCGCTGCCCGCGAAACGTGGCGAAGCCGCCCAAGATCGCCTGGTCGTCGGCGAAGGCGCGGTCGCCGGCCAGCGGCACAAATTCGCTGAACAGCCCGGTGACATAATCCTTGAAATGCGGGCGCTCCGGATGGCGGGCGACCTGCGTCTTCTGCCACGGCGTCAGCTTGGAAAAGGTGTCGCGCAGCAGCTTGTCGGACTTGGCCTGAAGCTTGGCGATTTCGGCGGTAATGTCGACGCCGCCATCGGCGCCGGTCTCGCGCAATTCATCGATGCGGCCTTGAAGCTCCGCAATCGGCTTTTCGAAGTCGAGGAAAGTCGGCATCGCGCGCAGCTAGGCGCGCCGGTTCGCTGCGTCAACGAGCGGGTGGCGTTCATTGACGAGCGCGACGAGACGCGAGCGATCAACATGGGTGTAGATTTCGGTCGTCGCGATATCGGCATGGCCAAGCATTGACTGAAGCGCGCGCAGATCTGCGCCGCCTTCCAGCAGGTGGGTGGCGAAAGCGTGACGCAGCACGTGCGGGCTGATCCGGTCGGGCGGAATTCCCGCCTCCGCCCCTAGCGAACGGATGATCTGGAACAGCCTGACGCGCGAAAGATGGGTTGCGCCGGAGGGAAAGAGAAATGGCCGATCGACGGCGACATGTGCACGCCAAGCCGCCACCGCGGCTCGCGCGCGGTCGGAAATCGGTACCAGCCGCTCCTTCCCGCCCTTGCCCGTAAGGATCACGAACGGGCGATCAGGATGAACCGCGTTGCGCGGCAGGGAGACGAGCTCGGTAGCGCGCAGGCCCGATCCGTAGAGCAGCTCCAGCAGCGCGGCGTTGCGCAGGTCCGCCGGCAGCGGCGGATCGCGCGCCACCCGCGCGGCGACCACCGCGAACAGCCGATCGACATCCTCGTGGCTCAGCGTCTTGGGCAGCGGCCGCCGGCTACCCGGCTTGGGTAGCGCATCCCCCGGGTCGTCGGCGCGGTCCCCTTCTTCGACCAGAAACGCAAAGTATCGGCGCAGCGCAGCGGCCTTCCGCGCCACCGTCGCGCGCGACAGCTTCGCCCATCCGTCGCCAAGCCGCGCCAGCGCCGCACCATCGGCGATCGAGAGCGCACCATCCAGTGCCTCGGACGCCAGCATCAAGTCGCTGCGATAGGCGGCGATCGTATTGCGCGCCGCCCCCGCTTGCGCTGCCAGCATTTCCAGGAAGCGGTCGATCGAGGCGTCGTCCGCGCCCATCGTTAGGCCCGTGCCAGCGCCTCGGCGGCGATCATCCGCGCCTCGCCGTCGAGGCCGACGGCGCGCAGCGATGCAACGATGCGGTACAGCATCTCCGGCGGCACGCCGCGCCAGCTCGCCGTCTGCATGGCCACGGCGGACAGCAGGATGACGGTCGCCGGCTGGCGCTCCCGCACTGCGCGGTCCATCGCGCGCGTCCAGGAATTGGTCGCGCCGATCGGAACGTCCAGCGCCTGCGCCCCGCGCTCCACATCGTCCTGCGTCATCCGGCCGAGCCCGGCCATGCCGGCAAAGAACATCCGCCGCTTCAGCGCCGCATCGCCCGCCCCCGAGTAGCCGGCGACATTGCTGTAGCTCATCCGCGTATTCGCATCGGGATCGGCAAGCGCCAGCATCGCCCACGCATCGCCGCCCTCGTCCACTTGCCCGCGCCAGCGCTGCGCGGAGCGGTCGAGCCCGGCGGTCAGCATCGAGGCAACGATGCGGTCAGCTTCCTCTCGGCCGTCGGTCGGCCGGATTCGTGCCGCAGCCCGGGCCGTCAGTACCAGCCGGGCGTAGCGCGTAGACGGCGTCTCGCCCGCATTCCACAGCTGTCGAAGCGCGCCCAGCCGGGTTGCGACATCGCCGCCGACATAAGCCGCGCGCAAGTCCGATGCGATTGCGCCAAGCGCCGCCGGAGTGTCGTCGGCGGCATCGAGCGCGGCGAACAGATCGACCAGCGCGGCGTTCGAGATCACCCCCATCGCCGCCGCCGCTTCCGCCGCCGGTGCGCGATCGGCAAGCGGAATGGCAGGCGCCAGCGCGCGCCAGCCGGTCACCTGCGGACCGACCGTCTCGTACAATGCGGCCGGGATCGCCACGCCAGTCGCCGTCGCCAGCCCGAAGCGCCAGGTGGTGAGCTGAACCACTGGGTCCCACTCGATCGTGATCGCCTGCCGGCTGTCGCGCCCCGCGCCGATCACCTTCTGCGCCAGCTGCAGATCGATCCCGCTCGCGACACGGCGGCGGCGCGCGTCGGCGAGCAACGGCTGCGCGCCACCATCGGCATTGCCCAGCGCCGCGCACATCGCGCGCGCCATGATCCAGCCGCGCTCGCTGTTCTCCGCATCATCGGCAAGCGGACACAAGCCGGCGGGATCCGCATTCGCCAGCATCGCCTGCATCGCGACCTGCCGGTACTTGGGCGTCGCATTGCCGGTGTCGACGCTCTGGATCACGCTGCGCGCCGCGACCGATTCGCCCATCCGCAGCAGCAGCCACGCGCGCTCGGCGGCGAAATCCGCGCCGTTGAGGCCCGCCGGCGTATCCAGCTGCGAGACGAGCGTACGGCGAAGCGCGATCGACAGCCAGCGTGATGGCAGCGGAGCCGAGAGCCGCCGCATCAGCGTTTCGACGAAGCCGCCATCGGCAGACCCGAAGGCATTACGCGGCAGGCCACCTTCCGCCGTCCCGATCGGGCCGACGATGGCGAGCGAGCGCCGCGCGAACAGCGGCATCTCGTAGCGCGCCAGTTCTTCTTCGCTCGGCGGCGTGGGCGTCGGTGTCGGGGTGGGGCTCACCTCCGGCAGGGGCAGGTCCAGCGGCGCCGGCAGCGGCTGCACGGTCGCGCCGTCAGGTGTTTGTGCCGGCGGCGCGGGAGCCACGGGCTCGCCGAACCCGGGCGGCAGCAGTGATTCGGGTGCCTGGGCGTTCTGCGCGACCGCCGCGGCAGCCAAGGAGGCAGCGGCGGCGAGCGCCGCCAGTGCCTTAGCTCGCGAGATTGCCAAGCTCGACCGCCTTTTCGACACGCGTCGTCGGCCGCTCGGTCGCGCTGCCCGCGAGGAAGAACAACCCGCCGACCACCACGACCAACAGCACCACCAGCGAGACGATCAACCGCGACATGTTTCTACCCTGTACGACGCGAGTACACCCGCAGCCCAGTTCCCCACGCACGTACCTTGTGCCCGGGGCGCCGACGCGCTGTATAGCCCGCCAGCCGATGATGCAAAGCCCCGCCCCTGCCGAACCTGTGAACAACGCCCGCCGCCCGCGCGGCCCGATCGTGCTGGTCGGCCTGATGGGTGCGGGCAAGTCAACGGTCGGCCGCCGCCTGGCGCACCGCCTCGGCCTGCCGTTCGTCGATGCCGACAATGAGATCGAGGATGCCGCGGGCATGACGATCCCGGAGATCTTCGCCCAGTTCGGTGAGGATTATTTCCGGGATGGCGAGCGGCGCGTGATCCAGCGGCTGATTGATGGCCGGCCCAAGGTGATCGCCACTGGCGGCGGCGCCTTCATCAACGATGCGACGCGCGCGCTGATCCTCTCCGAAGCGCTGGCGATCTGGCTCGATGCCGATATCGACGTTCTGGTCGAACGCGTGCGCAAGCGGGATACGCGGCCGCTGCTGCGCGGCAAGGATCCCGCCAAGGTGCTGCGCGAGCTCGCCGAGGTGCGCAATCCGCTCTACGCCCAGGCGCATATCCGCGTGCCCAGCAACAATGTCCCGCACGAGGCAACGGTACGTGCCATCCTCGATGCGATCGGTTACGGGGCGGCATGACGACGGTTCGGGTGGCGCTCGGCGCGCGCAGCTATGATGTGGTGATCGAGGCGGGACTGCTCGCCCGCGCGGGTGAACAGATCGCCCCGCTCGCCCGCGGCCGCCGCGTTCCGATCGTCGCTGACGAGAATGTCGCGCAACATCTCGAGACGCTGCGCACCTCGCTCGATGCGGCCGGCGTGGCCAGTGAGCCGATCGTGCTTCCGGCGGGTGAAAAATCGAAAAGCTGGGGCACGCTGGAAACGCTGACCGACCGCCTGCTCGATCTCGGCGTCGAGCGCGGCGATCACGTGATCGCGCTTGGCGGCGGCGTCATCGGCGACCTGGTCGGCTTCGCCACCGCGATCCTGAAGCGCGGCTGCGGCTTCGTGCAGATCCCCACCACCCTGCTGGCACAGGTCGATTCGTCCGTCGGCGGCAAGACCGGGATCAACACGCGCGCGGGCAAGAACCTGATCGGCGCGTTCCATCAGCCCAAGGTCGTGCTGATCGATCCCGACGTGCTCGATACGCTCCCGCCCCGCGAGCTTCGCGCTGGCTACGCGGAAGTCGTGAAATACGGCCTGATCGACGACGCGGATTTCTTCGCCTGGTGCGAGGCGAACGGCGCGAAGCTCCTCGCCGGCGACAGCGCGGCGCGCGAATATGCCATCGCTCACTCCGTCGCTGCCAAGGCGCGCCTCGTGGGCGAGGACGAATTCGAAACGCTCGGCCGCCGCGCGCTGCTGAACCTCGGCCACACCTTCGGCCACGCGCTGGAGGCGGAAGCCGGCTTTTCCGATCGCCTGCTCCACGGCGAAGCAGTGGCGGCCGGCTGCGCGCTCGCCTTCGGTTATTCGGCGGCGCAGGGGCTTTGCTCGGCCGAGGACGCGATCCGCGTCTCGGCGCATTGGCAGGCGGCCGGGCTGCCCGACGGCCTCGCCGCCGCTGGCATCAATGCCCCGGCAGAACGCCTCGTCGATCACATGCGGCACGACAAGAAGGCGAGCGGCGGGCGCATCCCCTTCCTGCTCGCTCACGGCATCGGCCAGACCTATCTCGACAAGAACGTCTCGCTCGACGACGTCCGCGACTATCTGGCAATCGCGGGCTGATGCCGAACGGCGTCGCCAAGCGCGATTTGCCGACGAAGATCTGCCCCGCCTGCCACCAGCCGTTCACGTGGCGCAAGAAATGGGCCCGCGACTGGGACAGCGTCCTCTATTGCTCGGACGCCTGCCGGAAGAAGCGCTGAGCCCGCGCACGAGCGTCGGCTAGGAGCGCATCCCGGCCCACGCCAGCCACAGCCAACCGGCGATTAGCAGCGTGCCACCCACCGGCGTGATCGCGCCCAGCCAGCGCGGCGCGCCCAGCGCCATCAGGTACAGGGTACCGGCGAACAGCGCGCCGCCGGCGATGAACAGCCAGCCCGGCCCGCGCACCTCCAGCCGAAGCGCCACCAGCGCCGCCACGGCATGGATCAGCTGATATTGCCCACCGGTCCGCAGCCATTCCGCCGCCTGCCCGCTCGCCCCATGCGCGCCGAACGCACCCGCGCCCACCGCCAGGGCGCCGGACAGTCCCGCCAACACCATCAGCCAGTTCATTTGCCGTTCCCCCATGGCTGTTGCTCCGCCACCAGCGCGCGTGCCGTGCGCAGGTCGCCCGCCTCGATCTGGATGCGCAGCCGCTCCTTGTCGCGCGCACGATACATGTCTTCCGCCCGGTCGATGTCACCGCGCTCGATACCCAGCCCCTCCATCGCGGCCCGGGCCATCTTGACCGCCGATTCCATCACTTCGCGCACCACGAGCTTCGCCGGGCCGTTCTTCAGCTTGATCAGCGCCCGGCGATCAAACGCGCGCACATAGATCGCCGCGTTCGGGAAGGCCTCGTGCACCGCCTCCACCACCTCGGGCGTCACCTGTTCGCCATCGATGCAGAACAGAATCAGCTCCGCCTCCGCCGCACCCGCCTGGCGCAAGAGGTCGAGCCGGGTGCCGTCACCATAATAGACCTTCGCGCCAAACTCGCCGGCGATGTCGATCATCTCGATATCGGTGTCGATCAGCGTGACGGGAATGTCCTGCGCCAGCAGCATCTGCCCCACCGTCTGCCCGAACCGGCCATAGCCGACGATCAGCGCATTGGCGCCGTCCGCCATCGGCCCGTCCCGCTCCTCCTTCACGATCGGCTCCTCGCGGAACCGGCGCGTCGCGGACATCAGGAACGGCGTCGTCGCCATGGAAAGCGTGATGATCGCGCCGAACAGCGAGGCAGCCTCGGGCGCGATCAGGTACGCGTGGGTCGCCTGCGCGAACAGCACGAAGCCGAATTCCCCGCCCTGGCTCAGCAGCAGCCCCAGCGCGAGCGCGGAGCGCCAGGTCATCTTGAAGGCAAGGCCAAGGCCGAAGATCACCAGCGTCTTGGTCGCGATCAACGCCACCGCCATCGCCAGGACGAAGAACGGCCGTTCCGCGATCGCGCTGAGGTCCAGCAGCATCCCGATCGTCAGGAAGAACAGGCCAAGCAGGATCGAACGGAACGGATCGACATCTGCCTCCAGCTCGTGCCGATACGGGCTGTCCGCCAGCATCACGCCGGCGACGAACGCGCCAAGCGCGGTCGACAGCCCAAGCGCCTCCATCAGCGCGGCACTGGCGATCACGGTGAACAACGCGGCGAACACGAACATCTCGCGCTCGCCCATGTTGCCGATCCAGCGGAACAGCGGGCGCAGTAGGAAGCGGCCCGCCGCGATGAGGCCCGCGACCGCGCCGATCGTGTAAAGGATCAGCAGCCATCCCGGCGGCCCGCCGGCATCGGCCGGGTTGCGGCTCAGCGCGGCGATGATCGTGATCAGCGGGATGATCGACAGATCCTGGAACAACAGGATCGAGAATGCCCGCTCACCGAACGGGGTGCGCAGCCGGCCCGACGATTGCAGCATCGGCAGCACCTGCGCGGTCGACGACAGCGCCAGCGGCAGGCCCAGCGCCAGCGCGGCCGGAAGCGAGAATTTGACGAACACCGCCACGATCGCGGCGATCACCATGCCGCACAGCGTCACCTGCAGCAGCCCGAGGCCGAAGATGTCTTCCTTCAGCTTCCACAGCCGCGTCGGGTTGAGCTCAAGCCCGACGACGAACAGCAGCAGCGTGATGCCAAGCTCGGCAATGCCAAGCTTCGCTTCGGCATCCCCCACCAGCCCCAGGATCTGCGGGCCCACGACGGCGCCGGCAACAAGGTAACCCAGCGTCGCGCCGAGGCCCAGTCTTCGGAACAGCAGGACAAAGCCTAGCCCCGCCCCCAACAGGATGAACCCGTCGCGGAGCAGGGATCCCGCCGCGTCTTCCATCAGGCCTCGTTCGCCTCCGTTGCCGGCCCTTGAGCCACCTGCGCGGCCTGGGCTGCCGCTTCCGCCGCCGCTTCGAACGCGAGACGGATCGAGGCATGGCGAGCGTGATAATCCAGCGCCGGGGCCAGCACGTCCAAGCCCGGCCAGTCCGGTATCGCCCCCTCCCGCGCCAGCCACGCGGTCAGCGCATCACGCGCTGCGGCGAGTTCGTCGGGCGTGCGGCCCACGATGTTGCCGGCCAACAGGGAGGAACTCGCCTGCCCCAGCGCGCAGGCGCGCACCAGCATGCCTGCTTCACTGACGCGGCCATCGGCGCCGATGTTCACGTCCACCGTCACCCGGCTGCCGCAGATCGGCGATCGTTTCTCGCTCGTCCCCTGCGGCTCAGCCAGGCGCTCGTCGATCGGATTGTCGGTCGCCAGCTTCAGGATCGCATCATTGTAGAGCGTGCTGCTCATGACGGGCTACTCGCATTGGCGGGGGGCGCCGCCGGGGTGCGCGGGCCGAACACCGGCTGGCCGCGGCGGCGGCGATCGACGAAGTCGGCCATGGCGGCGCTCGTCGCGCTCAGCAGCGGATAGGTCCGCGCCTCCCGCGTCCACGCCGGCCGCTGCCGCGGGCCGCCGCTGATCGTGTCGAGCACCAGGAAGACGAGCAGGAAGGCAAGGCTCGCCAGGATCAGCCCCTTCAGCGCACCAAAGCCGAAACCAAGCGCGCGGTCGACCGGCCCCAGCACCGACTTCTTCACCCGCTCGCCGAGCGCCCGGGCCACCATCCGTCCCAGGAAATAGGTGACGCCCGCCAGCAGCACGAACGCCAGCGCCGCGCCGCCTGATGGCGTACCGACCGGCCCGGCCAGGAACTGCGCAGTCGGCAAGTGGAAGATCTTCACCGCGAAGATCACCGCCACCCACGCGAACAGCGCCAGAACCTCGGTGACGAACCCCCGTTTCAGCCCCAGCAGCGCGCTCCCGCCAACCAGGGTGAGCACTGCAATGTCGAGTCCGTTGAGGTTCATTGTCGTCATCTAGTGCGACGCAGCGAAATCGTCACCCTGCCCGCCGCACGCTTTGTCGCGCCGCTGTCGCCGTCACTCGGCGAGCAGCGCCTTCGCCTTGTCGCCGGTCCAGTCGAGCGCGCCGGCCACGCGCCACAGTTCGCGCCCTTCGGCATCGAACATGATCGTCGTCGGCAGGTTCACCCGGTAATGCAGGCTCAGGCCCATGTCCGGATCGGTGTAGGGCTTCAACCGCGCCAGCTTCCGCTCGGTGAAGAAGGGCGCCACCTTCTCGGGCTGCATGTCCTGGCTCAACGCCAGCACCTGGATCCGCGGGTCCGCCGCCGCCGCATCCAGGCTCGGCATCTCCTTGATGCACGGCGCGCACCACGTCGCCCACAGGTTCAGCAGCACCGGCTTGCCGCGGAAGTCCGCCAGCGTCACCTTCTTGCCCGCCGGATCGACGAACGACACCGCCGGCGCCGCCTCGCCCCTGTGCGACCGATCGACCTCGCCCGACTTTGCCGCCGGGGTGCCCGTCCCGGGCGCGACTTCGTCCGGCGACACTTCGTCGGGGGTCACCGCGACGTTCGCTTGCTCCGGCGCAGGCGTTTGCCTATCGCAAGCCGCTGCCGCGAGCGCGGCCATGAGGAGAAAGACGGTTCCCGAGCGCGATGACATGAGCGGTTCCAACCAGATGTGGGGCGGTCGTTTCGCCGAAGGGCCCGCCGCGGTGATGCGCGAGATAAATGCCTCCATTCCCTTCGACAAGCGGATGTGGCGGCAGGATATCCGCGGCAGCCAGGCGCATGTCGCGATGCTCGCGAAGCAGGGCATCGTGTCGGGCGAGGATGCGGACGCGATCAGCGCCGGCCTGGGCAAGGTCGCCGAACAGTATGAGGCGAACGGCGTCGCGGAGGATCTCTCACTCGAAGACATCCACATGCAGACCGAGGCGCGCCTTGCCGAGGCGATCGGCCCCGCCGCGGGCCGCCTCCACACCGCGCGCAGCCGCAACGATCAGGTTGCGACCGACTTCCGCCTCTGGGTGCGCGACGCGATCGACGAGACGCTCGCCGCCCTCGCGGCCTTCCAGCGCGCACTGCTCGCCCGGGCGGAGGAACATGCCGGCAGCGTGATGCCCGGCTTCACCCACCTCCAGTCGGCGCAGCCCGTCACGCTCGGCCACCATCTGATGGCCTATGTAGAGATGGCGCGGCGCGACGTCGGCCGCTTCCGCGATGCCCGCGCCCGGATGAACCTGTCGCCGCTCGGCTCGGCGGCGCTGGCCGGTACCGGCTTCCCGGTCGACCGCCAGGCTACCGCCGCCGCGCTCGGCTTCGATGGTCCCACGCGCAACTCGCTGGACGCGGTGTCGGACCGCGATTTCGCGATCGAGTATCTCACCAGCGCCGCGCAATGCGCGCTTCACCTCTCGCGCCTCGCCGAGGAGTTCGTCCTCTGGGCCTCGCAGCCCTTCGGCTTCGTCTCGCTTAGCGACCAATGGTCCACCGGCAGTTCGATCATGCCGCAGAAGCGCAATCCCGATGCGGCCGAGCTGGTGCGCGGGCACGCCGGCCGGATCACCGGCTGTCTCGTCAGCCTGATGGTGACGATGAAGGGGCTGCCGCTCGCTTATTCGAAGGACATGCAGGACGATAAGCCGCCGGTCTTCGAATGCCATGATCTCCTGGGGCTCTGCCTCGCCGCGATGACCGGGATGGTCGAAAGCGCCACCTTCCGCACGGATCGGATGCGGGGCCTCGCCGAAAGCGGCTTTGCCACCGCCACCGATCTTGCCGACTGGCTGGTGCGTGAGGCCGGCGTTCCGTTCCGCGAGGCGCATCACATCACCGGCCGCGCCGTTGCGCGGGCAGAAGCGCTCGGCGTGCGCCTCGATCAGGTGCCGCTCGATGATCTCGTCGCGATCGATCCGCGCATCGACGCTCGCGTCTATGACGTGCTGTCGGTCGATGCCTCGGTCGCCAGCCGCACCAGCTTCGGCGGCACGGCGCCCGACAATGTCCGCGCAGCGATCCGCGAAGCACGTGAGGCCCTGGGATGAAGCCTGCAACACCGCTCGCCCTGCTTGGCGTTATCCTGCTGCTCGCCGGCTGCGGCGCATCGCGGGGGTTGAAACCGGCGCCGGGGGAACAGCTGCCGCCCGCCCCTTACGGCGCCGATGCACGCCCTACCCCGGCCGAACTTCTCACCCCCAGCGCTCAGGCCCGCCCGGGCCGCAGCGACGAGCTTCTGCGCAATTCCGATGAGCGCCGCAGCGACGAATTCGATCTCCCGCCAAGGTAATCATGGACCATTTCTCACTCGTCGACGGCGAGCTTCATTGCGAAGCCGTGCCGCTTTCGCGCATTGCGGCGGAGGTCGGCACCCCCGTCTACGTCTATTCGGCCGCCACGCTGCGCCGCCACGCCCGCGTCTTCCGCGATGGGTTGAAGCACGCCGGTCCGGTCCATCTCGCTTATGCGATCAAGGCCAATCCCAATATCGCGGTGCTGAACGTGCTTGCGCGCGAAGGCTATGGCGCTGACGTCGTCTCGGGCGGCGAAATGGCCCGCGCGCTCGCCGCCGGCATGCCCGCCGCCGACATCGTCTTCTCCGGCGTCGGCAAGACCCGTGCGGAGCTGACCCGCGGCCTCGAGGCGGAGATCGGCCAGTTCAATATCGAGCTGGAGGAGGAAGGCGCCGTCCTGGCGCAGCTCGCCGCGGCGATGGGCAAGACGGCGCGCGCCGTGCTTCGCGTCAATCCGGATGTCGATGCCGGCACCCACGCCAAGATCTCGACCGGCAAGCGCGAGAACAAGTTCGGCGTGCCGATCGACGAGGCCGCAGGGATCTTCGCTCGTCTCTCCGGCCTGCCCGGCCTCGACCTGCGCGGCGTCGCGATCCACATCGGCAGCCAGCTGCTCGATCTCGCCCCGCTGGAGGCAGCCTATTCTCGCATCGGCCAGTTCATCGCCGAGTTGCGCGCGGCCGGCCACACGATCACCCATGTCGATCTCGGCGGCGGCCTTGGCGTCAACTACAGGGCGGGCGACGTGCCGCCCGATCCCGCCGATTTTGGGGCGATGGTCGCGCGGGTCACGAAGGATTGGGGCGTCACGCTGATGTTCGAGCCCGGCCGCGTGATCGCGGGCAATGCCGGCGTGCTGCTGACCGAGGTGATCTGGGTGAAGCCCGGTGTCAGCAACCCCTATGTCATCGTCGATGCGGCGATGAACGATCTCGCCCGTCCTGCGCTTTACGATGCATGGCACGATTTCCAGGCGGTGCGGCCGACCGGCGATCGCATGATGGCGAACATCGCCGGCCCGGTGTGCGAAACCGGCGACACCTTCGCGCGCGATCGGGAGATCGATGCGGTGAAGTCGGGCGATCTGGCGATCTTCCGCACCGCCGGCGCTTATGGCGCGACCATGGCGTCGACGTACAATTCGCGCCCGCTGGTGCCTGAGGTGCTGGTCGACGGTGATCGCTACGCCGTGGTGGCGGATCGCATTGCGGCCGAGACGATCCTCGCTGCCGAGCGCGTGCCGGACTGGCTGTGACGCTGCACAGCCTGCCGATCTTCGTGCGGCTGCAGGGCCGCGCGGTGATCCTGGTGGGCGATGGCGAGGCGGCAGACGCCAAGCGCCGCTTGCTTGAACGGGCCAGCGCGATCGTCGTCGGTGAAGACGAAACTGACGCGGGCGCCCGGCTCGCCATCGTGGTCGACGACGACGCTGCCGTCGCGCGGCTCAAGGCACGCGGCGTGCTCGTGAACGCGGTCGACCGGCCGGAGCTGTGTGATTTCACGCTGCCCGCCATCGTTGACCGCGATCCGGTGATTGTCGCCGTGGGCACCGGCGGCGCCTCCGCCGGCCTCGCGGCCGCGCTTCGCCAGCGGCTCGAAAGTCTATTCCCCGCCAGCCTCGGCCGCCTGGCCGATGCGCTTTTCGCGGCGCGCGGCGCGATCCGCACGGCCTTTCCCGATGCGGCCGAGCGCAGGCGCGCCATTTCGGACGCGCTTCGACCCGGCGGTCTGCTAGATCCGCTTTCCTCGACCTCAGATGTCGCCCGTTGGCTCGCACGGGCTGGCAGGCGAGGCGACGGTGCCGGCACGATCGAGACCATTCGCCTCACCTCCACCGATCCCGATGATCTGACGCTGCGTGACGCGCGCCTTCTCGCCAATGCCGATCGCGTGACTCACGATGCCGCGGTGCCAACGGCGATCCTCGACCGCGCCCGCGCCGACGCCGATCGCATTGCCTGTGCCGAGCCCCCCGCCGGGCTCCCCGGATTGACCCTCGACGTGAGGATGATGTGAGCGGATTTGCCTATCGCATCGACGACGCCGGCGCGCACGAGATCGACATCAAGGACGCACTTGCCGTCCGCGATGCGATGGCCTGGGTGCATCTCACCTCCACCGCCGAGCATGCCCAGGCATGGCTCACCGACGAAGCGAAGCTGCCCGACTACGTCGTCGAGCCTTTGACGGCGAGCGAAAGCCGCCCGCGCTGCGAAGCGTTCGATAGCGGTGCCTTCCTCAACCTGCGCGGTCGCAGCACCGAACCGCTCGATTCGTCCGACATGCTCGCCTCGCTGCGGATCTGGGCGGTGAAGGGCCGCGTTATCTCGGTCGCACGCAAGCGACTCCTCGCGGTCGATTCGGTGCAGCGGGAAGTGAAGACCGGCAGCATCCGTGATCCCGGCGATCTCATCACTGCCTTCGCTACCGCCATCACCAGCGATCTAGATCCCGTCGTGGCCGATCTTGGCGATGATCTCGACGATTGTGAGCAGCAGCTCGACAGCAGCCAGATCATGAAGCTTCGCCTCAACGTCACGCGCGTGCGCGGCGAAGCCATCAGCTACCGCCGCTTCCTCAATCCGCAGCGTGCTGCGCTCGAGCGGCTTGTCGCGTTGCCCGGGGACTGGCTTGGATCGGACGATCGCGCGCACCTTGCCGCCGCGGCCGATCGCGCCGCGCGCATGGCGGAGGAACTGGAGGCGATCCGCGAACGATCCAGCCTGATGCACGAGGCACTGACCGATCTCCGCGCCGAACAGCTCGACAAGCGCAGCCTCATCATCTCGATCGCCGCCCTCGTCTTCCTGCCGCTCACCTTCATCACCGGCCTCTACGGGATGAACGTGGAAGGCCTTTGGTACGCCAAGGAGCCATGGGCATTCGACGCCATTCTCGGGATCTGCGCGGTGATCTCGGTCCTTGTCACCGGCTATTTCATGGCGCGCCACTGGCTTCGCTGACGCGGTAAGCAATCAACCAGGGTGACGCCGTCGCCCCGGGCGCCGGCTTCTGACCGCGACGACGGTCAGGCGGCCCGCGCCACCTTCCAGGCCTGGCCAATCTCGTCAAATGTATCCGCCACGGTGCGGAACGGCGCGCCGTCATTCCCCAGGCTCGCCTCGATCACCTGCCGCCGCGCACCGGCATAGAGCTTGGCGAGCGTGGTCGACACCTCGCCGCCTTTCTCGAAGTCGAGCCCCGCCTCCAGTGCGAACAGGATGGCGGTTGCCCTCGTCACGCGGTCGCTTTTTGTGGAAAATTTCTTGTGCTCCGCCGCCCAAGCCGCCGCGCGAAGTGCCTGGCACAGTTCCTCGTAGAGCAATTGCACCAGCGCCGGTCCGTCCGCGGTGGCGGTGCGTCCCGCAAGGTCGATCTGGCGATAGGTCTGCGCGGGATCGCGCGACAGTACGGACGCGTAAATCATCAGGGTTTCTCGTTGGTCCACGCCTTGATCTGATTCTCCATGAAGGTCATCGTCGACTTGTAAGCTGCGACGCGCGCGTTCATAGATGCGAATTGCTGCGTCATGCGCGTCGTCAACCGGTCGCGCTGGTCTGTCATCTTGTCCTGCTCTTTGGTGAGTTCGCCCTTCGCCTCGGTGTAGCGTTTGGCCGATGCGCCAAGGCCATAGAGCGCACTCGTTGCGTTCAGCTTCACCGAGTTCATCGCCGCCAGCAGGCCCGAGCCATCCGAGGAATTGGAAAAGATCGCTTCCAGGGCGCCGGGATTGTTGGTGATCGCCTTCGATAGTGTATCAACGTTCACCGATAGTGTGCCGTCGCGATTGGTGTTGACGCCGAGCTCCGCCAGCGTGCGGGGCGTGCCAGGCGCTCCGCCCGGCAGTAGGTCACGCAAGGTAAGCGCCTTCATGCTGCGCAGCAGGTTTTGCGCGCCTGGATCGCCGCGCAGGTCGCCGGTGATCGGGTCGGTCTGCTTCTTAAGCTCCGCCATCACCAAGTTGTAGGTGAAGACCACGTCTTCGATTGCGTTGGTCAACGCCGTCGTCGGCGTAGTGGTGGACAGCGACACGGGGGCTTCCGACGTGCCGGTCAGGTCCAGCTTCACGCCCGTCACCAGGTCGCTGATGCTGTTGCTCGCACGTTGCACGCTGATGCCGTCAACCGTCAGCTTTGCATTGCCAGCGGTGCTGTTGATCGTCATCCCGGTCGCATCCGGCCCGACGCTCAGCTTCTTCAGCTCGTCCGTCGAATCCCCGGAGGCCGTCAGCGTGAACGCCTTGGCCGCGCCGGTGTCGCCCTTAAGCGACAGAAAGGCGTGTCCATCCGCATCGGTCACCACCGTTGCCGTCACGCCGCTCTTCTTGGCGTTTATCGCCGCAGCCACGCCGGTCAGCGAGGTATCGCCGGTGAGGTCAATCGTGAACGTGTTCGTGGTATCGCCATTGGCGGGATCGGGACCAATGCTGAGCGTCAAGCTTCCCTTGAATGATGGCGCGTCCTTGGACTCGACACTCTCCTTGCTCACCGCTGTCTGCGGCGTCGCTAGTTGATCGACGCGAATGTTAGCCGTCAGCCCGGTCAGTTTGGCACCGGAGATCGCGGTCGCGGTCAGCACGCGGTCATCCGAACTCTTTGGCTGCGATTGCAGCGTCCCGCTTTTTACCAACGCTTCCAGAGCCGAGGCGAAATCCGTGATCGCGCTCTTCAGCGTGGACACGCCCGAAAGCTGAGCCGTCAGCCGGTCGGACTTTGCCGTGAGCATCGAGCTCTTGGCCGCGAACTGTGCCTCCACCAGGCCAGTGACCAGCGCATCGGTATCCACGCCCGATCCCGTATTCAGCGACGTCAGCAGCGCGCTTGCCGCCGATTTGGTGACGCTGGTCGTGGACGGCGTCGGGGTCGGCGCGGCGGTGGTGCTGGTCGTGGTGGTCATGACGTCGCATCAAACGACCAAGGCGCGCCAAACTTTACCATCTTTGTACCATCGGTGACCGTCTGTCACCGGCGCGGATCAATGCAGCGCCGCCCCATGCTCGTCGAAGCGCGCCCCCTCGGGCACATCCACCGCCGGCAGCGGCGGCGTTGTCCCGCCCGCCGCGGCGTTCAGCCCGAAGACAAATGCCAGCACCGTCGCGATCGCGAGGTACAGATCGTCCCGCACCTCCTGCCCCTCGCGGCTGGTGTAATACACCGCACGCGCCAGCATCGGATATTCCAGGATCGGCACTGCCGCCTCGCCAGCGAGTTCGCGGATCGCCAGCGCCGTCGCACCGCGGCCCTTCGCCACCACCACCGGCACCTGATCACGCCCGCGATCATAGCGCAGCGCAACCGCAAAGTGCGTCGGGTTGGTCAGGATAACATGCGCCTCCGCCACCGCGGCGCGCGTGGACCCGGATAGCATCGCCCGCTGCCGCGCGCGGATCTGCCCCTTCACTTCGGGATTGCCCTCGCTCTCCTTGTGCTCGTCCTTGATCTCCTGCTTGCTCATGCGCAGCTTCTTCATGCGCTGGAACATCTGCAGCGGCACGTCGACAAATGCGATCGCGGCCAGCCCCATCGCCATGACGACCATCAGGTGAGTCAGCGATCCCCCAAGCGCGTTCACCGCCTCGTTCAGGTTCGACCGCGCGAGGCTTAATGTGGTGCGTGAGGACTGCATCAGCAGCGATCCGCCGACCGTACCAAGCAGCGCCACCTTCAGCAGCGATTTGCCTAGCTCGATCCAGCCGTGCATCCCAAAGATGCGCTTCAGCCCGGAAGCGGGGTTGATGCGGTTGCCCTTGGGCGCCAGCAGCGACGCATTGAAGCGCAGCGAACCCAGCCCCGCCTGGCTCAGCACGCCCGCCACCACCGTGATCGCGAACAGCGCGCCAAGCGCCGGCAGCAGCTTCCACCCCGCCGCCGCAAGCGGGCGGAACGGCTGGAAATCTTCCACGTCACCGCGCCCGAAGCGGAAGCTTTCCGCCATCACGCCTTTGCACGCCGCAACCAGCGACGGGCCGAAGAAGACGAGCCATGCCACCCCCGCCAGTACCACCAGCGCGGTCGCGAACTCGCGGGACTTGAGGACATCGCCCTTGTCGACGGCGTCCTTCAGCCGCTTGGCTGTCGGGGCTTCTGTTTTTTCGCCGAACTCGTCTGCCATCAGCCAAGGACCAGGCTTTGCGTCGCTTCCAGCCCTTCGCGCACGATCACGAGCATATAATCACCCATGGCAGGAAAGCCGGCGGCCATCGCGATCACGCCGACCGCAAGGCTTGCTGGCAGGCCGATGGAGAACAGGTTCAACGCCGGCGCCGATCGGGAGATCATGCCGACAACCAGGTTAAGGCACAGTAAAAGGAAGCCGACGGGGAGCGCGAGCAGGAGGCCGGCAAGAAAGGCATAGCCACCGAACATCGCAATGTCCCGCAGTTGCGCGGGCGCGAGCCAAGCGGCCCCCGGCGGCAGCGCGACATAGCTTTTCGCCACCATCTCCACCAGCACGAGGTGGCCGTCTACCGACAGGAACAGCAAAGTCAGCAGGATCGACAGGAACTGGCCGATCGCCGGCGAGGAACGTCCGGTGTTCGGATCGATCATATTGGCAAAGCCAAGCCCCATGGATCCGCCGATCAGCTCGCCCGCGATCAGCGGCGCCGCAAAGGCGACTTGCAGGATGAAGCCGATCGCCAGCCCCACCAGCGCCTCCGCGGCAACGGCGAGGAAGGTAGCGAGCCCGAACACCTGCGCCGGCGGCGTGATGTTCTGGGTACCCAGCACCAGCACGCCCACCGCCCCCGCTAGCACGACGCGCACCTGCAGCGGCACGGAGACGTTGCCGAACACGGGCGCTGCAATGAATGCGGCGCCGACGCGAACCATGACGAAGACCAGCGCCCACAATTGCGGCTCGATCGAGAGGCCGAAGCCTAGCATCCGGCGTCGCTCTGCGGCCATGAGGTGATTTCACGCACCAACCCAACGCCGTTCGTCCCGCGCACGGTCGAGTGGCGAGCCGGGCATAACAGGAACAGCGCCTCGACTGCACGCGACACCACGGGAGGGCAGTTCAACCGCACCCGTTTAGCGGACCAGATCCGGGATCCGGTCGAAGATCGAAATGGTGAAATCGGTCAGCAGCCCGAGGATCATCGCCCCGAAAATCACGAGTGACAGGCCGACGACGATCAGCTTCGGCACGAAGCTCAACGTCTGCTCCTGGATCGACGTCGCGGCCTGCACCATGCCAAGGATCAAGCCGGAAACGAGCGCCGGGATCAGGATCGGCGCGGCGGCAAGCGCCAGCACCCAGAGCGTCTGGTTCGCGACGGTCAGGAAGTAATCTGCGTCTACCATGGTCGCCTGCTCAAATCCGTTCGTGCCGAGCGCCGTCGAGGCACGTGCCTCCGAGCCAGCACCATGTTGCCCGTCCCTCGACTTCACTCGGCACGAACGGGAGGATGCCGACTAAGTCGCGAAACTGTTCGCCAGGCTGCCCATCGTTAGCGCCCATCCGTCCACTAACACGAACAGCAGCAGCTTGAACGGCAGCGAAATGATCGTCGGGCTCAGCATCGCCATGCCGAGGCTCATCAGCACGGTCGCGACCACCAGGTCGATCACCAGGAACGGCAGAAAGATGAGGAAGCCGATCTGGAAGGCGGTCTTTAGTTCGCTCGTGACGAAAGCGGGCAGCAGCACCGAATAAGGAATGTCATTCGGGCTCGCATACGGACCGGACTTCGCCATCTCGGCGAACATCGTCACATCCTTTACCCGCGTCTGCTTCGCCATGAAGGCGTGAAGCGGCGCGCCGACCGTCTTGATCAGGTCCGTCCCGCCGATCTGCCCCGCGGCATAAGGCTGCACCGCCGTTGTGTTGATCTGGCTGATCACCGGCGCCATCACGAACATCGACAGGAACAGCGAGAGGCCGATCAGCACTTGATTTGGCGGCGTCTGCTGCAGCCCCATCGCCTGGCGCAGGATCGACAGCACGATGATGATCCGCGTGAAGCTGGTCATCATGAGGAGGATGCCCGGCAGTATGCTCAGCAGGCCCATGATGATGAGGACCTGGAGCGACAGCGACATGGATCCCGAGCCGTTCGCCCCGCCGCCTAGCTGGCCAAGCGCGCGATCCACGGCGTCTCCTGCGCCCGGCACAGCAGGTGCGGCCGGTGCAATCGGCGCGGTCTGGGCAAAGGCAGGCATCGCCACCAGCAGCGCGACGACCATGGCCAGCACGACCAACACGATAGTGTGCGCGCACAGCGGCGGGGCGGCGGTGCGCGAGCGAGCGCCATGCCGCGCCGGCGCTCCGCGCTCCGCGAACAGCGCGATGCCGCTATTGGTGCGGCGAACAGTGATCACAGCTGCGTCTTCCCATCAGCGCGGTCCACCAGCGTCACGCCGCCGCGGCCAACCGACACGAGCAGGCGCTTGCCCTCGAAATCGATGACCGCAAGCCGCAGGCCGGGCGAGATCATCATGGTTTCCTTCACCGTGATCAGCCGCGTCTCGGCGCGGCCCGGCATGCGGCTCTCCAGCCGACGCCACAGGTACAGGCAGCCGATCATCAAGCCGCACACGAGCGGCAGCAGCACGATCAGCTTCAGGATGTAGGACCACAGCATCGGGTGGCTCAGCCGCGCTTGTCGGGGTTGACGAGCTCGGTCATTCGCACGCCGAACCGGTCACCTACGGTCACCACTTCGCCGCGTCCAATAAGCGTGCCGTTGACGAAGACGTCGAGCAGTTCGTTCGCCTGCCGGTCGAGCTCGATCACGCTCGACTCGCCAAGTGCCAGCAGCTCCCGCAGCGTCAGCTGCGTCGAACCGATTTCCACCGTCAGCTTCACGTCGACGTCCTGCAGCAGCCGGAAATTGGCCGCCAACGCGCCGTCCGCAGGGAAGCCCCCGCTCATGTCGTTCATGGATTTAGTCCTTCGAGAGAGGCAAGCGAGGTGAGGCGGATGGCAGCATGGCCGTTCGACGTGCCGACGGTGCCCGTGCCCAGGCGATCATTGCCGACCATCACCGGCACATCCTGGCCGAAGCTGATCGGAATGACGTCGCCGGGCTGAAGTGCCATCAGCTTCGACAGGCGGATCGTCGGCTCGGCCAGAACCGACCGCACCGGAAAGCGGATGTTCATCGCCGCGCGGGTCAGCGCGGTCTGCCACAGCGCATCTTCGGCCGCCGCCTTGGCGACGACCTTGCCGGTCAGCGCGGTGCCGTGCGGCTTCAACGCGGACACTGGGTAAATGAGATCGATAAAGGCAGGCTTTCCGTGGCCCGGCGCCACGCCGAAACGGGTGATGATCATCGCATCGTCGCCATCGAAATCGGAAAGCATCGCGGCGTTGGCTTCGCAGCGTCCGATTGAAAAGCTGACGCGCGCCAGCGGCTCCCAAGCACTGGTCAGCGGCACCGCGATCATCTGCCCCAGCCGCGCGACCATCGCTTCGGCCGCGGGGGAAAATTCGCGCGGCATATCCGCCGGCGCCGCACCGGTGCCACCGAAGAACAGGTCCAGCAGCTCGAGCACGAACTTGCCGTCGAGCACCAGCAGCGCGGTGCGATCGTCCATCCCCAACGGCAGCCACGCGGTCAGCCGGTCCGGCCGTTCCGCGCGATAATCGGCGAAGCGCTGCACCGACAGCGGCTCCGCCCAGGCCCGCACCTCATCGCGCAGCAACGGCTCGAACACGCCGCGCATCCCCCGCGCAAGACGCGCCGAGAGATGCTGCAGCGTATGCAGGTCGCCGAACGGATTGAGCTTCGCCTGCCCCAGGCCGCCCGGCTGGACCGCTTGAGCGCGGGCGCGCTCGCGCCGTTCAGGCGCAGGGGAGGATTTGGCGTTAACCATGCCCGTTCACTGAACAACGAAATTGGTAAAGTAGACGTTACTAACGCCACCAAATCCCTCTTTCTGCTTCAGCGTGGTGTTGACTGCCGCCACCAGCCGCTTGGCCAGCTGCGCCTTCCCCTGGGAGGTAAATACCTGATCTTCCGTGGTATCTCCGAGCGCCATCAGGATCGCTGAGCGGATCGCGATGTCGTTCGTCTTGATGTTCTGGATTACCTTGTCGTCATAGGGGGTCGACACGGCGATGCCGACCTGGATGAAGTGCACCGAATCCTGCAGATTCGCGGTGAACTCCTTTTCAAGCGCATAATAGTTGGAGGCATAAGCCTCGCCACCCGCCCCGTCCGGCGTCGGCATGCCCTCGTGGCCGGCATCGCCTTCGGCTGCTTCACCGCCACCGTCGCCGCCCTCACCGCCGCGCTTCTGCGCGCTCTTGGGCACCAGCTTTGGCGTGTTCGGAGCTTCCGCCGAATGCGCGCCGCTCCCGACCAGGCCGGAGCCGGCAGCATAGAGGCCCGCGCCGACGCCCCCGCCGACCAGCACCATAACGCCAACCGCCATCACGACGATCTTGCCGAGCTTGCCGAGCTTGCCCTTCTTCTTGGACGCGGGCTCGGCCGCTGCTTCCTTTTCAATCATTGCTCAAAAATCCCCGCTCTCATGCGACTCGCTCGTCGGCCGACGACGCGCCCGTCTGGGCAGCATCCGGCGACACGTTGTTGGTGGGCGCGGTGCCGGTGCCAGCGCGCTGTTGCTGTTGCTGTGGATGGCTGCCGCCGTCGCTCGTCTGGGTCGACAAGCGCAGCCCACGCGCTTCCGCCATGTCGGCCAACCGCGGCTGGGCCTCGGCAATCAGCTGGCGCGTCTCGGCGTGCTGCGCCTGGAAGTGCACGGCAACCGTATCGCCGTCGCGGCGCAGCGAGACGTCGATCGTCCCCAGCCGATCGGGCACCAGGCGAATGCTGGTGTCGTTCGCGTTTGCCGCGTCGCGCAGCATCTCGATCCGCTCGATCATCTTGGCTGGCCAAGTGTCGCGCGCCATGTCGAGCGCGGCGTGGCGGCTGCTCTCCGCCGCGGTGACGGCGTGCGCGGCGAGATCCGTCGTGGGAGCGATGGCCACGATCGCCTGCTCCGCGGCAGCCGGGCGACGCTCCTCGCGCACCACTTGTTGAATCGCGGCGGCGAACACCTGCGCGGCCGGCGCGATCCGGTTTGCCTCGGCCGGCTGCAGCACGGGCCCTGCCTGCACACTCGCAGCCGGCAGATGCGCGCCACGATCTCGGCTACTTGCGGCTCCCGAGCCAGTGACCTTGTCCGCCACGGTCTGCGCCGACGCCGACTTATCACTCAGGCCGCTTTCCGGGCTCGGTGACGGGCTGTCGGATAGCGCGGTGTGCGTCCCATCTGGCCCGCCAGCTTCCGGCCGGCTCAGCATCGGGGGCATCGTCGCCGGTCCGACAAGAGCCGGAGCCTCCGCTGGCACGAGCCGCGCGGCGTTACCGCCAGCGAGCGGATCCGCAACTACCTGAGATGGTGACCGCCACATATAGCGCGGAGTCAGCGATGCTACCGGCTCTGCGTTCTCGCACTTCGACACCGAGGCGCCCTCGGAGGAGCGCTGCATCACACCTTCGCCATCGTGATCCAGCCAGCTCACAGGCAGCGGCACCACAGGAGCCGGAGCGTCCACTCGTACCAGCCGCGCGGCGTCGCCGCCAGCAAGTGAGTCCGCCACAACCGAGGATAGCGGCCGCGAGAGTTCAAACGGTGCCCGCCATACGCCGGGGGCGGCATTCCCGTGCTTTGGCGGCATCGCGTAGCCTGCGTGGCGCCTGGCAGTACTTTCGCCGCCGCCGTCCAGCCAGCTTGCCAGCGGAGTCGCTCCCGGCGGCGGCGACTGCGGCGTGTTCGCGAGAGTGCCAACCGGCAACAGATGCGCTGTGTTTCCGCCAGCATGTGGATCCGACATCACCGGAGATGGCGAACGCCACAGATGGCGCGACGTCAGCGGCGCGCCCGAAATTACATTGCGGCGCTTCGACGCCACGGCGCGATCGGATGCGGGCTGCGTCATACCTTCAGCGCCGCTATGCAGCCCGCCCGGCAGTGGGGGCACCGCATCAGCTATGGCGCCCTCCGAAGCCAGCCGCGAGGTGCCGGCAGCAATAGAGTTTGCCACGATTGGATATAGCGGCCGCGAAATATGGGTTGCCTTCGGCGATGGGTCCAGCGCCGCCCCTTGGCTCACCGGCACCGCAGCGCCGGCTGACGGGCTCTGCGCGAAGCTTTTCTCCGCGGCATCAGACGGGCTTACGACCCGGCGCGCTAGCAGTGGCACCAAATTGGCAACCGCGCCACCTGGCGCCGGCCGCGCGGCGTTCCCGTCAGCAAGGGGATTAGGAAGAACCGAAGAAGCCGTCCCCAGCGTGGCAGGCGGCGCAAGGGACACGTCGGGGGCCGTATCGTCGCTCTTCGGTGCCGCGGCGCCTGAATAGATGGCGGTCGTCACCGAAGGCGCGAGCCACAGAACAGTGCCGGCGCCGGCAGTCACGGCGTCATCCTCGCCGCCGGCAACCGGCAAGTCCTTGCCGGCACCTTCCGGCGCCATCGGCATCACCGGTACCATCATCGCAGGCAGCAACGCGGCAAAGCTCTCACCCGCGGCTGCGCCAGCAGGCAGGATACCGGCTGGTGAAGCCACCGGCGGGATAGTGATGGTGCGGATCGACATCATGGATCGGCTTCTCGTCGGATCTATTCCGACGTTAGTTCAGCAAGGATCGTGCCGGATCTTCCGGGTCGGCGGCGCATCCTGAAGCGCCCTGATCGCACGCAACGCCGCTTCCGCTTCGCCGCGCGCGATCAGCTTCTCCACCGCCGTCTGATCACGCTTGGCAGCACGTGTGGCTTCCACGGCGCGAGCGGCCGCTGCCTCAGCCGCGCGGACGCGATTGTCCACCGCCTGCGCATTGCGGTGCAGCTTTTCCCGATAATGCGCCATTGCCGCGAAGGAGAACGCCGCTCTCAGTCCTTCTTCGGGCGAAACCGCTGCGGCAAGCTGGGCGATCCGCTGCGACAGAGTCATCTCGCTCGACACCTGCTCATGCGCGCGCGTTTCCTCCGCCCGCGCCATGCCAAGCTGAAGCGTACGCACGCGATGCAACCGCTGGAGCTTCTTGTTATCCATCGCCGAACACGCCGGTCAGTTCCGTCACCGCATCCTCCAGTGACACGCTCGCGTCCGCATCCTGCCGGATGAACTCCATGACCGCGGGATGGTAGGCGATCGCTGCGTCGATCGCCGGATCGGCGCCTGCACGATAGGCGCCCATCAGCACCAGATCGCGGTTCTCTTCGTAGGTCGCCAGATGGCGCCGCAGGACTCGTGCGGCCTGAACGTGCGGCTTCACCGCGATGTCAGTCATTACGCGGCTGACGGACTTGGACACGTCGATCGCTGGGTAGACGGCATGCTCGGCAAGCGCGCGGCTCAGCACGATATGGCCGTCTAGGATCGATCGCGCGGAATCCACCACGGGATCGTTGCCGTCGTCGCCGTCCGCCAGCACGGTGTAGATCGCGGTAATGGCGCCGCCGGTGTTCACATCGGTACCGGCGCGCTCGATCAGGTTCGGCAGCATGGCAATCGCAGAAGGCGGATAGCCCCGCGCGGAGGCTGGCTCGCCAAGCGCCAGCCCGATCTCGCGCCCGGCATGCGCCACACGTGTGAGCGAATCCATGATGAGGAGCACATTCTTGCCCTCGGCGCGGAATGCCTCTGCGATCGCCGTCGCGCGCAGCGCGCCGCGGATGCGCAGCACCGGTGAATGGTTGGCCGGCACCGCGACGACCACCGACCGTTTGCGCGCCTCACCCGCCACCTTCGTTTCCAGAAAGTCAGCGACTTCGCGACTGCGCTCACCAATCAGGCCAATGACGATCACGTCCGCCTTGGCCGCGCGCACCATCATGCCGAGCAGCACCGACTTGCCGACGCCCGAGCCCGCCATGATGCCGACGCGCTGACCCTTGCCGATCGTCAGCAAACCGTTGATCGCGCGCACGCCGACATCGAGCGGCTCCAGCACGCGACCACGGTCGAGCGGCGACTGAAGCTTGCCGGCAAGCGGCCAGCGACCGGCGCCGCGGATGGGCCCCAGGCCGTCAATCGGATTTCCCGCGCCATCGACCACCCGGCCCAGCAGCGCCTCGCCAACTTCCGCTTCGCCCGGCGCGCCCGTTGGCCGCACCGGCATCTGCGGCAGCAGCGCGGCGGGGCCGCCGAGGTTCATCAGCAAGGTCCGGCCATTGCGAAAACCGATCACCTCGGCCTCCACGCCCACACGCGCGTCGCCGATCCGGCACACGGTACCTACAGGCAGTGTCAGGCCGACCGCTTCCATCAACAACCCGTCATAGGACGCAAGCCGCCCGGCCACCTTCGGCGCCGGTCGGAAATCGGCATCACCAAGCGCGTCGAGATAATCGGCGGTGAAACGGTTCAGCATTGATTGTCCCGTGGAAGAACACCCGGAACGCGTCGGCAGTCCGGCGTCTGGAGCGCAATCCCGGCGGTTGCCGGGCAGTCAGGAAATGGTCAAGCCGCGGCCGGCACGGCGACCTTGTCGAGTGCACTGGTCAGTTGCTCCAGCCACAGCTCCGGCCCCTCCTCGACGATCGTAGAGGCCGCCTCCAGCACGAAGCTGCCGCGTGTCAGCGCGGCATCGCCGACCGCAAAAACGGTATCCGGCAAGCGGCCCTCAAGCAGCGCCACATCCGCCGGGTTCACGCGCAGGATCGCGCTTTCGCTCTGGTCGGCCAGCAGTTCAGCCGCTGCCTCCACTCGGGCGGCGAGCAGCTCGGCGGAAATGCCGGTATCGCCCACCAGGCGGGTCACGAGATGCAGCACCGTCTGGCGCAGCTGCTGCGCAATACGCTCCCGATCGAGCCGTTCATCGGACTTCAGAGACGCAGCGATGCCCTCGAGCAACGCCAGATCCCGCGCGGTCTGCTGTTCCTGCTCGATCCGCCCCGCAGTATAACCGGCGTCGTAACCGACACGATGCGCCTCCACCAGCGGATCGATCGCCACAACCTCGGCCGCCGCCGTTACTGGATCAAGGCTCGGCGTCTCTTCCTCGTCTATCTCTGTGCCTGCTGACGCAGGACCAAAGCCGTTCGGTGAGGCCGCGAACGCTTCCTCGATTCGCGCGATCAGGTCGCCCGGCGCGAAGCCTGACGGCCGCTCCGCGAACATGCGGTGCAGCCGTACTGCCGCATCATCCTGTCGCGCGGAAAAGCCCGCAACGAACGCACCGCTCACCGCCGCCTCAGACATAATCGTCCTCACCCCCACCCATCATGATAGTACCGTCTTTGGCGAGGTTGCGGGCGATCGCGATGATCACCTTTTGCGCCTCAAGCACTTCGGACAGCTTCATCGGGCCACGCGCTTCCATCTCGTCGCGAATGCCGTCGGCGGCACGGGCAGACATGCAGCCCAGGAACCGGCTGCGCGCCGCTTCGTCGACGCCCTTCAGCGCGCGCGTCAGGATATCGCTGTCGATGTTTCGGATCAGCGTGCCCAGGTTCTTGTCGTCCATGTCGAGCAGGTTGTCGAAGACGAACATCGCCTCCTCGATCGCCCGCGCGGTTTCCTTGTCCAGCTTGAGCAGCTTGGGCATGACCCGCTGCTCGGTTGTCTTGCGCGCACCTTGCAGGATCTTTGCCGCCTCGCGCGTACCGCCCAGCTTGACCTGCGTGCCCTGCGCGGCACTCGCCGCGCGGCTGCCGATCATCGTCTTCAGCGTTTCCACCGCTTCCGGCGTGATCGGGCCAAGCTTTGCGATGCGATGCAGTATCTCCGGCTGCGCAGCATCGGGCAGCAATTCCAGCACCTGCGCCCCGACAGCGGGATCAAGATTCGCGATCAGCAGGGCGGCGACTTGCGGATGCTCCTTCTCGATCATGGCGGCGATGTCGGTCGCGTCAAGCCAGTCGAGCAGTTCGATCTCGCACGCGGCTTCCGGCGGCGTGATCCGCGCCAGGACGCTTTCGGCTTTCTCTTGGCCCAGCGCACGGTGCATCACCGCCTCGATCTTCGGCTTGGGATCGAAGGTGATGCCGGTCCGCTCACGCGCACGGCCGACGAAATCGTCCAGCACGCCCTCCACGTCGGCCTCGCTCACATCGGCGACGGTGTACATGGCGCGGCCAAGTTCGCGCACTTCATCAGGCTCCAGCTTTTGGAGGATCGCTGCGGCTTCCTCCTCGCCCACCAGCATCATCAGCACCGCGGCGCGTTCCGTGCCGGTGAAAGTGCGAAGCGCGATCTCGTTCACTGCGCCGTCGCCTTCATCATGTCACGCACCGCAAGTGCGGCGCGCGCCGGATTGTCACGGGTAAAGCCACGCACCTTGCCGATCCGCTCGTCATAGTTGCGACTGGCCTCGATCTCGTCGAGCGTCACCGGCGGGGTCACTGAGATTTCGGCGCCCCCATTCGCGCCCTCCTCGCCCTCAGCGATGGCCTCGCCCCCGGCGCTGAGCACGGCGTGCGACGGTGCCTCCGCCTCTTCCTTCTTCTTCATCAGCGCCTTGGCCAACGGGCGCACGCCCAGCAACAACACCATCAGCGCAATCACGATCGCCGTCACGTTTCGCGCGATCACCGGCAGCCAGCTATTGTCATACCAGGCCGGGCCGTCACTTGCGCCCTCGCCTTCGCCGGCGAACTTGCGACTGATCACCGTCACCTGGTCATTGCGGGCCTGATCAAAGCCAACGGCTGAGCGAATAAGCTGGGTAATCTGGTTGATTTCGGCTGCGGTGCGGCGGCCCTTCTCCGGTTCGCGCAGCAGGACGGCCACGGATAGACGCTTGACGGCACCCGGTGCCGCGCGGGTGACCGAAACTTCGCGGCCAAGGTCATAGGACCGGGCGAACTGGTCCGATTGCTTGTTCGCGTTCGGCGCCGGGCCACCGGCGATCGGCTGGCCGGACTGAACCGGCTGGCCGTCCGCGCCTACCGCCACCTGCGGCTGCTGCAGCGTCGCAGCCGGCGGCGGCGTGTTGCTCAACGCACCCGGAATGCCGCCGGGCGCCTGTGCGTCGCTTGCCTGGTTGCTGGTCCAGTTGCCGGTTTCGGCACGCAGCGCACCCTGCTTGTCATAGCTTTCACGCGTAGCGGAGGTCTCGTCCATGTTGACGTCGGCCTGCACCTCGGCCGTAAAGTTCCCCGCGCCGATCAGCGGCGTCAGCAGCTGGATCAGCTGCGTGCGATATTTCTCCTCCACCTGCCGCTGCAGCGCGATCCGTTGTTCGGTGCCGCTCTGGCCCATGGCGCCAGGCTTGGAGAGGAGGCCGCCCATTTGGTCGACGATTGTCACGGCTTCGGGCTTCATGCCCGGCACCGACGATGCCACGAGGTTGATGATCGACTGCACCTGCGCCTCGCTCAAAGCGCGGCCTCCCTGCAGCTTCACTACTACGGAGGCGGATGGCTGGGCATTGTCGCGCACGAACACGCTCGATTCCGGCATAGCCAGATGCACGCGCGCCTCGGTGACGACGTCGATCTCCTGGATCGACCGGGCAAGCTCGGTCTCGCGCGCCTGGCGCAGGCGCTCACCCTCGACGGCACGGCTGACGCCCATCGGCAGCTGATCGAGGATCGCGTACCCGCCCGGCGCCGCTTTAGGCAGTCCTTGGCCGGCGAGCAGAAGGCGCGCACGGGAATAATCTTCCTCGTTCACCGTCACCGCATCGGTCGCCTCGTCGATGTGGCTCGTGATGCTGGCGGCGGACAGTGCCTGGGTGACGGCTGCCTTGTCGGCGTCCGGCAGGCCCGAATAGAGCATCTTTTGCGGCGGCGTGGACAATGCCGACCAAGCGAGCGCCGAGGCGCCGATCAGGCTGACCATCAGCGCCATCGGGCCGGCACGGCGGACCGCGGGCTGCGCGAACACGCCCTGGATCTGCTTCAGCGGGTTCGCGAAGCGCTCCGGTATTATCGCGCTCGAAGGGGCAAGTGCGTTAGCCATATCAGACCGGCATGCTCATGATGTCCTTGTACGCGGACAGGATCTTGTTGCGGACTTGCAGCGTCGCCTCGAAACCGACCGACGCTTCCTGGCGGGCGAGCATCACTTTCGCGATGTCGACCGTCTCGCCGCGTTCATAGGCTTCCGACAGAGCGGAGGCCTTTTGCGACTGCGCATTCACGGACTGAAGCGCGCTTTCCATCGTCGCGGCAAAGCTGCCCGCCTGTTGCGCGCCGGAAGCGGGTGCTGTCTGCTCCGCCGCAACGGTCGCGTTCGCACGGCTCAGCGCGGCATTACGCTCCAGGATCTGGGCACGAAGCGCCATCACCCGGTCAATGCCGCCTACCCCACCAACACCGCTCATGCCGTCAGTCTCCGATCGTGCGGCGCAGCGATCTCTTCACCCTGTTCGCGCGCCTTCGCAAGACGGTAACGCAAGGTTCGTTCCGAAATGCCGAGGCGGCGGGCGGTTTCGATACGATTTCCGCCGCACGCCTTCAAAGTCTCTCGAATGGCGGCAAATTCGGTCAGCTGAACCACCGACCCCAGCGTGCTGGCAGGGGTTGCGGCGGCCTCTTCGGCAATGACGAACGGGCGCGGCGCGCTGGCGCGATCGAACAGGATGTGATCGGCCTCGATCGTGTCGCCACCGCAGAACAGCAGGGCGCGCTGGATGACATTCTCGAGTTCGCGGACATTGCCCGGCCAATCGTGCGCGACCAGCTTCGCGATCGCCTCGTGCGAGGGCCAAGGCACCACGGCGCGAACGCCGGCATGGCGCAGGATCATCGTCGCGGCGAGCGCCGGCACGTCCTGCGCGCGATCGGCCAGCGCGCGGGTGGTCAGCGGGAACACCGACAGCCGGTAGTAAAGATCGGCGCGGAAACGGCCCGCAGCGACCTCTTCCTGAAGGTCGCGATTGGCGCAGGCGACGACGCGCACGTCGATGGGCACCGGATGCGTCGCGCCGATCGGTACCACTTCGCGCTCCTGCAGCACACGCAGCAGCTTGGCCTGCAGCGGCAGCGGCATCTCGGCGATCTCGTCGAGCACAATCGTGCCGCCATTCGCTGCGCGAAAAAAGCCTTCGCCGCCGGACGACGCGCCCGTGTAGCTGCCCCTCATATGGCCGAACAGCATCGCTTCCAGCATGGTCTCGGGCAGCGCGGCGCAGTTGATCGCGATGAACGGGCCGTCCGCGCGCCCCGAATTGCGATGGATCGCACGCGCCAGCACTTCCTTGCCGGTGCCGGTCGGCCCGTTGATCAGGACGGTGATGTCGGCCGCAGCGACGCGCTCGGCCAGCGCGAACAGCGCCAGCGTCTCGGGGTCAGCGGCGGTTGGAAGCTCAGGGCCGCCAGCCAGCGCGCGGGCAAAGGCGTTGCCTACCGCCGAATCGCCATGGTCGAACCGCAGCCGCGCCGGCGCGCCGTCGCGAAAGGGCGTAACCTGCGGCGCGCCGCGCGACAGGATGACCGTGCGCGCCGGCACCGGAGAAGCTTCGCCCTCGGTCACCAGCCAGGCAGTGTCCGGCTGCGGCCGGACGGACGGGGCGGCAACAATAAAACCCTGGGCGCGGAGCGATGAAACCAGCGTGACATGCGAATCGGCAACAGCAGCGGACGGAACGATCGAGCGCAAAACTTTTCCCCCACGGAATGATCCTGCCTCTACCGGCCATTTGGTTAACGACCTCTTGAACCGGCAGCCGGCCGGCAGAATTTTTCCGGGCACGCATCGCGCGCGCGCGCGAATGCGCCCGAACGCACCTGCGCACACGAATGGGCGCGTTCCCGCATGAACTTGCGCGCGATGACGGCAACTTGGGCAGCCGCTTGCCGCCTTGCCGGAAAGGCCGGCCAAATCTTGCCGCCTGCCGGCAATCACCAGCGTTAGCGCCCGGCATTTCCCCCCGTCCGGCGGGCCCACAAAAAGTTCTAAAGGCTTCCACGCGTTGGCCGTTTCGTATGGCGACGGCTCGGCCCTCCGCTCCGGGGGCGGCGGGGCGGTCGTAGACACCGAAGGAACCCACCATGACCGTTATCGGAAGCAACATCTCGGCGCTTCGCGCCGCCAACGCATCGACGAAAGCGCAGTCGGATCTCTCGACCGCGATGGAGCGCCTCTCGACCGGCAAGCGCATCAACTCGGCGAAGGACGATGCCGCCGGCCTCGCGATCGCCAGCCGCATGACCAGTCAGATCAAGTCCATGGGTATCGCCGTTCGCAATGCCAACGACGGCATCTCGATGGCGCAGACCGCTGAAGGCGCGCTGAGCGAAGTCACCAACATGCTGCAGCGCATGAAGGAGCTGGCCACCCAGGCTGCCAACGGCACGCTGGGCACGTCGGAGCGTAAGGCGCTGCAGGCAGAAGTGTCTCAGCTGACGGCGCAGATCGACGATATTGCAAAGTCCACGAACTTCAATGGCCTGAAGCTGCTCGACGGCACCGCCAAGAACATCAAGCTCCAGACCGGCGCCAGCGCTGGTGACACCGTCTCGGTTTCGATGGGCTCGGTATCCACGAACGCGCTGGGGCTGAACGGCTACCGCGTCGAGGGTCAGCTGACCACGGGTCGCGTCGGGGACACCCTGGCTGCTGTCGCCAAGGGCGACATCACGCTGAATGGTAAGGCAGCCTTCGCCGCGGATCTGACGGCGGCCACCGACACCGCGAAGGCGTTGGCAAAGGCTGTCAACGACAATAGCGCCAAAACCGGCGTTTCGGCGACGGCCTACAACACGCTGACCGGCAACTCCGTGTCCTCGTCCGGGGTCGAAGCAGGAAAGCTCGAGATCAACGACGTCGAAGTGTCGGGTGCGAATGCGGAGGAACTGGTCAAGAACATCAACCGCGACGTGGCGGGTGTGACCGCGACGCTCAAGGATGGCAAGATCACGTTGTCCAACGACACGGGCATCGCGATCAAGATTGGCGGTACTACTCCAGGTCAGGCTGGCTTCGAAGCTGGTACTTTCCAGGGCTTCGTGGCGCTTTCGAGCAACGATGGCTCGCCGGTCGTCGTTGGAAAGGGCAAAGATGGCAGCGACACAGACTTCGCGTCCGTCGGCCTGAACCAGACCGCAGCCAACGGCGCGGTCACCGGCATCAAGGCGAGCGCGGACGCTCTCGACGAGAGCGACGATCTGAAGATCAACGGCGTCACCATTGGAAAGTCGTCGGACGCGTCGGCCGCATCGAAGGCGGCAGCGATCAACGCAGCATCCGGTGAGACTGGTGTTCAGGCGAGCGCTCGCAATCAGGTGACGTTGGACATCGATCTCACTGCAGTCGCTCCTGACGAATTCAGCATTAACGGCACCGTTGTCGATCTGTCCGCTGCAACGGACACCGCTGCCGTAGTAAAGTCCATCAACGAGGCACAGGTTTCGGGCATCAAGGCGTCGACCGACGCTGACGGCAAGCTGGTGCTGACGTCCGACACTGGGCAGGACATCACGATCAAGGATGATGGCGCCTTCACGACGGCAGTCACCAACGTCGATGGCACAACTGGTGTGTCAGACGGCTCGGCGGCGTCGCGTGGCCAGCTGACCCTGTCTTCGCAAAGCGGCGCGGACATCCGCGTGCAGGGTTCCGCCGCAACGCTTGAAAAGGTGGGTCTCACCGCACAGGGCGGCGAGGACGGAAAGCTGGCTGGCGGCATCTCAATCGCGACGCAGGACGCAGCAACTCAGGCTCTCAGTGCGATCGACGCCGCTCTCGACAAGGTCTCGGCGACGCGCGGCGACCTCGGCGCGGTCCAGAACCGGCTGGAGGTGACGGTGAACAACCTGACCACCACGAGCACCAACCTCGCCGACGCTCGCAGCCGCATCGAGGACGCCGACTTTTCGGCAGAATCGACGGCTCTCGCCAAGGCGCAGATCCTGAGCCAGGCGTCGACCGCGATGCTGGCGCAGGCCAACCAGTCGCAGCAGGGCGTGATGAAGCTTCTCGGCTGATCCGTGAGCGGCACCGGCACCGCCCCCAAATGGGTGCAGGTGCCGCTCCGCTCGGCGCAGCAGAGAAGATGTGGGAGCCCGGTGGCCGATCGGCCGCCGGGTTTTCTTGTTCATGGGCGACGAGCAGAGCGCCGGCTCATTCCCGCGCGCTCTGGCGGCGCGCTAGCCGGCGATCCGATAATCAATCGGCTTGAAGCTGCCGCCGTTGGAATCATACGCTGAACAGGCGGTCAGCCCGATCACCAGGTCCATCGCCGCGCGGAACACGATCTTGTCGCCCGCTTTGCTGATCGGCGGCAGCACGCGCAGCTTGCCGGTCTCGCCATCCACCGGTACGTTCATGAAGCAGTTGAATGCGCTGGGGATCATGTCCTCGGTCACGCCGTAAGGTCCCAGCGCCGCGGCGAGGTTGCCGAAGCAGCCGCGATGCAACGGCTTGTCTGGATAGAAATGCCGGAACGTGTCCACGCTGCACGGCGTCAGCAGGAAATCGTGCCGCCCGACATCGTCGGCAATGATCTCCAGCAACGGGCGCGAGCGGTTGGAATAGAGCGTGTGCCCGGTGGTGAGATAGATCGTCTCCGCATAGTCGAACGTCCGCCCGGAAGAGATCGCCTCCCCCGCGTCGTCCGCGTTGAATGCCAGTAGGTCCGCCACTTGGCATCCTTTCGGATCGATCACCTCAAGCGTTGCGCCCTTCTCCAGCCGGAACGCGGTACCGCTTCGCTCCGGGATGCGCGTCGCCTCAATCATCGGCGGTGGCGCCGGCATCGGTATCAGCGCCGCGATAATGGAACGGGCAGGCCCAGCCTTCATCGACCACGCGGCCGCTATATTGCCGTGCCTCGCTGGCCGCGCCGTGGCGCGCCAGCATCGGATTGCGCGATCCCGCCAGCGCCTCGTCGCGCACCAGGATCTTCTCGCGCATGCCTTCGTAGCGGCCCTCGGCGCGCAGCCGTTCGAACTGGTCGTGCAGGTTGAACACCAGCGCCGGCTTGGCGAAACGGCGCGCGGGGCGGCTGGCATTGGGGTGGATGCCGACGACGAAGAACGCCTCGCCGCCGAAGCTCAGCGAGAAATGCGGATCATCCGGATCATGGCTGACGCGCTGGTCATAAGGCTGGCCGCGCCACACGTCCTTGTCGGATAGCGATTGCACGCGGTCCCACAAGGCGCGCTCGAACGTCGCCTCATCCAGATCGACCGGCCCGTTGAAAACGACCGCGAAGCTGCGAAACAGCGCCGGCTCCTCGCGGTAGGCAGCGGCAAAGCGCATCAGCCCGTCGTGAATGCGCAGATCGTCCCACCCGCTGTCGATCCGGTTGCAGGCAAGGACGCTCAGCGTGCCACGCGCCAGCGCCGCCTTCGCCCCGACGCACGGGAACAAGCGGTCGGCCACATGGTCCTGAAGCAGTCGTTCAAAATGATCCTGGTCGGCGTGGCGCCAGGGAAAGAGCGGTGTTTCGGGCTGCGGCATGGACCGGTCCTACGCACAGCGGCCCGGCCGCGTTCCGTCGATTTGAGTTGATCTCAATCAATATCTTGCGAACGCAAGCTCACGGATTGCCGGTCAGACGCGCAGCATCGCCTTCTTCAAGCGGGCGTGCGCACTCGCCTTGATCTGGCACACCCGCGCCGCGCCGACCCCCAGCACTTCGCCGATTTCCTCGAGGTTCAGTTCCTCCACGTGATACAGTTGGATTACCATCTGCTCGCGCTCGGGCAGCGAAGTGATGGCGGTGATCAGTCGAGCGCGCATCTCCCCCTCCGCCAGCTGGTCAAACGCGCTCGGCTCGTCGCTCGCGAACCAGGGCTGGTCGTCGGCATAGACTTCATCGATCGAATCGAACTTCGCCGCTTCCGCGGTGACATAATCCGCACGCAGCTTCTCTATCGACACGCCGAGCCGCGCCGCACTTTCCGCGTCCGACGGCGCGCGTCCCAGTTCGCCGGTCAGCGCCTGCACCGCACGGTTATAGTCGCGCCGCCGCTTGATCGCACCGCGCGTCATCGCGGCATGGCGGCGAAGCTCGTCGATCATCGCGCCGCGCAGCCGGGTGGTGAGATATTGCTTGAACGTCACCTGCCCGCGATCCTCGAACGATCCCGCAGCCTCGACCAGCGCGACCAGGCCGGTCTGGACCAGATCCTCCACCTCAATCGCAGTCGAAACGCTGCCATGAACGTGCCACGCCAGCCGGCGGACCAGCGGCAGGTGCTCGCGCACCAGGGCGCCTTCGTCGCGCGCGCGCTGCCGCGGCGAATAGGTCAGCGGCATCGCCTCGGCGAAGGCTGCTGCCATCGGCATCGCGCTCATGCCGCCACCGCCATCTGCGGCTGGCCCGCACCGATTGCAGGATGCGTGTCATTCGCGCCGATCACGGCGACGACCTCGACGGCCTTGTCCTCGGGGACTTCGAAGAAGCTCATGACGGGGGTATCCGGCAGACAGGTTTTGACCAACTTGCGGATCGCGACGCGGATCGCGGGCTGAACGACGAGCGCGAAGGGCTTGGCCTCGGCGATCATCGGCTGGGCGGCGCGCTGCAGCGCATCGACAATGCGGCGGCCGAGCTCGGGCTCGACGACATGGCGGCGCGACGGGTCGGACCGCATCGCCTGGCCAAGCAGGCCCTCGAGGCCGCCCTCCAGCGTCATCACGCGCAGCGGCTCGCGCACGCCGCACAATTTCTGGATGATCAGCGGGCCCAGTTCCGGGCGGATCAGCTCGACGATCTCCTCGGCATCCTGCGTGCGCTGCGCCACGACTGCGACGGCAGAGGCGATACGGCGGAATTCCTTCAGCGTGATGCCTTCGTTCAGCAGCGCCTTCAGCACGCTGGTCAGCGTGGTGAGCGACAGCGGCTGCGGCACCATCGAGGCGACGAGCTGCGGGTTGCGCTCCTTCAGCCCGTCGAGCAGCGCCTGAACCTCGTCCGCGCCCAGCAGATCGGCGGCATTGGCGCCAAGCGCATGGTTGAGGTGCGTGGCGATCACGGTGCCGCTATCGACCACCAGGTAACCCGCGCCGGTCGCGGCATCGGCATCACCCGGCGCGATCCACGTCGCGTCGAGGCCAAAGGTGGGGTCCTTCGCCTTCTTGCCCTGCAACTCGCCGAAGCCGGTGCCGGTGTCGAGCGCCAGCATCTCGTCCGGCGACACCTGATCCTCGCCGACGACCACGCCGCCCACGAGGAGGCGATAGGTGTAGGGAGCGAGGTTGATGTCGTCGCGCACCTTCACCTGCGGCACGACGAAGCCGAGTTCCTTCGACAGCTGCCGGCGCACGCCAGTGATCCGGCCCATCAGCGGCGCGCCCTTGCGCTCATCGACCAGCGGCACGAGGCCATAGCCAATGTCGAGATTGACCATCATGCCGTCGGTCACTTCCTCCCAGCCGATGCGCGACTGGTCGACCGGCTCGGGCGCGGCGACTTCCTCGATGGGCGCCGGGCGCTGCGCGATCTTGTGCAGCTTCCACGCGGTGAAGCCGGCGATCGCGGCGGCGGGCAGCAGAATGAGGTGCGGCATGCCCGGCATGACGCCCAACAGGCCAAGGATGCCGGCCACCGGCGTCCAGGTGCGCGGGCTACCGAATTGGCTGCCGATCTGGCCGGCAAGATCCTTCTCGCTCGACACGCGGGTCACGATCGCGGCGGCAGCGATCGACAGCATCAGCGCCGGCAGCTGCGCGACCAGCGCGTCGCCGATCGCGAGCAGCGTATAGGTCTTGGCCGCTTCGGCGATCGACAGCCCGTGACTGACCGGGCCCAGGATCAGCCCGCCGATGATGTTCGCCGCAAGGATCAGGATTGCGGCGATCGCATCGCCCTTCACAAACTTCGACGAACCATCCATCGAGCCGTAGAAATCCGCCTCCGTGGACACCTCGATACGGCGCTTCTTGGCTTCGTCGGGCGTCATCAGTCCGGCGTTGAGATCGGCGTCGATCGCCATCTGCTTGCCGGGCAACGCGTCGAGCGTGAAGCGCGCCGACACTTCGGACACGCGGCCCGCGCCCTTCGTCACCACGATCAGGTTGATGATCATCAGGATCGCGAAGACGAAGATGCCGACGATATAGTCGCCGCCGATCAGGAAGCTTCCGAACGCCTCGATCACATGGCCGGCCGCCGCCTCGCCTTCATGCCCATGCACCAGCACGACGCGCGTCGAGGCCACATTGAGGCCGAGGCGAAACAGCGTCGCGAACAGCAGCACGGTCGGGAAGGACGAGAAGTCGAGTGGCTTCTGCGCGTTCAGCGCGACCATCAGCACGGCCAAGCTGATTGCGATATTGGCGACAAAAAAGATGTCGAGCAGGAAGGCCGGGATCGGCACAACCATCACGAGCACCAGCAGCAGGATCGCGGCGGGCAGCGCCACCTGGCGCGAATTGGCGAGCAGCTTCACTTAGGTCAGCCCCCCATGCTCGCGAGCATCATGTACGCCAGCCGGGCATTATCGGGCGACGGGCGCAGCAGATTGGCGGCCTGCGCCGATGCCTGATTGGCGGTACGGCCCATGGCGGCATTGGCCCAGGTCATGGCGTCGGACGCGGACTGGTTGGCACCGGTGATCACCGTCGCGCCCTCCATGTCGAGCATCTGGGCGGCAAATTGCAGACGCGGCAACGAATTGCCGGCATTGCCGGTGCTGCCGGCAGGCCCTGCCCCGTCGCCGAGCTTCGCGCCGAACCGCTCGTACACGTCGGACAGCGAGCGGGCGGAGCCGTCGCGGTTGAAGAATACGTTGCGGTTCGCGCCGGCCGCGGCGGGGAACATGCTCGCCGCGTTGCGATCGGGCGATACCTGCATTGCCTTCAGGAACTGCTTGGCCCCGCCCAGCCCCAGGAAATGCGCCATGTAGAGATCAGTGCCGGTCGCCTCGCGGCCAAGGCTCGCCTCCAGCGCATCCTTGTTGTCGGACGCATGTTCGGCCGCCATCAGCGACGCGGCTTCGGGGTTGTTGCGCAGGTCGAGGATCGCGCGGCGCAGGCCGGGATCGCTCACCGTCAGGCGTCCGGCGCCATTGCGCTGGATGCCGTCCGCGGCCCAGCCCATGCCATGCTCCGCGCCATGGTTCTTCACCACGGCCAGCCAGCTCTGCTCGATGAACTGATACAGGCCGCTCGCCGACGAGGTGCGCGCACGCGCCGATGCGTTGAAGCCGCTTTCCACCTTCGCCTGGCCAAGCAGGTAATCGAAATCGATCCCGGTCTTGGCAGCGGCGCGCTGGATCGCGGTCTGCACCCGCCCAGCGGCGGCATTGAGAGCGTTGACGGTCATCGGTGCTGAAACATTCCCTGTTCGCAGGAACGATCAGCAAGGAGTGTGCCAGAAGGCGTGTGCGTCAGCGAGGGATCAGGGGCACGCCAGGTCGAACGGCAAACAGGTGCTGCGCGGCCCGAACGCCGCCCGCACCACAGAACGATGACAGATCAGGCGTAGGCCGGTGCCCGACGATAGGAATTGCTGTCCTCACCGGTGAGGAGCTGCAGGCGACGGCGCACATTGGCCGCCATCAGGTTCACGTAAATCCGGCAGGTGTCGTTGAGCCGGTTGGCCTCGTCGGCCAGGTCGCGAAGCTCCGGCCCCGCGGGCCCCTCGCCCAGACCCCGCAGCGTCTCGATCGCGGTCAGCTTTGCCGAGGTCGCCTTTTCCAGCTCGGCGACATTGTTCGCCTTCAGCGCGGCGATCTCGCCGTGCAGCGTGTCGATCACGCGGATAAGGGCATCACGCCTTGTCATTCGACATCCATTCGTAGCGGGCGGCGATCAGCGCGTCGGCGATGGTGGAGGGGGAAAGCGGAAACGTGCCTTTGGCAATCGCTTCCTTGATCTTGGCGACGCGCTCCACATCGACCGGCGCGCTGGCCGACAGCTGCGCCGCCACGGTCGGCGTCGGCGCGGCCTGCGGCTGTTTCGTCACGCCGGCGGCGGCCGCCGGCGTCGTAACGCGCGACACGCCGGCGATGCGGTCGCGCGGTCTCGTCCCGATCGGTTCGACCATAAAAATCCCCGTTGCACCTCGATCCCACCGGCATAAACGGCCGGCGGCGAGGCACCTTTAGGAATTTTTTCACTCCACCCATCCGGGCAGGGTCGCGCGACCAGCGGCAACGGCCACTGCCTGCACCGGCATCTTGCCGCCATCGATTCGCACCATCAGGCGCTGGCCCTCTGCCGCGTCGGCCATGGCGATGCCCTCGCGCGTGATCGAAAAGCCGTCGGATCCCGCCTCGATCACCAAAGGATCGCCGCGCTTGATGACCTTTTCCGCCATCGCGGCCGGCGCCGCGGCGGCGCCCCCCGGCCGGGTCACTACCGTCGCGCCGGCGGGCATGCGGATCGGCACGAACAGCCGCCATTCCGGCGCGGCGCACGACACCACCACGGCATCATGCGCATCGGTGCGCCAGGACAGCGCCACGGTGGAACATTGCTTCAGCCGCAGCCGCGGGTCGATCGCGGCACGCGGGCCGCCATCCTCGCCGATCGACTTGCCGGCAAAGGCGGCGACCGCCTTGTCGAGTGCGGTCGTATCCTGATGGGCGGTGGCAGGCGCAGCGAGCGCCAGGACGAGCGCGATCACATGGATTCTCCGGTAAGGGACAAGGTAACGACGACCTGCCGGCGCGATGGCCGGTCGGCGGTCAGGATGATGATGCGGCCATTCGCCACCGGGGCAAGCGAGGACGCGACGGCGCGCGCGCGATCGGCGGCAAGCACCGCAGCACTGCCGGTCGCGCGATCGACATCGGCGGGTGACCCGTCGACCGCGCCCGTGATGCGCAGCGTCACACGCGGGTCGCGCGCCGCTTCTTCAGCCCAGGCGACAAGGCTGCCCGGCGCGGCCGGCAGGCGCGCAGAGCCGGGTGCGAAGTTGAACATGCCGGCGGCCGCCAGCGGCAATGGATCCGGCCTTGGCGCCGCGGCCGGCTCGCCAAAGGCCGCCCGCACCCCCTGCATCAGCGCGGCGCGGTCAAGATTCTGATTGGCGTGGAGCAGCACGAAGAAGCCGACCAGCAGCAGCGCGAGGTCCGCCAGCGTGATCAGCCACAATGGCCGATGCGCCGCCGCAACGGGAAAGTCGTCGGCTGTCGTCATGCCGCCTCGCTCCGCCGCGCGGGCGAGAAGCTGACCGGCTGCGGCTCCTCGCGCGCGGCCAGCGCGACGAGCGGCGCCTCCAGCCGCTGGCGCTCGAACCCCTCGATCCGCGCCGCCGTCCGCAGCCGCGTGGCAATCGGCAGCGCGACGAGATTGCCCAGCAACGCGCCATAGAGCGTCGCCAGCAGCGCCACCGCCATCGCCCCACCGATCGCTTGCGGATCGGTCATCTGCACGAACATCGCGACCAGCCCGACCAACGTTCCGACCATCCCCATCGACGGCGCGGCTTCCGCCATGCCGGCCCAGATGTCGGCAACCGACACGTGACGCTCGATCCGCGCGCGACGCAGATAGTGCAGCCGTGCGGCGACCTGCGCCGGGCCGTGCCCGTCAACGATATCGGCGATCGCCGCCGCAACATCGGGGTCGGCAATGACCGATCGGTCCAGCGCGAGGACCCCGTGCCGCTTCGCGATCCGGCTGAACGCTCCGATCTGCTCGATCAGCGGATCGGCGCTGAACGGGCGACGCGGCAAAGCGCGCAGCGCGACGATCGCGCCGCCCACATCGCGCAGCGGGCTGCGCAGGATGGCCGACGCCACCGTGCCGCCGCCCACGATGGCAAGCGCTGTTGGATCGAGGAAGGCACCAAAGTTCATCCCCGCGCCTACGCAAGCGCCGGGCCAGTTCCGTCGCCCACGGGCCAAGTCCTTGTTGATACGGCAATCGCGCCGGCTCACCGCCGCCACCCGGCAACCTTGCCGGCCGCCCGGCAACATCTTGCCGCCCGCGCCTTGCTGGCGGGTGGCGCTCTGCCGGCAAGGCGAAGTGGCACACACCTTGCTGGGACACTGCGCGCACAGGCACGTGCAGGAGATTTCAGGCCAATGGCCAACGGCAGTCTTTTCGGGGTTCATGGCGCGGCGCTCGAGGTGCGGGCGCAGCGCATGAACGTGCTCGCCTCCAACATCGCCAACGCCTCCACGCCGAACTTCAAGGCGAAGGACATCGATTTCACCAAGGCGCTCGCCTCGGTGGAGCGGCAGGGCGGCGTCGAGCAGGCGACACTGTACCGCACGCCCGACTCGCCCTCGATGGACGGCAACACGGTCGAGCTCAGCAAGGAGCAGACCGCCTTCGCCGAGAACGCCGTCCAGTATCAGACCACGCTGTCGTTCCTGAACGGTCGCATCAACCAGCTCACCCGCGCGCTGAAGGGAGAATAACCCATGGCGAACCAGCCTCTATCGATCTTCCAGGTCGCTGGCCGCGCAATGTCCGCGCAGCTCGTGCGGATGAACACGACCGCCTCGAACCTCGCCAATGCCGGCGCGGTGACCGGCTCGTCGGAAACCGCCTATCGCAGCATGAAGCCGGTGTTCCGGACACAGTTCGATCAGGCGAGCGGCATGGCTACCGTCAACGTGGAACGCGTCGTCACCGCCGGTGAGGACCCGATCAAGATCCGCGATCCCAACAACCCGATGGCTGATGCCGACGGCTTTGTTTACCAGTCGGCGGTCGATGAAACGCGCGAGCTGGTCGACATGATGGAGACCGCGCGCAGCTACCAGAACAACGTCGAGGTGATGAACACCGCCAAGTCGTTGATCGTCGACACGCTGAAGCTGGGGCGCTGATAGATGGCGACCTCCTTTGACGCCACGATCGGCAATTTGGGCATCGGCACCGCGAACGCGGCGGCCAAGAATGCGGCCGCAAAGTCCCCGACGATGGGCCAGGCCGATTTCCTGAAGCTGATGACCGCGCAGATGAAGAACCAGGATCCCTTCGATCCGGTCGACAATACGCAGATGGTTGCGCAGATGGCGCAATTCTCCTCGCTCGCCGGCATCACGGAGATGGGCTCCACGCTGAAGGCGATCGCCGACAAGCTGGGCGCCACCAGCATGCAGGACGCGGTCAGCTATGTCGGCCGCACCGTGCTGACGCCGGGCAATGTCGCCTACGGCCGCGCCTCGGGGGGTATCGCCGGCGGGATCGAGCTTGGCGCCGATGCCAGCAACGTCACCGTCGCGATCTCCGATGCCAACGGCCAGCTGCTGCACAGCGCCGATCTCGGCGCGCAGAAGGCGGGCACCGTCAGCTACGACTGGGACGGCAAGACCGCGGCCGGCGCGGATGCCGGCCCGGGCCCCTTCACCGTCAGCATCAGCGCCAATGACGGCAGCGGCTCGGTCGCCGCCAACAGCCTCGTCTGGGCGCCCGTCACCTCCGTTTCGACCACCAGCGGCGCTGCCGTCCTCACCTTGCCGGGGATCGGTGAGGTTCCCGCCACCGCCGTTCGCCAGATCGGCTGACCTCTCCCCTCACCTATCCCACGTTCCAGGAGCTTCCCTCATGTCCTTCTACACTTCGCTTTCCGGCCTCCAGGCTGCGCAGACCGACATGTCGACCATCTCGCACAACCTCGCCAACGTCTCGACCAACGGCTTCAAGAAGAGCCGCAGCGAATTCACCGACATCATGGCATCGAACTTCACCAGCGATCCGCGCCGCCTGACCGGCTCGGGCGCCGCGCTGGCGCAGAACAAGCAGATGTTCGGCGCGGGCAGCCTGGTGACGACCGGCTCGTCGCTCGACCTCGCGATCGCCGGTGACGGCTTCTTCCCGGTCAAGACGACCGCGCCCGGCGGCACCACCATCGCCTACACCCGCAACGGCAGCTTCGGCGTCGATCCCAACCGCTTCATCACCGATGCGCAGGGCAGCCGCCTGCAGGCCTATGCGGTCGAGACGGACGGCACCGTGCCCGGCGCCGGCACGCTGATCGACGTGCGCGTTCCCGACAGCAGCGGCCCGGCGATCGCGACCAGCAAGCTGTCGCTGAAGGCCAATCTGAACGCCGGCGCCGCCGCGTCGGACGTCGAGTTCAACCGTACCAATCCGGCCAGCTACGGCAGCGCGACCACCACCACCATCTATGACGCGGCCGGCAATCCGCAGACGCTGACCAACTATTTCGTGCGCAAGGCACCGGCCGATGCGACCAGCACCGCGAGCGAATGGACCGTCCACAGCTTCGTCGGCGACGTCGAACTGAACGAGGGCGGCACCGACATCGCCTTTGATTCGAGCGGCAATCTGCTGGGCAGCGGCACCTTCTCGCTCGCCTTCCCCGACGCTGGCGACGCGACCCGCGCGCCGATCAGCTTCGACCTGACCGGCACCACCGCCGGAAAGCAGCCGTTCAGCGTCGCTTCGCGCGCGCAGAACGGCGCCGCGCCCGGCGAATTCGCCGGCATCACCGTCGACAACAGCGGCATCATCACCGCCAGCTATTCCAACGGCGACGCGGTGAAGCTGGGCAAGGTCGCACTGGCGAACTTCGTCAACCCGACGGGCCTGCGCCAGACCGGCGGGCAATATTGGAGCGCGAGCGGTCTTTCCGGCACGGCAACGATGGGCGCCGCGAACGAGAACGGCTTCGGCAAGCTGATGTCGGGCACGATCGAGGGATCGAACGTCGACATTACCGAGGAGCTGGTCGAGCTGATCGCTGCGCAACGCAACTTCCAGGCGAACGCCAAGGCGCTCGATACCTCCAGCCAGATCTCGCAGACGATCTTCAACATCCGCGCGTGATTCTGGCCTGACTCTTGCTGTGTTCCGTTTGCGCTTCGGCGTGGACGGAACACCTTTGGATCGATCGAACCATGGACAAGCTGGTCTATACGGCGGCGACGGGCCTCAAGGCGCACATGGCGGCGCAGGCCGCCATCGCCAACAACATGGCAAATGCCTCCACGACCGGCTTTCGTGCCGATCGCGTGGTGTTCGACCGGATCGAACTGAAGGGCGGCGGCGCACGCTTCGATGCGCGCGCGCCGGCCGCGCAGGAAGTCACCGATGCCGACCGCAGCGTCGGCGCGATGATCCAGACGAGTCGCAATCTCGACGTGGCGCTGACCGATGCCGACACCTGGCTGACGGTACAGGCGCCCGACGGCACCGAAGCCTATACGCGCCGCGGCGACTTGACCGTCACCGCATCGGGCACGTTGCAGACGGGCGACGGTTACCTGGTGATGGGGTCGGGGGGCCCCATCACCATTCCGCCGTACAATTCGCTCTCGATCGGCTCCGACGGCTCGATCTCGATCGTGCCGCAGGGCGGCGACGCCACCGACGTCACCGTGATCGACAAGCTGAAGCTGGTGTCGGACCGCGGCTCGTCGACGGTGAAGGGCCTCGACAATCTGATGCACGTGCGCGGCGGCGGCGTGCTGCCCGAGAACATGGACGCCAAGATCGCGTCCGGCACGCTCGAACAAAGTAACGTCAACATGACCCAAGTGCTCGTCGACATGATCGAGAACCAGCGCAGCTACGAGGTCCAGGCGAACCTGCTGAAGGAAGCCAAGACCATGGACGAAGGCGCCGCCTCCGTCATGCGGATGCCCGGCTAAGCCCCGCGCGCGATTAGAAGGAATTAGACCATGACCACCGCCGCCATGCACATCGCGCGCACCGGGCTCGACGCCCAGGATACGCGCATGCGGGTGATCTCGAACAACCTCGCGAACGTGAATACCACCGGGTACAAGCGTGATCGCGCCGCGTTCGAGACGCTGAGCTATCAGGTGATCACCGCGCCCGGCGCGCAGTCGACGCAGGAAACGAAGTACGCGACCGGCCTGAACCTGGGCACGGGCGTTCGCGTACAAAGCACGGCGCGGATTGACACGCAGGGCTCGCTCGCCACCACCGGCAACAGCCTCGACATGGCGCTGGACGGCGACGGCTATTTCCAGGTGCAATTGCCCGGCGGGCAGCTCGGCTACACCCGCGCCGGCAATTTCTCGCGCTCGCCCGAAGGCCTGCTGGTCACCTCCGAGGGGTATCAGGTGATGCCGGGCATCAACGTGCCCGAGAATGCCACCGCGATCACCATCGGCATGGACGGCACGGTGTCAGCGACGATCCCCGGCCAAGCGGAATCATCCAACCTCGGTCAGATCCAGGTCGCCAGCTTCCCCAACACCGCCGGGCTCCAGTCGATCGGCGACAATTACCTCGTCGAAACCGCCGCGTCGGGCACCGCCAACATGGGCGTTCCCGGTGAGGACGGCCGCGGCAAGGTCCGCCAGGGCATGCTGGAGGCGTCCAACGTCAACGTCGTCGAGGAACTCGTCGACATGATCGAGACGCAGCGCGCCTATGAGGTCAATTCCAAGATGATCTCGGCCACCGACGAAATGCTCAAATACGTCAATCAGAACATCTGAGGACTGACCGGCCATGACGTCCCGCACGCTCCCGCTCGCCGCCGCGCTGTGCAGCGCCGCGCTCCTCGCCGCGCCCGCGCACGCTGGCCTGTTCGGCAAGAAGGCGCCGGCGGAGGATTTCACCGCCGTCCATCCCCTCCCCGTCGCCTCGGCGCCGGCGCCGGCGACCGGCGCGATTTTCCAGGCGGCGGACGGCTATGCCGCACTCCACGAGGGCTGGCGCGCGCGCCGCGTCGGCGACCCGCTGACGATCGTCCTGGTGGAACGCACCGCAGCGTCCAAGTCGTCGACGTCGAAGCTCGACTCCGGCGGCGGCTTCGGCATCACCCCGCCGACCACCGGCCCGCTCAACCTGTTCAACACCAGCGACGCCAGCGTCAGCGGCAATCGCAACTTCAACGGTACCGGCACCGCCGGCCAGGCCAATTCGCTGTCGGGCGAAATCTCGGTCACCGTGGCGCAGGTCTATCCCAACGGCACCATGCTGGTGCAGGGGCAGAAGCGCGTGACGCTGAACCGCGGCGACGAATTCATCCAGATCAAGGGGCTGGTGCGCACCGCCGACGTCGACCGCGACAATCGCGTGGCGTCGACGCGCGTCGCCGATGCCCAGATCGCCTATACCGGCAAAGGCGATGTCGCACGCGCCGGGCGGCAGGGCTGGCTCAGCCGGTTCTTCCAGGTCGTCAGCCCGTTCTGACCGCCGCCATTTAGCGCCGAATTAACCACGCCTGCCCCAGAAGCGAGCATCATGACCATGTTCCGCACCCTTCTCGCCCTCCCTGCGCTGCTGATCGCGGCGCTGTGCGTTGCGGCGCCCGCCTCGGCCGACCGGATCAAGGATCTCGGCGGGTTCCAGGGCATCCGGTCGAACCAGCTCACCGGCTATGGCGTGGTCGTCGGCCTGCCCGGCACGGGCGACGACAATCTCGAATATACCGTGCAATCGATGAAGGCGGTCGCCTCGCGCTTCGGCCTGCAACTGCCGCCCAATGCGAATCAGGGGCTGAAGAACGCCGCGGTCGTGATGATCACGGCCGAGCTTCCCGCCTTTGCGAAGCCCGGCCAGCGGATCGACATCACCGTCTCCTCGATGGGCAAGGCGAAAAGCTTGCGCGGCGGCAGCCTGATCATGGCGCCGCTGCTCGGTGCCGATGGCCAGATCTACGCCATGGCGCAGGGCAACCTCGCCGTCGGCGGGCTCGGCGCGGAGGGCAAGGACGGGTCGCAGATCGTCGTCAACACGCCCTCGACCGGCCGCATCCCCGAAGGCGCCACGGTGGAGCGCGCGGTTGCGACCGGCTTTGCCGATTCGCCCAACCTCACCTTCAATCTCCAGCGCGCGGATTTCACCACCGCGCAGAATGTCGCCGCGGCGATCAACCAGCGTCTCGGCTTCGGCGTGGCGCAGGCGGTCGACGCCGTGTCGGTCGCGGTGCGCGCACCGGTCGGTGCCGACGTGCGCGCGACGCTGATGTCGACGATTGAGAACCTCGACGTCGTCTCGGCAGAGCCGCCCGCCAAGGTCATCGTCAACGCCCGCTCCGGCACGGTCGTCATCAATTCCGCGGTGCGCGTCGGCCCCGCCGCCGTGACGCACGGCAAGCTGACGGTGCGGATCGACGAGAATCAGCGCATCAGCCAGCCCGCGCCGTTCAGCCAGGGCCAGACCGCGCGGGAGCAGAAATCGGGTGTTGCGGTGGATGAGGAGCATCGCCCGATGTTCCTCCTCGCCCCCGGCCCCAAGCTCGCCGACATCGTCAAGGCCGTGAACGCGATCGGCGCTTCGCCGGCAGACCTCGTCGCCATCCTCGAGGCGCTGAAAGAAGCCGGCGCACTCAAGGCCGAGTTGATCGTCCTGTGAGCGGGCCGACGCAGATTGCCGCCGCCCCGATCGGCCGCATTTCCGGAACCACCGGCATCGACTCGGGCCTGAAGCGTGAGGCTTCCAGCGAAAACCTGAAGGCCGCCGGGGAGCAGTTCGAGGCGGTGTTCACCGGCATGATGCTGAAATCGATGCGCGCGGCAAAGCTTGCCGAGCCATTGTTCGACAGCCAGGCGATCGACACCTTCCGCGACATGCAGGACCAGAAAATGGTGCAGCAGATGGCGCAGCACACGCCGCTCGGCATCGGCAAGGCGATGGCCGAATTCCTGTCGCGTGGCCTTTCCGCCACAAGCGCCGAAAATCAGAACGTCGGCCAAAAAGATGCGGAACCAACGCCTGCGCCTCAACCCCGCCTTAACTACGACTGATCCACAAGGCCCGCGTGAGCGACCTTCTTTCCATCGGCGCATCGGGCGTCCGCGCGAATCAGACCGCCCTTGGCGTGGTGTCGGAGAACATCGCCAATGCCGGGGTCACGGGCTATTCGCGCCGGACGATCACGACGACGGAGATCAGCAGCGCGTCGGGCACGACGGGCCGCGCGACCGGCCACGGCGTCTTCGTCACTGGCGTCACCCGCGCCGCTGACCAGTTCAAGGCCGCCGCCGTGCGCACCGCCGGTGCCGACCTCGCGCGCACCCAGGCTGGCGGCGTGTGGATGGACCGGATCCAGTCCTCGTTGACCGGCGCCGGGCTTGAAGGGCGGCTCACCGCCTTCTTCAACGCCGCAAAGGGCGTTGCCGCCGACCCCACTGCCACCGCGCCGCGCGCGGTGATGCTGGAACAGGCGAATGCCGTCGCCGCCTCCTTCACCGCCACCGGCGTAGCGCTCGCCAATGCCATGGCGGAGCTCGATGCGACCGCCGACGGCGCGGTCGCTGATCTCAACAGCCTGTCGGCCGCGCTCGCCAAGGTGAATGACGGGCTGAGCCGCGTCACGCCCAACACCAACGCCGCCGTGAATCTCGCCGACCAGCGCGACGCCCTCCTCGAAGAGATGAGCGGCCTGGTCGACATCACCGCCAGCTATGACGCGGCCGGCCGCGCCACCGTGCGCGCCGGCGGCGGTACCGGCACGACGCTCGTCAGTGGGAACCAGGTCGCGACCGTCAGCTACGCGCGCAATGCGCAAGGCGCGGTCGCCTTTGCCGTCACCAACGGCGACACCGTATCAGTGGTGTCGCCTCAGGGCGGCGCGCTGGGCGGGATCGTTGATGGTGCGCAGCGCATCGCGGGCGCGCGGATCGAGCTCGCCGAACTCGCCACCCAATTCGTCGATGGCGTCAATGCGGTGCAGGCGGGCGGTCGCACGCTCGACAATGGCGCCGGTGCGCCGATGTTCGCTGTCGGCGCCTCTCCCACCGATATCACCATGACGATGACCGACCCGCGCGAGATCGCCGCGGCGGCACCGGATGAGGGGACCCGCGGCAACGGCAATCTCGCCGCGCTCGAAACGCTGCGCGACAATGCGCGCTTCGAAGGCACGATCGGCAACATGGTCGCGACCAACGCCGCCGCGATTCAGGCACGCGGCGTCGTCGCCGATGCGCAAAGCGCGATCCATGACGGCGCGATCGCCGCGCGCGACACGATCTCGGGCGTCGATCTCGATCGCGAGGCGGTCGACCTCTTGCGCTTCCAGCAAGCCTATCAGGCGTCGAGCCGCGTCATCTCGATCGCCCGCGACACGTTCCAGACGTTGCTGGATATCCGCTGATGAGCGTCAATCTCTCCACCAACCTGTTCTACAACCGCTCGACCGCATCGATGCAGAAATTGCAGGCGGATTTCGACCGGCTCAACGAACAGGTCGCGACCGGCAAGAAGCTGCTCGCTCCGTCGGACGACAGCGTGGGCTATCAGCGGCTGCAGGTGATCAACCGCGCCAACGCCGATGGCACGCAGGACGCCGCCAATGTGAAGCTCGCCCAGGCGACGCTGCAGCAGGCCGGCACCAACCTCTCCTCGATGACCGAGCGGCTGCAGCGTGCGTCCGAACTGGTGATCCAGGCTCGCAACGGCACCAACTCCCCCGCCGCCAAGCAAGTGATCGCGACCGAGCTCGACAGCATCATGGAATCGATCGTCGCGCTGGCGAACGGCAAGGATGCCCGTGGTCTGCCGCTGTTCGGCGGCAAGGACGACGGTACGGCCGTCGCGACGGGTGCCGCCGGCGCGCTGACCTTTGCCGATGGCGAGGCGGCGGCGATCCCGATCGGCGACGGCCAGAGTGTCGAGGTGACCGTCAACGCCCGCGAATTCCTGGCGGTGAAGGACGGCGACGACCTCGGCACCGCCATGGCCGCGATCATCGCCGCGCTGCGCGCCGACGAACCGATCCCCGACAGCGCGGTCGATACGCTTGGCACGATCGGTGATCAGGTCACGGCGATGCAGACGTCGCTCGGCGCACGTGAGGTGCGCGTCGACCTGCAGCTCGCCCAGCTCAAGACCAGCGCCGACGACCGCGAACTCGCCCGCGCCGAGATCGAGGATGCCGACCCGACCGAGACGATCGTCCAGCTGCAAAAGACCATGACGATCCTGCAAGCGACGCAGGCGAGCTTCTCCAAGCTCTCCAGCCTGTCGGTGTTCGACTATCTGCGCTGAGGCCGGCCGCCCGCCTCCGCGGGAGGCACTTTTTGCGGTAAAGAAATCGCCCGGCCGGTCGTTTTACAGATAGCACCTTATGTAGCGTCCGGGGATAAAGATGTTCGCCGCCATCGGCCTTGTTGTTCTTATCGCCATGGTCTTCGGCGGCTTTGCCTTCACGGGCGGATCGCTGGGCCCGGTGCTCCACGCCCTGCCGCACGAGATGCTGATCATCGGCGGCGCCGCTGCCGGCGCGCTGATCATCGGCAATTCGGGCAAGGAGCTGAAGGCAGTCGGCGGCGGCCTCGCCAAGGTGTTCAAGGGCCCGAAGTACAAGAAGCAGGATTATCTCGACGTCATCTTCCTCGTGTCGAAGCTGATGAAGATGCTGCGCATGGAAGGCCCGATCGCGCTGGAGCCGCATGTCGAGGATCCCAAATCCTCCGCGATCTTCGCCGAATATCCCCGCCTGCTGGCCGATCACACGCTGGTCAATCTGGTGTCCGACACGCTGCGCCTGGTGGTCGTCTCCTCCGGCACGCTCGACGTGCACGCGGTCGAGGAAGTGATGGATAACGCCATCAAGACCCACCATCACGAGGTGGAGGGGCCGCACACCACGCTGACCTCGCTCGCCGATGCGCTCCCCGCGCTCGGCATCGTCGCCGCCGTGCTGGGCGTGGTGAAGACGATGGGCTCGATCGATCAGCCGCCAACCGTGCTCGGCGGCATGATTGGCTCCGCGCTCGTCGGCACGTTCCTTGGCGTGCTGCTCGCTTATGGCATCGTCAGCCCGCTCGCCTCGCGGCTGAAGCAGGTGATCGATGCCGATGCGGCGATCTATCACGTGGTGAAGCAGATCATCATCGCCTCGCTCCACGGCCATCCGCAGCCGCTGGTGATTGAGGCCGCGCGCTCGGGCATCGCCCACACCAACCAGCCCGGCTTTGCCGAGGTGTTCGACGGCCTGCGGGGCAAGTAAGCCATGGCCGCGCGCGCACCCCATGGCAGCAACCAGCCGCCCAAGATCATCGTCAAGAAGGTCTATGTCGAAGGGCATGGCGGCCATCACGGCGGCGCCTGGAAGGTCGCTTATGCCGATTTCGTCACCGCGATGATGGCGTTCTTTCTCCTGATGTGGCTGCTCGGCGCCACTACGGAGAAACAGCGCAAGGGCATCGCCGACTATTTCGCGCCGACGGTCATCAACACCCGCTCCCTCGGCGTGGGCGGCACCGGACTGCTTGGCGGCGAATCGGCGACCTCACAGCAACAGACCGGCCCATACGAGGGTAATTCACGTATGCCCACGATCGTCTCGCGCGCCGATGGTGCCGGCGGGCCTGACATGGGAACCGGCAAGAAGGGATCACTGCGCAGTCCGACGTCAGTTGCTGCGGAGGACAAGCGCAACTTCGCCAAGCTCAAGCAGCAGGTCGAACAGCAGCTGAAGGAGCGAAAATCGCTCGCCGCGCTCGCCAAGCACATCCGCTTCACGATGACGCCCGCCGGCATGCGCATCGATCTGGTCGACGACGCCAATTACTCGATGTTCGCGCTCGGCACGACGACGCTCGAAAGTGATGCCTCAGCGCTGATCGGCATGGTGGCCGAAGGGATCCGCGCCACGCAGAATCCGATCATGATCCGCGGCCATACGGACAGCCTTCCCTATGGCGATCCGCGCGCGATGAACAATTGGATGCTGGCCACCGGCCGCGCCGAGGCGACTAGGCGGCGGCTGGCGCTTGGCGGCATTCCGGAAAGCCGCTTCCATCGCATCGAAGGTGTCGCGGATCGTGAACCGATGATTGCCGCCGATCCCGGCGATCCACGTAATCGGCGTGTCGCTATTACCCTTCTCTATAGAACCGGTGTGTTCGGCCAGTAACGTAACCATCCCGGATGCATATCTTCTCGTAACACGGGCGGGGGGCTGCCACGGCGCGGAATAGAGCATTTGCTTGTCCGCGGGGGGCGCCGTGTTTTTGTTCCCGGTTGTTGGGTGCAGAGGTGTGTTGTGCGCCGCTACCACAGGGTTCGCGGTGGCGGGGCTTGCTGTGCCCGTCGCCGCACAGACTGCCGCTCGATCTTTCAATAACGCGCCGCGCGCGACCCCGCTGCTGCCCGCGCACAGCGGGGATCCGATGCGGATCCGCGCCACCGATGATCCGCTGATCGCGCTCCTGCGCACCACCGCGCCGACTGCACTGATGCAGCAGATCGTCGCGGAGACGATCGCCCGTGCCCCGGAGGCGACTGAGGCGGAGGCGACCCGCGACGAGGCCGGCGCCGCCCTCGGTGAAGCCAAGGCGGCACGTCGCCCGACGGTCGATCTCACCATCACCAGCTATAAGGTGCTGTCGCGCAACTTCGGCAACAACATCGAGAACGTGATCGAGGAGGCGCGCCCCGGCCACCGCACCGATCAGTTGCTCAATGTCGATCAGCTACTGCTCGACGGGGGCAGCACCAACGCCCGGATCGGCGCCGCCCGCGATCGGCTGCGCGCAGCGGAGACGGACATTCTCGGCGCGCAGGACCGCATCGCGCTGCAGACGCTCGCCTCCTGGTACGACGTCTTCACCTATCGTTCGCTTGTCGCCCTCTCCACCGCCTTTGCCGCCAGCCAGCGTGAGCTGCGCGTGATGGTGCAGGAGAGGATCCGGCGCGGAGTCTCGGCAGAGGCGGATATCGCGCGGGTCGACAGCTATATCGCTTCGGCCGACGCGCGGCTTGCCCGCTTCCGACGGATCGAGGCGCAGGCGACCGCGCGCTTCCAGTCGCTCACCGGCACGCCGCCCCCGCTCGGGCTGGCCCGCGCGCCGTTCGTCGGCCAGGCTGCCGTCAGCAAGGATCTTGCTGTCGCACAGGCGGTGGACGTGCCGGCGGTGCGCTCAGCCCGCTCGCTGGCGGAGGCGTCACGCAACGATGCCAGGGCGGCGCGTGCCGATCGTCTGCCCACTCTCTCCGCCGGCCTCGATACCGGCCGCTACGGCATCTACGAAACGCCGCGCGATTATGACGTGCGCGCCCGCCTCACGTTGCGCCAACGTTTGTGGGGCGGTGTCGAGGAACGTGCGCAACAGGCGCAGGCCCGCGCCCGCGCAACCGAGGCACGCGCCGATCGGGTCTCGATCGAGGCCGCGCGTGACGCTGAAATCGCCTGGTCCGATGTTCAGGCGCTCGAAGAGCAGCGCACCGCGCTGGAGGCGACCTATATCGCCAGCCGCCGCTCCCGCGATTCCATCGCCGAGCGCTTCCGCGTCGCGTCGGGCACCCTGTTCGACGTGATTGGCGCGGAGGACAGCTATTTCGAGACGGCCGTCGGCTATCTCCAGGCCGTCACCGAGCTCGACGCCTCCCGCTACGTTCTGCTTTCCAAGACCGGGCAGTTGCTCCCGACACTTGGCATCACCGATCCAGTCCAAGGACGCCAGCCATGAGCGATTTCACGCTCGTTCCCGAACCGAAGAAGCGCTTTGCCGCCTGGCTGCTCGAGCCGATGCTTGAAAACCGGCAGACCTATTTCAAGGTCGCCGCCGCCGCAGTGCTGATCAACATCTTCGGCCTCGTCACGTCGCTGTTCTCGATGGTCGTCTACGATCGCGTCATCCCGAACAACGCCATGTCCAGCCTGGTCGCGCTGTCGATCGGCTTCGGCATCGTCATCATCTTCGATTTTCTCCTGAAGATGCTGCGTTCCTATTTCGTCGACGTAGCCGGGGCGGACATTGATTACGAGGTGGGCAAACGGGTCTTCGCGAAGCTGCTGGCGATCCGGCTCGATCACAAACAGGGCTCCACCGGCGCGCTCGCCGGCATGATGCGCGAGCTGGAGGCGCTGCGCGATTTCTTCGCCTCGGCCACCATGTCCGCGCTGGTCGATCTGCCGTTCCTGCTCCTCACCGTGATCGTCATCTGGATCATCGGCGGCAAGCTGGTGATCGTCCTCCTCGTCATCATTCCACTCGTCCTTCTCACCGCCTGGGCCACCAACCCGGCACTTGAGCGGCTCACCGCGCAGACGATGCGCGAAGGGCTGTCGAAGCAGGCGGTGCTGGTCGAGACGATCGGCGGGCTGGAGACGGTGAAGGCATCGGGCGCCGGGCCGATGCTGTCGCGCCGCTGGCTCACCGCCGTTCGGCAGCAATCCGAATCCTCGCTGCGCCAGCGGCTCATCTCCGCCATTGCGATTACGGTCGCGGGGTCGGCCAGCACGGTCAGCTATGCCGCGGTGGTAATCGTCGGCGTGAACCTCATCGCCGCGCGCGAACTCACCTCGGGTGGCCTCATCGCCTGCTCGTTGCTGTCGGGCCGCGCCATTGCGCCGCTCACCACCATCTCGCAGCTGCTCGGCCGCCTCTCTGCCACGCGCACAGCCTATCGCCAGATCAATGCGATGATGGAGCAACCGAGCGAGGGGCCAGCGGGCGAGCCGCTCAAGCTCGCGCGGATTGCCGGCCGAATCGAGTTCCGCAACGTGTCCTTCCGCTATCCCGGCGCGTCGGAGCCGGCGCTGCAGGGGATCTCCTTTACGATCCAGCCGGGCGAGCGCGTCGCGCTGCTCGGCCGGGTGGGTTCGGGCAAGTCGACGATCACCCGGCTGATCCTCGGCCTCTATCCGCCCGCCGACGGGCTGGTGATGATCGACGGCACGGACCTGCGCCAGATCGATCCTGCTACGCTCCGCGCTCAGATGGGGGTCGCCATGCAGGACAGCGTTCTGATGACGGGCTCCGTGCGCGAGAACATCAGCCTCGGCCGCTCCGGGGTCGACGATGCGGAGGTGCTGCGCGCCGCCGAGCTTTCCGGCACGCACCAGTTCATGGGGCAGCTCGCCAACGGCTATGATCTGAAACTGGCCGATCGCGGTGAGGGCCTGTCGGGCGGTCAGCGGCAGTCGATCGCCATTGCCCGTGCGCTAGCCGGGCGCCCGTCGATGCTGGTATTCGACGAGCCCTCCGCCAGCATGGACGCGCAAACCGAACAGGCGCTGATCGACCGTTTGCAAGGCGAGGTGCAGGGCCGAACGATGGTGCTCGTCACGCATCGCCAGCCGCTGCTTCAGCTCGTCCAGCGAGTCATCGTCATGGATCGCGGCAAGATCGTCATGGATGGTCCGCGCGATCAGGTGATGCAGCAGCTTACCCGACCCAAGGTGGCCTGAGCCATGTCCCAAGCAGCTATTCCGCACGCTACTGCCGCAGCCGCCGCACCGGTCGAACTGGCATCGGCCGATCATCCCAGTCAGCTTGAGGAGTTCGCCGCGCGCATCAAGCCGCGCCAGGCATCCAGCGTGCTTCTGTGGGCGATCCTCGCCTTCTTCGTCATCTTCGTCATCTGGGCGTCCTGGGCGACGCTCGATCGCACCGTGCGCGGCAATGGCCGCGTGATCGCCAGCTCGCAGCTTCAGGTCGTCTCCAACCTCGAAGGCGGCATCGTGAAGGAGATATTGGTTCGGACCGGCCAGGTCGTGCGCGCCGGCCAGCCGCTCGTCCGTCTCGATCCCACCGCTATGGGCGGCGAACTCGGCTCTGGCGAAGCGCAGACTGGCGCGCTCCTCGCCAAGATCGCCCGCCTGAAGGCCGAGGTGCTCGGCCGCGAGCCGGTCTATCCGCCGGCCACCAACGCCGTGGTCGCCGAGCAGATCGAGATCGAGAAGGCGCTCCACGCCGCGCGGATGCAGGAGCTCGCCGGCATCACCGGCACCTATGCCGCGCGCGGCGTTCAGGCCAGCCGCGCCGTGGCGGAAGCGCAATCTTCGCTCGCCGCCAAGCAGAGCGCGCGGGAGGCGCGCGAGGTGGAATATGCCACCATCAAGCCGCTGGTCGAAAAGGGTATCGAGCCGCGCCTGTCGCTCACCCAGTCGAGCAGCGCCGCCGCCGTCGCCGCCAGCGAAGCCGCGCAGGCAGCGGCCGCTCTGGCACGCTCGCAGGCGGGCGTCGCGGAGGCACAGGCTAGCCTCGCCCAGGCACGGCAGGATTGGCGCGCCCAAGCGGCGGACGAGCTTGCCCGCGCCCAGGCCGATCTCTCCGCACGCGCCTCGACCATCCCGGCGCTCGCCGCCCGGCTCGAGCGGACGACCGTTCGCGCGCCGCTCGCCGGCCGGATCAACCGCGTGATCGTCACCACGGTCGGGGCCGCCGTCGCCCCCGGCGCGCCGATCGTCGAGCTGTCGCCAAGCCGCGATACGTTGCTGGTCGAGGCACGGGTGATGCCGCAGGATATCGCCCGCGTGCGCACCGGGCAGCATGCGCGGATCAACATCACTGCCTATGACAGTGCCATCTACGGCTGGATCGATGGCAAGGTGGAATCGATCTCGCCCGACGCAATCGTCGATGAGCGCACGCAGATGAGCTATTACAACGTCTTCGTGCGGACCGACACGAAAGGGCTGCTCGATCGCCGCACCGGCAAGCTGCTCCCGATCGGCACCGGCATGACGGCGGAGGTCAATCTGCTCGGCGATCCGCGCACCGTCATGCAATACATCCTGACGCCGATCACCCGCCTGTCGGAACGCGCCTTCCGCGAGTGACAGCGCGCCCGCCCCGCCCCTCGCCGCGTCAGATGATCGCGGGGCGGGGCGGCACAGCGGCGCTGGCCCGGTGCAGCCGCAGGCCGATCAACGGGCGCAGCCACATCACTTCGCGTCCGGCAAGGTAGAAGGCCCAGCATCCCGCCACCGTCGCCGCGACCAGGATCGCGAACTCCGCGCCGCCGGAAAGCCCCAGCGGCATCAGCCAGTAAGCGACGACGACGATGATCGTCTGGTGGATGATGTAGAAGGGGAATACCGCCTCGGTCAGCATCGGCCGCCAGCGGTGGTCGCGGTTCCAATAAGTCTCCGCGACGCCAATCAGCGCGGCGATCGTCATCCAGCCCTGCACCCCGCGCGCCAGGCTGAAGATCGTGCCAAACGGCCGCGGCGTCACGCGGTAGCCGGCAAAGACGATCTGGATCGCCGCCACCGTTAGGAACGCCAGCAGGGCGGCCAATGCCGCCACCTTCCACCAGCGCGCGAAGGTGGCGATCATCCGCTCGCTGCCGGCCATGGCGTATCCCAGCGCGAACATCGGGAAATAGGTCGCATGCGCCACCCAGTCCCCGATCATCTCATGCGTCTCGCGCGCACCCGGGAACAACACGCCGCTGACCAGCATCAGCCACGCCATGGGCAGGATCAGCGCGCCGACGCCGCCGAACAACCGCTCGAACCCCCGCTGCGCCGCTGCTCGTACCCCGCGTGGGGTGATCGCCAGCACCGCCGTGAAGACCAACGTGTAAACCCACAGATAGGCGACGAACCACAGGTGGTTCCACGTCGGCAGCGCGATGCCGTCGACGCGGCGGAACACGAAATAATCGTGGCTCCAGAACGCCAGGAAGCCGCCCGCCCAGCCATGCTGGGTCACCAGTTCGACCCATGGCTGCGGCGGCACGATCACTGCCATGCCGAAGATCAGCGGGATCAGCAGCCGCGCGGTGCGATTGCGTACGAACGGCCATGGCCCCGGATGCCGCACGCACAGCGCCCGGCTGGCATAGCCAGACACCAGGAACAGCAGCGACAATCGCCACGGGTTGGACAGCATCATCGGGATGGTCACCCATTGCTCCGTCGCCAGCTTGGCGTGAAAGCCCCAGGGCACGAAGACCATGCCGATATGGTAGAGGATAAGGATCGCGAACGCCCCGATGCGGAGCCAGTCCAGACCATAATGCCGCTGCATCGCCGGGCTCGTAGCAGGTTCGCTTAAGGGCGGATACCGCTAGGCCAGGCGCCGCGCCGGCCGGGGTTTCGCCGGCGCAAGACCGATCAGCGGCCGCAGCCACGCGACATCGCGCCCGATGACGTAACAGGCAGCACAAGCGGCGGCGGTCGCGCTCAACAGGAAGACGAAGCCGGCACCCGCGCTCAGCCCCCATGTGGACGCGGCCCAGGCGAGCACCACCAGGACGGGGTGATGGATCAGATACGCCGGGAATACCGCTTCCGCGAGCGGCACGCGTACCGGGTTATCCCGGTTCAGCACCACGTCTGCCAGCCGCAGCAGCGCGACGATCACGCCCCAGGCCATGGCAAGCCGCGCCGCGCGATCCGCCGCCATCAGCGCATGCCCCGGCACGTCGGCCCCCTGGTAATGCAGCTCCACCAAGATCACGAGCAGCGAACAGGCCGCCGCGATGACGAGCGCGCCCGCCCAGTGCCGCCCGATCGCACGCCACAGCATCGCCGAGCCGCCCAGCGCGAAGCCGAAAAGGAACAGCGGCAGGTATCCCGCATGTCCCGCCCAATCGGTCGTCAGCCCCTGAGTTTCCGGCACCACGAACATCAGCGCGATCTTCGCGCCGGCCAGCGCCAGCATCGGCACCCAGATCATCCGGCGCCCTACCGTCAGCCGCTCGAACCACCCCTGGATTCGCCCGGCATCCACTCTGGCCAGCAGCGCACTGAGCACCATGGTGTACGCCCATAGGTACACCACGAACCACATATGCTCCCACTGCGGGAAACTGCGGCCGTAATGCGCCAGGGGGCTCCAGTAACCGCCCAGCCAATAGGTCGCGAGGCCATCAGGATCGCCGGCCAGCCGCACCCGCACCCAAAGCTCCGGCGGCAGCAGCACCAGCATGGCGAACGCGAGCGGCACCAGCAGGCGCAGGCTGCGCTGCTGCGCGAACGCGCCGATGCTCGGCATGCGGGCGATCAGCCGCCGCGTCGCAAAGCCCGATACGACAAACAGCAACGGTATCCGCCACGGCGTCAGCAGCGCCATCGGCACGATCAGCGACGGGAACGTCTCGGGCCATTTCACCACCCACGGCCATGGCGCGAACACCATCGCCACATGGTAGACGATCAGCAGCCCGAACGCACCAATCCGCAGCCAATCGAGACCATAGTGGCGCGTGTCGGGTACAGGGTCGTTCATTGGCGGCCGCTATAGCGCCACCGATGATGACAAAACATTGCTGAAATCGATGCTTGCCGTCGCGGCGCGCGTCACCGCTTGATGCGCAGCGCCCCCAGGAAGTCTCGCTTGCCCAGCTTCACGCCCTGCGCCCGCAGGATCCCGTATGCGGTCGTGGCGTGGAAGTAGAAATTGGGCTGCGAGAAGGAGAGCAGGAACTGCGCGCCGGTGAACGGCATGCGGAGCTCGCCCATCGAAAATTGCGTGTCACGGTCAGCCAGTGCGTCGAACTCGGCACGATCCACGCCCTTCAGCGTCTCGATCGCATCCCGCATCCGCTGGTGCAGCCCGGCGAAGTCGGTCGGCCATGCCGCCAGGCTTGGCGAGAAATTGCCGCTCTTCACGCCTTCGATCCCGCCGATCGAATGCTCCGCCACCGATTTGATCTGGTATCCGAACGGCAGCATGTCCGGCGCCAGCCGCGCATCGATCAGCGCCTCCGGGGTCATGCCCTTCTCGGCCGCGAACGCTTCCGCCTTGTCGATCAGCCCATCCACCGCGCCCAGGATCTGGAGGTTCGACGGCACCACGGCGTCGTACAGCGAAAACGTCATCATCCTGCCCTTTGTTTCGTTTATTGGTGCAAGGCGCTATATCGCTGCCAAAGCCGTTAGGAAGCCTTTCATGTCCCTCCGCCCCTGGCGCGATATCCAGCGCCGCCAATGCCGCCAGATCATGGTCGGCAATGTCCCCGTCGGTGGCGACGCGCCGGTGACGGTTCAGACGATGACCAACACGCCGACCGCCGATGCGCGCGCGACGATCGATCAGATCCGCCGTTGCGAGGATGCGGGCGTCGACATCATCCGCGTCAGCTGCCCGGATACCGATTCGACCTCGGCGCTGCCGCAGATCGTGCGCGCAGCCCGCGTGCCGATCGTGGCCGATATCCACTTCCACTATAAGCGCGCGCTCGAGGCGGCGGACGCCGGGGCCGCGTGCCTGCGCATCAACCCGGGCAACATCGGCTCGGCGGATCGCGTCAACGAAGTCGTCAACGCCGCCAAGGCGAACGGCTGCGCGATCCGCATCGGCGTCAACGCCGGGAGCCTCGAGAAGGACCTGCTCGAAAAATACGGCGAGCCCTGCCCCGAGGCTTTGGTCGAAAGCGCGCTCGATCACATCAAGCTGCTGCAGGACCGCGATTTCCACGAATTCAAGGTGGCGGTGAAGGCGTCCGACGTGTTCCTCGCCGTCGCGGCCTATCAGCAGCTCGCCGAGGCGGTGGATTGCCCGCTGCACCTCGGCATCACCGAGGCGGGCGGCTTCGTCGGCGGCACGGTGAAGAGCGCGATCGGCATCGGCTCGCTGCTGTGGTTCGGCATCGGCGACACGATCCGCGTCTCGCTCTCCGCGGAGCCGGAAGAGGAAGTGCGAGTCGGCTTCGAGATCCTGAAGTCGCTCGGCATCCGCAATCGCGGTGTCCGCGTAGTCAGCTGCCCCAGCTGCGCGCGCCAGGGCTTCGACGTGATCCGCACCGTACAGGCGCTGGAGGAACGGCTCCAGCACATCCGCACGCCCATGTCGCTCTCGGTGCTCGGCTGCGTCGTTAACGGCCCGGGCGAGGCGCGCGAGACGGACATCGGCATCACCGGCGGCGGCAACGGCAAGCACATGGTGTATCTGTCGGGCGTCACCGATCACCACGTGCAGGACGCGGGCATGATCGACCATATCGTGAAGCTGGTCGAAGCGAAGGCAGCGGAGATCGAGGCAGTCGAGGCCGCCAGCAAGGTCGCGGCCGCCTGACCTCCGTCTAGTTCCTGGCACTCTGGCGCGGCGGCACCTCAGCCCCGCGCCAGTTGCGCCGCCAGTTCCTGCAACGCCGCACCGACCGCCGCATCTGTGTGGCGTGCGGCATCGGCGAAGAAGGATACCGATAGGCACAAGGCCGGGTCCGTGCGCGGCACCGCGACGGCGATCGATCGCACGCCGGCATGGCCGTAGCGATCATCGACGGCATAGCCCGCCTGCGCGGCGTCGCTCACCTGCTGCAGGTAGAGGGCAAATTCCAGCGGCCGCTCCCAGCGAACCGCGGTGAAGCGCGTCTCCAGCCGCGCTGGATCCACGCCTTGCGCCGCCGCCAGCGCACGCCCAGTCGCGCCGCCGCCGATCGGCTGGCGCTGCCCCACCTGCATGTGGATCCGCGTTGCCGCCCCGCTTTCTCCCAGGGCGATCAGCTGCAGTCGCTCGCGCGGCACGACGCACCATAGCCCCACCGGCGCGTCCAGCGTGCGGGCGAGCCGGTCGAGCTGCGGCTGGGCAAGTGCGATCATCCGCGCCTGCGGATCGGCCCAGCGCGCCGCGCCCTCGCGCCACGCCGGAGCCAGCGCATATCGCTTGCTCGCCGCGGCGATCAGCACCCGCTCCGCCACCAGCGTCCTGAGCAGTGCGAGGCACGACGAGGGGCTGAGCGAACAGGCGCGCGCGATCTCTGAAAGGGTGCGCGCCTCGCCATCCGCTAGCAGGCGCAGGATCGCAAAGGCGTGGCTCACCGATCTCACCTGCGCATCCATCACGCCTTCATTATCTTTCAGTATTCTGAAAAACAATGCGGCGGCCTGAAAGAAGCGCGGTTGAAATCGGCCGCCCGCTGCGATAGCGCGAAGCGCAACAAGGAGAGCGGAATGGCGGGTATTCTCGAGGGCAAGGTCGTCGCGGTCACGGGCGCCGGGCGCGGCATCGGGCGCGAGATCGCCCTGCTCTGCGCCCGTGAAGGCGCGTCGGTCGTGATCAACGATCCGGGCGTCGGCGGTGGCGGCGAAGGGGGCGAATCGGGCCCCGCCGAACAGACTGCGTCGGACATTATCGCCGCCGGCGGCAAGGCCGTCGCCAATCTCGCCAGCGTCGCCGATCCCGCCGCAGCCGCCACGATCGTCGAGGATGCTGTGAAGCATTTCGGCCGCATCGACGCGGTGGTGAACAACGCCGGCATCCTGCGCGATTCGATCTGGCATAAGATGAGCCATGAGGATTGGCGCGCGGTGATCGACGTTCACCTCAACGGCGCGTTCAACGTCTCCAAGGCCGCCACGCCCTATTTCCGCGAGCAGCAGTCCGGCAGCTTCGTCCACTTCACCTCGACCAGCGGCCTCATCGGCAACATCGGCCAGGCGAATTACTCCGCCGCCAAGGCCGGCATCATCGGCCTGTCGCAGTCGATCGCGCTCGACATGGCGCGCGCCGGCGTCCGCTCGAACTGCATTGCGCCGTTCGCGTGGAGCCGCATGACCGCCTCGATCCCGGCCGAAACTCCCGAAGCCAAGGAGCGTGTCGCCCGCCTCCAGACGATGAGCGCCGACAAGATCGCGCCACTGGTCGCGTTCCTCGCCTCCGATCTGTCGAAGGACGTCAGCAACCAGATCTTCGCGGTGCGCAAGAACGAGATCGTGCTCTTCTCCAAGCCGCGCCCGATCCGCTCGATGACGAAGCTGGAAGGCTGGACGCCGCAGTCGATCGCCGACGAGCTGATCCCCTCCTTCCGCCCGAGCTTCGCCCGCGCCGACGAAGTCTCCGCCCACGTCTTCCCCTACGATCCGATCTGAGGCCACTGCCCATGTCCAATCTCAACCCCGGCATGGATGCCGAGACGTTCGAACAGTTCATCGATCAGCTGCGCCGCTACGTGCGTGATCGGCTGATCCCGGCCGAACGCGACATCATCGAGAGCGACTGCATCCCGCCCGAGATCATCGACGAGCTGCGCGAGATGGGCCTGTTCGGCATCACCATCCCGGAGGAATATGGCGGCGCGGGGATGAACATCTCCCAGTACACGCGCACGATCCGCGAACTGGCCTATGCCATGCCGTGCTTCCGCTCGATCATCTCGATCACGATCGGCATGTTCACCTCGGCTATGAAGAACGGCGCGACCGAGGCGCAGCGGCAGGGATGGCTGCCCAAGCTCGCCGCCGGCACGATCACCTCCTTCGGCCTGACCGAGCCAGGCTCCGGCAGCGATTCAGCCGGCATGCAGACGATGGCGGTCCGCAGCAGCGATGGCGGGTGGGTGCTGAACGGCACGAAGCGCTACATCACCAACGCGCCGCAGGCGGAGGTGGCGCTGATCATGGCGCGCACCTCGAAGGAGCCGCTGCCGAAGAACGCGCACGTCTCCGCCTTCATCGTGCCCATGAACACGCCAGGCGTCAGCGTCGGCAAGTCCGACAAGAAGATGGGCCAGGCCGCCAGCCACATCGCCGACATCATCCTTGAGGACGTGCACCTGCCCGCGGACGCGCTGCTCGGCGGCGAGGAAGGCAAGGGCTTCATCACCGCGATGAAGAGCCTCGACAACGGCCGCCTGTCTGTCGCCGCCGCCTCGATCGGCTATGCCCAGCGCGCGCTGGATTCGGCGCTCCGCTACGCCAACGAGCGCAAGGCGTTCGGCGAGCCGATCGCCAATTTCCAGCTGATCCAGCAGATGCTGGCCGACAGTGATATCGAGATCTACGCCGCGACGACGATGCTGGAAGACGCCGCACGGCGCGCCGACGCTGGCGAGAACGTGCTGCGCAAGGCGGCTGCCGCCAAGGTCTTCGCCTCCGAGGCATGCGGCCGGATCGTCGATCGCGTGGTCCAGGTATACGGCGGCGCGGGCTATCTCGCCGAATATGAGGCGGAGCGCTTCTTCCGCGATGCGCGCGTCTATCGCATCTACGAAGGCACCACCCAGATCCTCCAGCTCCAGATCGCCAAGCACATGCTGCGCGAGTTCAACGCCGGAGTGAATTGAGATGTACAACCTCCTCCCCGGCCTGACCGTGATCGAGGCGTCGTCCTTCGTCGCCTCGCCCACCGCCGGGCTCTATCTCGCGCAGATGGGGGCGGAGGTTATCCGCGTGGACCAGATCGGCGGCGGCCCCGATTTCCGCCGCTGGCCGGTCACGCAAAACGGCGACTCGCTCTATTGGGAGAACCTCAACCGGGCGAAGAAGAGCCTCGCGCTCGATCTCGGCCGGCCGGAGGGGCGCGAGCTGCTTCAGGCGCTGGTCCGCGCGACCGGGCAGTTCGTCACGAACTTTCCGGTAAAGGGCTTCCTCGCCCATGAGACGCTGGCGCAGGGCCGCCCCGATCTCATCACCGTGCGCGTGATGGGCTGGGCCGACGGCAGCCCGGCGCTTGACTATACCGTCAACAACGCGGTCGGCTATCCGATGCTGACCGGGCCGGGTCCGGACCCGGTAAACCACGTCCTCCCCGCCTGGGATTTGCTGACCGGCGCCTATGCTGCCTTCGCGATGATGGCCGCGCTTCGCCGCCGCGACGCCACCGGCGAAGGTGGCGAGATCCGCGTGCCCTTGTCGGACGTCGCAATCGGCACCGTCGCCAATCTCGGCGGTATCGCCGAGGTGATGGACACCGGCGCTGACCGCCCGCGCCTGGGCAACACCGTCTTCGGCCTGTTCGGGCGAGATTTCACGACGCGCGATGGAAAGCGGACGATGATCGTCGCCGTCACCCATCGCCAGTGGGCGAACCTCGTCGCCGCGCTGAACCTCGGCGACGCGATCGGGCGGGTCGAGGCGGAACGCGGCGTCAGCTTCGCAAAGGACGATGGCCTGCGCTTCACCCACCGCGATGCGCTGTTTCCGCTGTTCGAGGCTGCGATCGCCGCGCGCGATCATGCCGATCTAGCCGCCGCCTTCGACGCCGGCGGCATCGTCCACTCCGCCTACGGCACCATGGCCGATGCGGTGCGCGATCCCCGCCTCGTCACCGAAAACCCGATCTTCGGCACCGCCGACGATCCCAGCGGCACGCGCTATCCCGCGGTCGGTGCCTTCGCCACGCTGCCGGGCGAGGAACGCCGCCCACCCGCTCCCGCGCCGCGCAACGGCCAGCACAGCGAACAGGTGCTCGCCGAAACCCTCGGCCTGTCATCGGGTGAGATCGCGCGGCTGTTCGATGCCGGCATCGCCGCCCCGCCCCGCAACCCGGAATGAACCTTCCGTCCCGTTCGCCTCAGACTAGGATCCCATCATGACCCCCAGCACCGGCCTGCGCCGCGCCGCCATCGTCGCCCCAATCCGCACCGCCGTCGGAAAGTTCGGCGGCAGCCTCTCCTCGCTCACCGCGGGCCAGCTTGGCGCGACGATCCTGAAGGCGCTGATGGAGCGCACCAAGATCGATCCTGCCCGCGTCGACGACGTCGTGTTCGCGCAAGGGTACGGCAATGGCGAGGCGCCCGCGATCGGCCACTGGGCATGGCTGGCCGCCGGCCTGCCGATCGAGGTGCCGGGCTATCAGCTCGACCGTCGCTGCGGCTCCGGGCTTCAGGCCGTGATCGACGCCGCGATGATGGTGCAGACCGGCGTCAGCGACGTGGTCGTCGCCGGCGGCTGCGAAAGCATGTCCAACGTCGAACATTACACCACCGACATCCGCAAGGGCGTGCGCTCGGGCAACCTCACGATCCACGACCGCCTCACCCGCGGCCGCCTGATGTCGCAGCCGGTCGAACGCTTCGGCGTCATCAGCGGCATGATCGAGACCGCCGAGAATCTCGCCAAGGATTACGACATCAGCCGCGAGGAGGCTGACGCTTACGCCGTCCGCTCGCACCAGCGCGCCACCGCTGCCTGGGAAAAGGGCCTGTTCGCCGACGAACTCGTCCCCGTCTCGGTACCGCAGAAGAAGGGCGAGGCGATCGTCTTCGATCACGACGAAGGCTACCGCCCCGACGCCACGCTTGAATCGCTTGGGCGTCTGCGTCCGATCGAGGGCGGCGTCGTCACCGCCGGCAACGCCAGCCAGCAGAATGACGCCGCGGCCGCCTGCCTCGTCGTCGCCGAGGACAAATTGGAGGAACTGGGCCTGGAGCCGATCGCCTGGTTCCACAGCTGGGCCGCCGCCGGCTGCGATCCCTCGCGCATGGGCATCGGCCCGGTCCCGGCGGTCGAGCGCCTGTTCGCCCGCAACGGGCTCGGCTGGGACGATATCGACCTCGTCGAGCTGAACGAGGCGTTCGCGCCGCAGGTGCTCGCCGTGCTCAAGGGCTGGGGCTGGAGCAAGGACGACAGCCGTAACGAGATCCTCAACGTCAACGGCTCGGGCATTTCGCTCGGCCACCCGATCGGCGCCACCGGCGGCCGCATCCTCGCCAACCTGACGCGCGAACTCGTCCGCCGCGACGGCCGCTATGGGCTGGAAACGATGTGCATCGGCGGCGGCCAGGGCATCGCCGCGGTCTTCGAGCGCGCCTGATGCTGGGGCTTTCGGTGAGGACGCGCGCATGAGCTTGCTTGGGGGGGCACTGGCGGCGGCGCAACGCTATCGCGACGACGCCCGTGCCGCCCTCGCGGCCCGGCTCGACGCCGCGCCGATCGATACGGAACAACGGGCAGCGCACGGCTTCGCCTGGGTCGCCACCACCGTCGCTGCGCTGGAGGCGTTGGCCGACTGGGCCGATCGCAACGAGGGTGAGGTCAACGCCCTCGTCGCCCGCCTCGCCTTTCAGGAAAGCATCGCTCAGCTCGTGGGTGGCCTGCCGATGGGCCAGAATGAACTGTTCCGCCCCGCCGACCTCGGCCTCACCGCCGCCGCTCGCACGCTGGCGACCGCCTGCGCCGACCTTCTCGATCACGACGCCGCCGCGGATCGCCGCGCGCTGGTCGAGCGGCTCGCCGCCGGCGAATGGCCCAGCGAAACGCTCCACGACGCGGAGCTCGACGCGATCCGCGACCAGTTCCGCCGCTTCACCGATGCCGAAATCCTGCCCCACGCCCACGGCTGGCATCTCGCCAACGACCTGATCCCCGACGCCACCGTCGCCAAGATGGCCGACCTCGGCACGTTCGGCGTCTGTATTCCCGAGACTTACGGCGGCCTCGGCCTCTCCAAGCTCGTGATGTGCATCGTCACCGAGGAATTGTCGCGCGGCTGGATCGGCGCCGGCTCGCTCGGCACCCGCTCGGAAATCGCCGGTGAACTGATCGCCGGCTCGGGCACCGACGCGCAAAAGGCCCAGTGGCTCCCGCGCATCGCCAGCGGCGAAGTGCTGCCCACCGCCGTCTTTACCGAACCCGATGTCGGCAGCGACCTCGGCTCGCTGCAGACCCGCGCCCGCCGCGATGGCGATACGTGGCGGATCGACGGCACGAAGACGTGGATCACCCACGCCAGCCGCTCCGACCTCATGACCCTGCTCGCCCGCACGCTGCCGGATGCGAAGGGCTATGCCGGCCTGTCGATGCTGCTCGTCCCCAAACCGCGCGGGACGCAGGGCGATCCCTTCCCTGCACCCGGCATGTCGGGCAGCGAGATCGAGGTGCTCGGCTATCGCGGGATGCGCGAATATGCGCTCTCCTTCGACGGCATGGTCGCCCCCGCCGACGCGCTGCTCGGCGGCGAGGAGGGTCAGGGCTTCAAGCAGCTGATGCGCACTTTCGAAGGCGCGCGCATCCAGACCGCCGCCCGCGCCGTCGGCGTCGCCCGCCGCGCGCTCGAACTCGGCCTGTCCTACGCGCTCGATCGCCAGCAGTTTGGCCGCGCGATCATCCACTTCCCGCGCGTCGCCGACAAGCTCGCGATGAGCCTCGTCGATCTCATCGCCGCGCGCGAACTCACCTACGCCGCCGCGCGCGCCAAGGATTCGGGCAAGCGCTGCGATATCGAGGCCGGCATGGCAAAGCTGCTCGCTGCCCGCGCCGCGTGGAGCAATGCCGATGCCGCGCTCCAGATCCACGGCGGCAACGGCTATGCGCTGGAATTCGAGATCAGCCGCATCCTGTGCGACGCGCGCATCCTCAACATCTTCGAGGGCGCGGCGGAAATCCAGGCGCAGGTGATTGCGCGCGGGCTGGTCGCGCAGCGCAACTGATCGCTCCCGCCCGCCGCCTTTCGAAAAAATCCCTGGCGGATCGTTGCGGATTGTCGTTCGTAGCTCCGTCTTGCGTCGTGCCTGTCATTTTGTTCAGGAAACGGACAGCGAAACGATCTAGGCCCGTCCGGTGCAGCGCCGGTCGGCGCGAGTTCAGGGAAGGATGCTGCGATGTCGCAATCGGATCAATTGCTTGAGACGCTGGAATCGCGGGCCCGCGTGCGGGAGGATCGTCGAGCCTTCTTCGCCGCCGCGCTTGGCGCTGCCGCGGTCGGGGCGGGCGCCGTCGCCCTTTCCACCCCCGCCGCAGCGCAGACGACGATTACCGACGTCGACGTGCTGAACTTCGCGCTGAACCTCGAATATCTCGAGGCGAACTTCTATTCCTTCGCTACCACGGGCTCCCCGCTCGCCAGCGCTGACACCAGCGGCACCGGAACGGCGGGCGCCGCCACTGGCGGTCGCCAGGTCAGCTTCACTGATCCGGCGGTCGCCTCGTTCGCGCGGGAAATCGCCGCGAACGAACTGGCGCACGTGCGCTTTCTGCGCACCCAGCTTCCCTCCGTCGCGATCGCCCAGCCGCAGATCGATCTCAGCGCAACGCCGCTCAGCCCGTTCAGCACCATCGCGCGCACCGCGGGGCTGATCAGCACCGGGCAGACGTTTGATCCCTATGCCAGCGAGGACAATTTCCTCCTCGCAGCTTTCCTGTTCGAGGATCTGGGCGTCACCGCCTATCGCGGCGCGACGGGCCTTCTCGCCAACAAGACCTTCCAGGAAGCGGTCGGCGGGATCCTTGCCGTCGAGGCGTACCACGGTGCGATGATCCGCACGACCTTGTACCGCAAGGGCCTCACCACGCCGTCGCTGATCAACGCGACCGAGGCGCTGTCGAACGTGCGCGACTCGTTCGATGGCGGCAGCGATCTCGATCAGGGCGTCGCCCCAACCACCGTCAACGGCCAGCAGGTCGCCAATATCGCGCCCCTCGATGGCGACGGCATCGCCTTCGGCCGCTCGCCCGGCCAGGTGCTGAACATCGTCTATCTGAACCGGGCCGCGGTGTCCGCCGGCGGCTTCTTCCCCGCCGGCGTCAACGGCACGATCAAGACGTCTGCCGCGAGCTGACGGCGCGCCCGCGCCTCGCTCCACCTCATCCGGATTTCAGGGACAGCCCTCATGATCGACCAGAAGAACCTCGACGCCATCCTCGACGCCACCGAACGGCGCCGCGCCGAACGCCGCCGCTTCCTCCAGCTCGCCGGTGGCGCCTCCGTGGCAGCCGGTGGCCTTGCGCTGCTGTCGGCCTGCGGCGGCAACGACGATGACGACACGCCCTCGCCGACGCCCAGCCCGACGCCAACGCCCACCGGCACGTCGACCACCAACCCGGACGGCGATCTCCTCAATTTCCTGCTGCAGTTCGAATATCTCCAGGCGCAATATTACTCTTTCGCCGCCACCGGCGTCGGCCTGCCCGATACGTTGCTCAGCGGCACCGGCACGCTCGGCGCCGTGACCGGCGGCGCGCTGGTGCCCTTCGCCGATCCGCTGGTCGCCGCCTGTGCGCGGGAGCTCGCCGCTGACGAACGTGCCCATGTCGCGTATCTGCGCGCGCAGCTCGCCGCCGTCGCGGTCGCGCAGCCGGCGATCAACATCTCGGGCGCGGCCGACGGCCCCTTCACCACGCTCATGCGCAATGCCGGGGTGATCGGCGCGGGCGCGGTCTTCAACCCCTACGCCAACGACAACAGCTTCCTGCTCGGCGCGTATGTGTTCGCCGACGTCGCTGTCTCGGCGTACAAGGGCGGCGTGCCGCTGATCGTCAGCCCCACGATCGCGTCGGCCGCGGCCGGCATCCTCGGCGCGGAGGGCTACCACGCCGGCCTGATCCGCACGCTCCTCTACACCCGCGGCAGCGATCCGGCGACGGGCCTGCGCGACGCGGCAAACAAGATCAGCGACGAACGCGATCGCCTCGATGGCACCACTGACATCGATCAGGGCATCACCCAGGCCGATGGCGCGGCGAACATCGTGCCGGCAGACGGCAACGGCATCGCCTACAGCCGCTCCGCCGCCCAGGTGCTGAACATCCTCTACCTCAACAAGGCATCGGTGAATTCGGGCGGCTTCTTCCCCGCCGGGCTCAACGGCAACCTCAAGACGAGCGCCGCCAGCTGATCGGCCGCGGGGCGCTTTACCGCGCCCCGCAAACCACGTACACATGACGCATCCTCGGGGGACCGCTGTCGGCGGTTGAGAGGCGGGCACGAGCCCGCGACCCGCTGAACCTGATCCGGTTGACACCGGCGGAGGGAAGGAGCGGCCTGCCACCCAAGGCACCTGTTCTCTCTCCGTATTGAGGAGAGAAAAGCATGGCCGACGCAGATTCCCCCATCGAAGCAGCGCGCGGCGCCATCGGCGTCACCACCGGCCCGATCCGCGGCAGCCGCAAGATCCACGTCGGTCCGCTCAAGGTCGCAATGCGCGCGATCGATCTGGAGCCGGGCTGCGGTGAGCCGCCGCTCAACGTCTATGACACCTCGGGGCCGTACACCGATCCCACCGCCCGCATCGACATCAACGCCGGCCTCGCGCCGCTGCGCCGCGAGTGGATCATGGCCCGCGGCGACGTCGAGGCCTATGATGCGCGCGAAATCCGCCCGGAGGATAACGGCCAGCTCGGCCCCGACCGTTCCGGCGGGGTCCAGCCCTTCCCCAATGTCGTGAAGCGCCCGCTGCGCGCAAAGCCGGGCGCCAACGTCAGCCAGATGCACTACGCCCGCCGCGGTATCATCACGCCCGAGATGGAATATGTCGCCACGCGCGAAAACCTCGGCCGCGAGATGCTGCGCGAATACGCCCGCGACGGCGAAAGCTTCGGCGCCGCCATCCCGGATTACGTCACGCCCGAGTTCGTCCGTGACGAGGTCGCCCGCGGCCGCGCGATCATCCCCAACAACATCAACCACCCTGAATCCGAGCCGATGGCGATCGGCCGCAACTTCCTGGTCAAGATCAACGCCAACATCGGCAACAGCGCCGTCGCCAGCAACGTCGCGACCGAGGTCGACAAGCTCGTCTGGGCGATCCGCTGGGGCGCCGACACGGTGATGGACCTCAGCACTGGGCGCAACATCCACGACACGCGCGAATGGATCATCCGCAACTCGCCCGTCCCGATCGGCACCGTGCCGATCTACCAGGCGCTGGAGAAGGTCGGCGGCATCGCCGAGGACCTGACGTGGGAGATCTTCCGCGACACGCTGATCGAGCAGGCCGAACAGGGCGTCGACTATTTCACCATCCACGCCGGCGTCCGCCTGCCCTACGTGCCGCTCACCGCCAAGCGCGTCACCGGCATCGTCAGCCGCGGCGGCTCGATCATGGCGAAATGGTGCCTCGCGCACCACAAGGAGAGCTTCCTCTACGAGCGGTTCGACGAGATCACCGAGATCATGAAGGCCTATGACATCGCCTATTCGCTGGGCGATGGCCTGCGCCCCGGCTCGATCGCCGACGCCAATGACGAGGCGCAGTTCGCCGAACTCTACACGCTGGGCGAACTCACCAAGCGCGCCTGGGCGCAGGACGTTCAGGTGATGATCGAGGGGCCCGGCCACGTGCCGATGCACAAGATCAAGGAGAATATGGACAAGCAGCTGGAGGCGTGCGGTGAGGCACCCTTCTACACGCTCGGGCCGCTGACCACCGATATCGCGCCCGGCTATGACCATATCACCAGCGGCATCGGTGCGGCGATGATCGGTTGGTATGGCACGGCGATGCTTTGCTACGTCACGCCCAAGGAGCATCTCGGCCTCCCCGATCGTGACGACGTGAAGGTCGGCGTGGTGACGTACAAGCTCGCCGCCCACGCCGCCGATCTGGCCAAGGGGCACCCCGCGGCCAAGATGCGCGACGATGCCCTGTCGCGCGCCCGCTTCGAATTCCGCTGGCGCGACCAGTTCAACTTGAGCCTCGATCCCGACACGGCGGAAAAGTACCACGATCAGACGCTGCCCGCGGAGGGCGCCAAGACCGCGCATTTCTGCTCGATGTGCGGGCCGAAGTTCTGCTCGATGAAGATTACGCAGGAAGTGCGCGACTTTGCCCGGCTGCAGAACCAGGGCAGCGAAGGCTTCATCGCCAGCGAAGAGGCGGAAGCCGGCATGGCAAAGATGAGCAACGTCTACGAGGAAACCGGCCGCGAGCTCTACATGGGCGCCGGTGACCGCGAACACGACTGACACCGCACGCGCGATTGTTTCTCCCGTACCCGCGGCCCACCAGCCGCGGGTACAATCGTTTTGGGGGTCACGCTTGCCGGTCGCTCCGCTAGCCTCAGTGTCAGGATCAGGTGGGACAGCGTGAGGTTTGATGGCTCCCGGAGTTGAGGCGCTGACAGAAAAGGAGAAGGAGACGCTTCGCCTGCTCCTTGTCGGGCACGACGCCAAGTCGATGGCGCGGCACTTCGATCTGTCGGTCCATACGATCAACGAGCGGTTGCGCGACGCACGCCGAAAGCTCGCCGTCTCCAGCAGCAAGGAAGCCGCACGGCTGCTCCGCGAGGCGGAAGGCACGACCCCCGAAATCCTCGGGGACACCGGATTACGGGGTGCGCAGCCCGGCCACGATCAACACCATGAGCCTCTATCCCCACCAACGCCGCGATCGTCGCGAGCGACTGGCTGGGCGATCGGAGGAGTTGCCATGATCACCATCGCCGCTGCCCTGCTGGCCTTGACCAGTCCCATCACCCAGCCCGCCGAACAATCCCCGTCAGCCGCCACCGTGCCCCTGACCGAAAGCGAGGGCGCGAAGGCCGCACGGGAATGGCTGGAGCTTGGTGACGCTGCCAACTGGCGGGACAGTTATGCCGCCACCGCCCAGTCCTTCCGCACCGCCAACACACTCGAAAACTGGCAATCCGCCGCGCAGAAGGTGCGCCTGCCGCTCGGCAAGGTCGTGTCCCGCACCTTGATCAGCGATATCGACACGCCCGCGCCGCCCAATGGCAATCGCACCGTCCAGTTCCGCACCGATTTCGCCAACAGGAAAGGCGCCATCGAAACGGTTGCGCTCAATCGCGAAGGCGGGACCTGGAAGGTCGCCGGCATCTACGTCGAATAAGACGCCAGCTGTCTGCCGATCGGAGGTGCAGAAGGGCCGCTGCCCGCGCCGCGGCCCCGCGCCATCCTCAATAATGATACCGGCACTGCGCGATCTCCAGCGTCTGCGCATCGCCACTGCCGCTCACCCGGTACACCAGCCGATGTTCGCGATTGATCCGGCGGGACCACCAGCCGGTCAGGTTGCCGCCGAGCGGCTCGGGCTTGCCGGTGCCGCGAAACGGGTCACGCTGGCATTCCTTGATCAGCGCATTGACGCGTTCCAGCCCCCGCCGATCGTCGCCCTGCCAGTGCAGATACTGGTTCCAGGCGCGGTCGGAAAACATCAGCCTCACGGCTCGATCAGGTCGCGCTCGCTGCCCTTGCCCGCATCCAGCTCGGCGATGCTCGCCAGCAACTCACGCGCGTTCGCCGGCGATTGCAGCAGGTAGAGCGTCTCCTCGATCGAGGCCCATTCGCTTTCGGAGATCAGCACCGCGCCTTCGCCCTTCTGCCGGGTGATCGCGATCGGCGCCTTGTCGGCCACCACGCGGTCCACCAGCGCCTTCATGTTGGCGCGCGCCTCGGAAATGCTGATCGATTGCATCGGAACAATGTACGAATTTACGTACAGTGTTCAAGCGGTGTAGCCATGCGACCGCGGCGTCGGCTTTCAGAGCCCGGCCACCACTTTGGCCTGACAAGGGGACTGCGCGATGGCGTATCCCTGCTACACCAACCGCCATGCCTCCCGAATCCACGCTCGCGCATCTTGCCGAAACGCCGCCCACGCCTGATCAGACCGCGCCCGAAGGCATCTCCCACCCGCCCTATATCTTCATCGCGCTGGCCGCGGTTGCGGGGGCCGTGCTGATCATTGCGCTGCTCGGCGGCACCATCGCGCGCGGGGCGCAGTTCGATTTCGATCACGCGATCATGCTCGCGCTGCGCACCCCTGCCGACCTCGCGACGCCGGTCGGCCCGAAGTGGCTGGTCGAGGCGATGATCGACATCACCGCGCTTGGCGGCAAGACGGTGCTGACGCTCGTCGTCATGCTGACGCTCGGCTTCCTCCTCGCGTCGCGCCACTTCCTCACCGCCGCGCTCGTCCTTGCCGGCACGGTCAGCGGCTCGGCCGCCATCTCGATCGGCAAGCGGCTGGTCGGGCGCGAGCGGCCGGCGCTGGTGGATCACCTCGTCGAGGTTTCCTCGGCCAGCTTCCCCAGCGGTCATGCCGGGAACAGCGCGATCATCTACCTCACCATCGCGCTGATGGTGATGCAGATCGTGCCCAGCCGTGCGGCGCGCTGGTATCTGTTCAGCGCGACGATCGCGCTCGTCGTGCTGATCGGCTTCAGCCGAGTCTATCTCGGCGTCCATTGGCCGAGCGACGTGATCGCCGGGTGGAGCGCCGGCACCTTGTGGGCGCTTGCCTGGTGGGCGTTCGGCTCGTGGCTGCGACTGCGGCGCACCGGCGCTTCTCATTCAGCCACCGCTTATTGATTCCGATCGAACGCCTCCCGGCAAGCGGCAGGCTGTCCTACAAACACGCATCCGTGCCATGTCTCCATGCGGAACACAAGGAGAACATGATGCAGATGCTGGCGGAACGGGGCGTGGATTCGGATGGGCGGGTGGTGGCGGCGCGCCGCGCCCGCAGCGTCACGGTAAACCTCGCCGAATCGCCGCTCTCGTGGCTCGGCGCGCGCGGGCTGGTTGATGCGCGCCAGATCGAGGCGGGCGAGCGGCTGCGCGCCGATTACGAGCGCGCCGCCTTGCCGCAGCGCACCACCATGCGATGGACGGCGCGGGTCGACGGCGGCGCCGGCACCGGCCTTGATCCGACGAGCGCGCAGATTGCCGCCAAGCGCCGCTTCGATGCGGCGGTCGCCGCGGTCGGGCGCGGCCTCAGTGACGTGTTGTGGCGCGTGGTATGTGCGGGTGAGGCGTTGCCGGTGGCCGAGAAGTCGCTCGGCTGGCCGGCGCGCTCGGGCCGGCTGGTGCTCACCATGGCACTCGATCGCCTGGCGGATCATTACGCCTTGCCTTGACTCGCCGTGTCTCGGGCGGCGGAGGGTTGCGGCATCCCCCGCCCGGGTCGATATGCGCCACCATGCGTCTCCAGATCACGAAGTGCCACGGCTCCGGCAACGATTTCGCGCTGATCGATGCGCGTGCGCTTGATCTGTCGGACGCCGCCTGGGCCGGCATCGCCCGCGCGCTGACGAACCGCGCCGGGCCGGTCGGCGCCGATGGCATCCTGCTGCTGACGGCCGGCGATGACCGAGCCGCCTTCGGCATGCGCATTTTCAACGCCGATGGCTCGGAACCGGAAACCTGCCTCAACGGCCTGCGCTGCGTCGCGCGCGCCGGGCTCGATGCGCTGGGGCTGGAGGCGGCCACCGTCCGCCTCAAGACCAGCCATGCAGAGGTCGCGCGCGACCCCGACCTCGCGCCCGGCGTCTATACCGTGCGCGAAACCGCCGGCCCCGCCACACTAAGCATCGCCGATTGGCCGCTCCTGGGCGAAGGCGACGAGATCATCGACCGCCCGATCGCGCACCTCTCGCCCACCCTCGCCTTCACCGCCGTCGCCATCCCCAATCCGCACCTCATCGCCTTCGTCGATACGGTGGACGAGGCGGAACTGGTCCGCATCGGCACCCTCTGTGAGGCTGCGCCCGCCTGGCTCCCCAACCGCGCCAACGTCTCCTTCGTTCATGTGCGTGATGATCGAGAAGTTTACGTGCGCACCTTTGAACGCGGCGTCGGCCTCACCAACGCCTGCGGCAGCGCGATGGGCGCCTCCACTTTCGCCGCTGGCCTGACGGGTCGCCTGCCGTTCGATCGGTCGATCGTGGTGCGCAACCGCGGCGGCCTCGTCCGCGCGATTGCCGCGACGGACGGGATGGTCACGCTTAGCGGCAATGCGACGTTCGAATGGTCCGGCACCGTCATCGTGGAGAACGGCGCGGCCCGCGACCTCGTGATGTCGGAGCAGCACGCGGACGAAGTCGCCGCCTGGGCCGCCGCCGTCGCAGCCTAGCTCAGCGCCGCCGCCACCACATCAGCACGCCGGTCACCGCCAGCAGCGTCGGCATCAGCCCGGCGGCAAAGATCAGCGCCTGCCACGCCAAGCCCATGCCGGTCCCGTCATGCAGCCGCCGCGCCCATTGCGCGAAGCTGACCCCGCCCGCCGCCGCAAAGGCCCTCCCCGGCGCCGCCGTCCCGCTGTCGTCCGCCACCATCACCGTGCGTAGCGGCATGGTGTCATAGGAAAGCGTCCAGTCGGCCTGCTGCTCGGTCGGCAGGATGATCGTGCGCAGCGGCGCGGAAGGCGCGAACGGCTGCCCGCGCGCCACCACGTCGTCGATCTCCAGCGCGGGCTGCGCCACCGGACGCTGCGCGATCGCCAGCGCCCGCCGCTGCACCGGCTCCCCCACCAGCGCGCCGAAGAAGGCCGGGAAGCTGATCCACGCCCCCGTCAGCGCCAGCAGGAACAACGGCAGCGCGATCCAGAAGCCAGCCATGTGGTGCAGGTTGGCGGCAAGGCTCGGCTGCCGCCGCCAGCGCAGCCCGCGCGCGATGCGGCCAGTGACCGGCCACCACAGCCACAAGCCGGTCAGGCTCGCCACCATCAGCGCAACGCCGATCCACCCCACGATCAGCCGCCCCGCACCCGGCACGAACAGGCTGCCATGCAGCACATGCAGCGCCCGCATCACGCCCGTGCCGCCATCCGCCACGTCCAGCACGCGCGCGGTGGCCGGATCGAGATAGATCAACAGCCGCCGCCCACGCGGGTCCGGCAACGCGGCGGGCGCGGTCAGCGTCACCAGCACGGGGCCATGCTGCGCGGGCAGAACCAGGTTCGCGATCCGCACGCCGTCCCGCACCTCCGGCTGCACAGCCGCGACATAGCGCGCCAGCGGCAGCAGCACGGAACCGCTGGTCGAATGGCGCGCAGGATGGATCAGCCGGTCGAGCCCGTCGCTCCAGACCAGCGCGGCGCCGCTCAGCGTGATCGGCACGATCACCGCGGCCAGGAGCAGCCCGATCCATCGGTGGACCTGAAACCAACGCCGCCGCACCGCCAGCCTGTTCATCGCGCGCCCTTCGTAGCGGCGCGCGGGTGACACGCCGGCCGACCGGCCGTCAATCGGCCTGTCAGGCGTCCGCCCAGCGGCGCAGCAGATTATGGTACACGCCGGTCAGGCGGATCGTCGTCGGGTCGTCCTGCCCCTTGTCGCCGGCCACCGCCTGCACCCCGCGGTCGAGATCGAACAGGATGCGCCGGGCACCATCGTCGCGCACCATGGATTGCAGCCAGAAGAAGGATGCGACGCGCGTGCCGCGGGTCACCGGCGTCACATGATGCAGGCTGGACGAGGGATAAACCACGGCATACCCCGCCGGAAGCTTGACGCGCTGCTCGCCGAACAAATCCTCGATCACCAGCTCCCCGCCGTCATAATCGGCAGGATCGGCGAGGAACAACGTCACCGAGATATCGGCGCGGATGCGAAAGTCGGTTCCGCGCTGGATCCGCACCGCATTGTCGACATGCGTGCCGAACGTCTGCCCCTCGCCATAGCGGTTGAACAGCGGGGGGAAGACCTTGAGCGGCAGGGTCGCGGCGAAGAAAAGCGGCGATCGGCCCAGCGCCTCGAGCACCATCCGGCCAGCCTCGCGCGCTGCCGCGCTGTCCTCCGGCAATTGCTCGTTTTGCTTGGCGAGCGCGGATTGATGGCCGGACGTCGCGTTGCCATCGACCCACTCGGCCGCATCGATGATCCCGCGCAGCCGCGCGACGCCCGCGGTATCGAGCAGGTCGGGAACAGCGATCAGCACGGCACGGTCTCCTTCGATCTCGTCATGACGAAGGCCGCACCGCGCTCCATCGTCAGAAGTTGTAGAACAGGCTCAACGTCGCCTGACGCCCATCGCCCGGCACGGCCCAGCCGCCGGTGATCACACCGCTCGTCGCATTCGCATTGTTGCGGATGCCGGTGTAATATTTCTCGTTGGTGAAGTTCTGCACGTTCAGCTGCGCTGTCAGTCCGCCCGCGATCGTGTACGCCATATACGCGCGGTGGATCAGGTAATCGTCGGAACGGAACTGCGGCGTGTCGATGGTCACGCCGTTCACGACGGCGCGCACGCGGTTGTTGAGCGCGAAGCTGCCCTGATAGGTCAGGCCGTAACCGATCTCGAGGCCGAACGGCAGCTTGTAGGTCGTGAACAGGCTGCCGGAATGGTCCGGCGTCTGCAGCAGGTCCTGCCCCGCTTGCGCATCGAACACACCCGCCGCCCGGTCACGTACAGAGATGCTCTGCCGCACCTTGCCGTCGAGATAGGTGTAGTTGGCGAAGATCGTCCATTGCGGCGTGATGTTGCCCGATGCGCCCAGCGTGATGCCGTCGACCCGGCTCTTGCCGTCGAGAACCTGCAGCCCCGCCGGCAGCAGCGGATCGTTGGAAGGGACACGGAAGTTCGTTCGTTCGTTGCGGAAGAACGCGGCGGTCAACTCCAGCCGGCGATCGAACAGGCCCGCCTTCACGCCCGCCTCGTAGTTCTTCGCCGTCTCCGGCGCGCTGGCGCACGGATCCGCCGCACCCGGCGCGCTGATCGTGCCGCAGCCCAGCCGAACCGTGGCCGAAGCCGGAACCTTGGAATTGCCGAAGCTTGCGTAGACGCTGACGTCGCGGACCGGGTGGAACACGCCGCCCACGCGATAGGACAGCAGCTTCTCGCGGCTGATCTGCCGCGCCTGCTGCGCCGGCGTCAGCGGCGCCGTGCCCGGCGGCGTGATCTGCAGCGGCAGGGCGCGGAAGTTCGCATATTGATACTCCCAGCGGATGCCACCGTTCAGCTCGAACAGCTCCCCGATCTCGAGCGTGTCGAACGCGTAGACAGCAAGATTCCGCCACTCGCCCTTGTTCTGGCCGGTGATCGTCTTGTTCACCGGGCCGGTCCATGTTGTGTCTGGATGGCGCAGCGCCAGGATCGGCAGCGGCGTTATGGCGGCGCCGGCCGGGGTGCGCAGCAGGGAACCGGACGAGATCTGATAATCCTCGATCATGCCGGCCACGCCGATGTTCAGCACGTTGCGGAAGGCTCCGCCCCGTTCGCCGCTCTCGACGCGCAAATCGGTCTGGTTGACGAGCAGCTGGTTCTCCTGGTCGCGCACCGTGCCCCGCGGTCCGGACGGCAGATACTGGCCGGGCGCGAGTCCCGACGGGCACGGAATGCCGACGGTCGACAGGCCATTGGCACCCACCGGCTGCAATCCGTTCGGCAGGCAGAAGGTGCCCTGCGGCGCCGAGGTCTGGCTATACTGGCCGACGCGCTGCCAGCGCGTGATGTTGCGCAGCGAAATGCCGTCGCCGGCATCGTGGCGGAACGTCGCAGTCAGCCGGTCGACGACGGTGTCCTGCTTGTCCAGGTTGACGATCCCGTAATAGTCGGCGCGGTCGACGCTCGGCAGGCCGCCGTCGTTCACCAGGCTCTTGAAGTATGGCACGCCATAGACGGGCGTGTTGTTGTCCTCCTGATGGACATACGCCAGCGTCAGGCTCGTCGGCCCATCGATTCCAAGCGTGATCGCAGGCGCCACGCCCCATCGCTCGAACTTCTCGAGGTTGCGGCCCGGGATCTTGTTCTGGTGGTACATCGCGTTCAGGCGAACCGCGACCAGATCGTTGGCGCGCACGTTGCTGTCGATCGCCGCGCGATAATAGTCCGACGTGCCGAGCGCGCCCTGAACGATGGTGAGGTCAACGGGGGTCGGTACTTTGCTGACCAGATTGATCGTTCCGCCTACACTTCCCGAACCATTGAAGACCGAATTGGCACCATTGTAGACCTCGATCTGCTGAAGATTGAACGGATCTGTACGGCTATATTGGGCTGAATCGCGCAGCCCATCGATGGTGATGTCATTCGCGGCGGAATAACCGCGCAGGTTGATCGAATCCCCATAACCGCCGCCGCCCTCGCCCGCGCCGAAGGTGATTCCCGGCACCGTCTGCAGCGCATCGCGCAGCGTCTGGAGGTTCTGCTTGCGCAGCGTCTGATCGCTGATGACGGTGATCGTCTGCGGCGTATCGAGGATGTCGGACGTCGCCTTCGGGCTCTCAACCTCCGGCGGGCGCGCTTCCGCGGTGCCGGTCACGATGATCTCGTCCCGCTCCGCCGGCCTGTCCTGCCCTCCGCCCGCCGTGGGTGCATCAGCCGCAAGTGCCGGTGCGCTGGCGATAAAGCCGACTGCGGCGAGTGCAAGAAAGGCCGGTCCGCTGCGCGGCGCGCCGAGAGTCGACATGAAAGCTGCCCCTTTTTATTTCCCTGGGACGCAGCTATTGCGAGTCGTTCTCACTGTCAACGCTAATGAGAATGACTCTTATTTTTCCGAAACAGTGGTGACGATCCAGGTGCGCAAAGCGCTAGCCAAGTTCGGCGGATCTTCAGCGGCGATGCGAAGCGCATCGATCTGCGCGACGAGGGCGGAAAGCGGCAGCGCGCGGGCCGCGGCCGCCTCTTCCAGCAACTTCCAAAATAGGGGTTCCAGGCTAATCGAGGTGGTGTGCCCGGCGATGGTGATCGAGCGCTTCACCGGTCCGATGAAGCCGTCGGCCGGTGGCATGATCGCCGCAGCCATCGTGCCGCCCGTCAGTTCGCGTCGAACAGCGCCGCCAGCTGCTCGATGATCGTGCCGCCAAGCTGCTCGGCATCCATGATCGTCACGGCGCGCTTGTAGTAGCGCGTCACATCATGCCCGATGCCGATGGCGATCAGCTCGACGGGCGACTTGCGCTCGATCCAGTCGATCACCTGGCGCAAATGCCGCTCCAGATACGAGCCACTGTTGACCGAAAGCGTCGAGTCGTCGACCGGCGCGCCGTCCGAAATGACCATCAGGATGCGCCGCTCTTCCGGTCGCGCGATCAGCCGGCCATGTGCCCAAAGCAGCGCTTCGCCGTCGATATTCTCCTTGAGCAACCCTTCGCGCATCATCAGCCCAAGCGAGTTGCGCGCGCGTCGCCAAGGCTCGTCCGCCTGCTTGTAGACGATGTGGCGTACGTCATTGAGGCGACCGGGCTGCGGCGGGCGACCGGCGGCGAGCCACGTCTCGCGGCTCTGGCCGCCCTTCCAGGCCCGCGTGGTGAAGCCAAGGATTTCGGTCTTCACCCCGCAGCGCTCAAGCGTACGCGCGAGGATATCCGCGCTGATCGCCGCGATCGAGATCGGCCGGCCCCGCATGGAACCGGAATTGTCGATCAGGAGGGTGACCACCGTGTCCTTGAATTCGGTGTCCTTCTCCACCTTGTACGACAAGGATTGCATCGGGTTGATCACGACACGCGCCAGCCGGGCGGCGTCGAGCAGCCCTTCTTCCTGGTCGAAGTCCCACGAGCGGTTCTGCTGCGCCATCAGGCGGCGCTGCAGCCGGTTGGCGAGTCGCGACACCACCGCCTGCAGCGGCACCAGTTGCTGATCGAGATAGCCACGAAGCCGCGCTAGTTCGTCCGCGTCGCACAGTTCGGTCGCGGCGATGATCTCGTCGAACTGCGTCGTCCACACCTTATAGTCAAAGTGCGGCGACAGATCCGCGACCGGGCGGTTTGGGCGAACGGGCTGCATGCCCTCCTCCCCGTCATCCCCTGGCTCGCCATCGAGATCGTCGTAGCTTTCCTCGCCCTGCTCCTGCCCTTCGCCCTCGGTATCGTCGGACTCGCGCTGCTCGCCGCGCTGCTCGCTCTCGGCCTGGCCCTCCCCGTCCTGGTTCTCGCCTTCCTCGCCTTCGTCCTGCTGCTCGCTGTCGGTGCCCTCGTCCTCGTTGCCGCCCTCGTCGCTGTCCTCGGGCGTCTGGTCGCCCTCGACGAGCTCGAGGTCCTCGAGCAGCTTCATCGCGAGCGTCTGGAAGGCGCGCTGATCGTCGAGCGCCAGCGCGAGGTTCGACAGGTCCGCCTTCTGCTCGATCCATTCACGCACCAGCGCGATTCCCGGCGCAGCGGCGGCCGGCGCCTGTTCGCCCGTCAGCGCTTCACGAACCATTAGGCCAAGTGCGGTCGAGAGCGGCACTTCGTCCTTCGTCCGCGCACGGGTGATCGGATCCGCACGCAGCCTGACGTCGAGCGCGTGCGCGAGATTGTCGGTGATCCCGCGATAGCCACGGCTGCCCAGCGCCTCGACGCGCGCATTCTCGACCGCGTCGAACACGGCGCGCGCAACGGCCTCAGGCGGTGCACCGCGCAGGTGAAGCGCCGGATCGTGATGCTTCAATCGCAACGCGAAGCTGTCGGCAAAGCCGCGCGCCTCCGCCACCTGGTCCGCCGGCAGGCTGCGCGCGGGCATCGGCACCTTGAGGTGCTTGCCCGACTGGCTCGGCGCGTCGGCGGTGAAGGCGAGTTCGATCTCCGCCTCGTCGGCAAGCGCCCGCGACGCGCCGCCAAGGACGTTCTTGAAGCGATCGATGGGCGTTTCGGTGGCCAGAGGTTACGCTTTCCCCACCACGCTCTCCGGCAGGTCCTTGCCGAAGACGCGCTGGTAATATTCAGCGACCAGCGGCCGCTCCGCCTCGTCGCACTTGTTGAGGAACGACAGGCGGAACGCGAAGCCGACGTCCTTGAAGATCAGCGTGTTCTGCGCCCAGGTGATCACCGTGCGCGGGCTCATGACGGTCGAGATATCGCCATTGATGAAGCCCTTGCGGGTGAGATCCGCGACGCGGATCATGTCCTCGACCTGCTTGCGGCCCTCCGGCTTGTCATATTCGCCGGACTTGGCGAGCACGATGTTCGCCTCAGTCGCCGCCGGCAGATAGTTCAGCGTGACGACGATGTTCCAGCGGTCCATCTGGCCCTGGTTGATCTGCTGCGTGCCGTGATAAAGCCCGCTCGTGTCGCCCAGGCCCACCGTGTTGGCGGTCGCGAATAGCCGGAAATACGGGTTCGGGCGGATCACCCGGTTCTGGTCAAGCAGCGTCAGCTTTCCCTCGGTCTCCAGCACGCGCTGGATCACGAACATCACGTCCGGGCGCCCGGCGTCATATTCGTCGAAGACGAGCGCGGTCGGGGTCTGCAGCGCCCACGGCAGCAGGCCTTCACGGAATTCGGTGACCTGCTGGCCGTCCTTCAGGACGATCGCGTCGCGCCCGATCAGGTCGATACGGCTGATGTGTGCATCGAGGTTGATGCGGATGCACGGCCATTTCAGCCGCGCCGCCACCTGCTCGATATGGGTCGATTTGCCGGTGCCGTGATAACCCTGCACCATCACGCGGCGGTTGTGCGCGAAGCCAGCCAGTACCGCGAGGGTCGTGTCGGGATCGAACACATAAGCGGGGTCGAGATCCGGCACACGCTCGTCCGCCTCGCTGAAGGCCGGGCACTGCATGTCCGAATCGATGCCGAACATCTCGCGCACGCTGACCATCTTGTCAGGCGCGTCGAGGATCGTCGTCTCGCGGCTGTCGGGAAGCGTGTTCGGAATATCGGTCATGCGCGCCTCGAAAGTAACACGACTGCCTTAGGCGCGATTTCGGGGGTTATTCAACCTTTGCCTTCGCCGGAAGATAGAAGAGATCGATGAAGCGCGCCGCCGCGGCGCGATCGCCGCTGAAGACGAGTTCGCCAGCGCTTTCAGCCTCTTCCAGCGGCCACTTGCCGTAGATGAGGTTCGCCAGCAGCCGCGCGCTGGTGGCGAAATGCACGTCGCCAGCCCCCGTCTCGCGCGTGATCGCAAGTTCACCGTCGGCAAGGCGTGCAACGAACGAGTCGGCACCCATAGTGAAGCCGACCGTCATTGTCGGCATGGTACGCGCTCGTCCGTGATCGATGTTGACACGCAGAGACATCATCATCGACGCGGCGGACAGCGACAGCAGCGGATTATAGTCCGGTGATCGGGCGGCCCAGGCGGCCAGCGCCTTGATCGGCTCCTCCGCCTGGTATCCCCAAGGGGTCAGTTCATAGACCTGGACGTTGGCCGGCGACGGCAGCTTCACACGGCGGAGGATGTGCGCTGCCTCCAACCCCTCCAGACGCTGCGTCAGCACATTCGCGCTGATCCCGTTCAGCGCCGCCTTGATCTCCCCGAAGCGCCGGGCGCCGAACAATAGCTCTCGCACGATCAGCATCGACCAGCGCTCGCCGACCAGTTCCATCGCGAGCGCAGTGCCGCACGCATCATCATACCAGCGCCTGGCCGCACGATCCTCCTTGGTCACTTTTTCTAACTTCATAGTTGCTTTTAGTAACTGTTGCCGGCATCAAAGACAAGGATCGAGTCGGCAAAGGAGTGTTTGCCATGGCCAAGAAGATCTTCGTGAACCTGCCCGTCAGCGACGTTCCCAAGGCGACCGCCTTCTACGAAGCACTCGGTTTCACCAGGAATCCGATGTTCTCGAACGAGCAGGGCTCCGGCATGGTGTGGTCCGACGAGATCGGCGTCATGCTGCTCGATCGCGCATTCTACGCCACCTTCACGCCAAAAACGATCATCGACGCGCATTCGCAAAGCGGCGTGTTGTTGGCCTTGGCGTTCGACAGCCGGGGCGAGGTGGATGCGATCACCGAGGCGGCGATAAAGGCGGGCGGGCGCGAGGCCCATGATCCGGAGGACCACGGCTATATGTACAGCCGCGCCTTCGAAGACCCCGACGGCCACGGCTGGGGACCGTTCTTCATGGACATGGCCGCCGCTGAACAGACGATGGCGCAGCCCGAAGCGGCCACCGCCTGACGCCCCGCCCGAGCACGCATCGCCGGCAACTGCCGGATCAATGACAGGAGAGAGAGGATGTCGAGACCCGTCATCACGGCCTTCGACTGGGTGCCCCCGTTCGCGGAGGGCCAGGTGCGCGACCTGCGCGTGCGCTGGGCATTGGAAGAAGCTGGCCAGCCCTATGAGGTTCGCTATCTCAGCCAAGGTAGCCAGAAACACGCGCCGCACCGTGCGCGCCAGCCGTTCGGGCAAGTGCCGACCTATGAGGAAGGCGATCTCACGTTGTTCGAGAGCGGCGCGATCGTGCTCCACATCGCGGAGCGGTTCGGCGGCGGGCTGCTCCCGAGTGATCCCGGCGCGCGCGCGCGCTCCATTGGCTGGATGTTCGCCGCGCTCAACACGGTCGAGCCGCCGATCATGGATCATGCCATCTGCACTTTGTTCGAGGCGGAGCAGCCCTGGTCGAAGCCGCGGCTGCCCTCGGTGGAAACGCGCATCGACGAGCGGATAGGCGAAGTTTCCCAGGGGCTCGGCGACCGCACCTGGCTGGATGGCGACACTTTCACCGCTGGCGATTTGCTAATGGCCGATGTGCTTCGGATCGTGTCTGGCGACGGTTATCTCGACCGCTACGACAATCTCGTCGCCTACGTTGCGCGCGCGACCGCGCGACCTGCCTTCCAGCGCGCGATGGAGGCTCAACTGGCCGGCTTCACCGGCAGCCCGCCGCCCGAAATCAAGGCGTGGCTCGAACGCCAGGGAGAAGCCGCATGACCTATGTCGATGGCTTCCTGGTCGCCGTACCGACCGCCAACAAGCAGAAGTACAAGGATCATGCGGAAAGCGCCCTGCCCCTGTTCAAGGAATTCGGTGTCGCCCGGATGGTGGAAGGCTGGGGCGATGACGTCCCCCGCGGCGAGGTGAACGATCTCTATGGCGCTGTGCAGGCGAAGGATGACGAGGCGGTCCTGTTCAGCTGGGTCGAGTATCCCGACAAGGCGACGCGCAACGCCGCGGGCGAGAAGATGATGAACGACCCGCGGATGAAGGCCATCCACGATATGCCGTTCGACGGGCAGCGCATGATCTATGGCGGGTTCGAGCTCCTGCACGAGGACGGGCCGGGCGGCGCGTGCGGTTATATCGACGGGGTGGTGACGCCGGTGCCGGAGACGCAGAAGGACGCCTATCGGGCCTATTGCGCGGCGGTCGATGCGGCGTTTCTGGAACATGGCGCGACGCGGGTGGTCGACACTTGGGGCGACGATGTCAGCGATGGCAAGGTCACCGACTTCCGGCGCACCGTAAAGGCGGAGCCGGGGGAAGCGGTGGCGTTCGGGTGGATCGAATGGCCGTCCAAGCAGGTCCGTGACGCGGCGTGGGAGAAGCTAATGAGCGACGAGCGGCTCGCGCCGAGCGACCGGCGCCCGTTCGACGGCAAGCGCATGGTGTTCGGCAGCTTCACGCCACTGGTCGATCGTTGAAGAGGGCAGGGTGCGCAACGTGCATGGCTCGCCGATCTGGTACGAATTGCTCACGCCGGAGCCCGAGCGGGCAATCGCTTTCTATGAGGCGGTGGTCGGGTGGAAGTTCGGCGACCGGCCGGCGGATGGTCCCGACTATCGCATGATCATCGCTCCCAACGGGGAAAATACCGGCGGCATGATGCCGCTGTGGCGCGAGATGATCGATCAGGGGGCGAAGCCGACGTGGCTGTTCTACATCGGCGTTGATGATGTCGATGTGGCGGTGGAGAGGATCACGGCCGCGGGGGGCAGCGTCCACCTTCCGGCGCGCGACATACCGGGGGTCGGCCGCCTGGCGATGGTGGCGGATCCGCAGGGCAATACCTTCTACGTCATGCGCGGCGCGGTCGACGCACCGAGCACCGCCTGGGAACGGACGGGCATGGGCAAGTGCAACTGGAACGAGCTTGCCACGGCCAACCCGTTGGACGGACAGGCCTTTTACGCCGATGTGTTCGGCTGGCGATACCCGGACAAGATGGTCATGCCGGACGATCTGGGTGATTATACCTTCATCGAAATCGGCGCTGAGACGATCGGCGCGATGATGAAGATCAACGACCAGCAGCCGCCTGGATGGCTGTTCTACTTCCGCACGAACGACATTCAGGCCGCCAAAAAAGCGGTCGAAAATGGCGGTGGAACGGTCCTGTCCGGTCCGATGACGGTGCCAGGTGGCGACGAGGTGATCGTCGCTGGAGACCCGATGGGGGCTGTTTTCGGCGTCGTTGCGCCAGGCAGAGCGTGAGGAGACACCATGAGCGACGACAAGATGGTGACGTGCCTGTGGTTTGACCAAGGCCAGGCCCGCGAGGCCGCGACCTTCTATGCCAGCATCTTCCCCGACAGCGGGATCAAGGCGATCCAGGCATCTGCCGCGGATAACCCGTCGATGCCCGCAGGCGGCGAGCTGACGGTCGAATTCACGGTGCTGGGCCGACCGTTCCTGGGATTGAACGGCGGGCCGAACTTCAAGCCCAATGAAGCGGTGAGCTTCATGGTGATGACCGAGAGCCAGGAAGAAACGGATCGCTACTGGGACGCGATCGTCGGGAACGGCGGGGCCGAGAGCGACTGCGGCTGGTGCAGGGATCGCTGGGGCTTTTCCTGGCAGATCACGCCGCGCGCGCTGATGGAGGCAATGGCCGATCCTGACCGCGAAGCGGCGAAGCGGGCGATGGAGGCGATGATGACGATGCAGCGGATCGATATCGCAGCGATCGAGCGCGCCCGCGCCGGAGCCAAAACCGTATGAGCAACGAATTGCGGATCACGCGGCTGATCGATGCCCCCGTTTCGACCGTTTGGCGTGCTTGGACCGATCATTTCACCGAATGGTTCGTGCCGCGCCCATGGACGGTCGAGCTTGTCGAAATGGATCTTCGCCCCGGCGGCCGATCAGCAATGATCATGCGCGGCCCCGATGGCGAGGAGAACCCGTCCGAGGGCGTTTATCTGGAGGTGGTGCCGGAGCAGCGGATCGTTTCGACAGACGCTTTTGCGCCCGGCTGGGTGCCGCAGGGGCCATTCATGCTCCGGATAGACGAGTTCGCCGATGAAGGCGGCAATACGCGCTACAACGCCATCGCGCGCCATTGGACCGAGGACGCGCGCGACCAGCACGCCGCCATGGGGTTCGAGCCCGGGTGGAATGCGGCGACCGACCAGCTGGAAGAGGTCGTCCGCCGGATTCGGTGATGACGTCCCGGACGGCGATTAGTACGCCCCCGGCGTCTCGCGCTGCGCCGTAGTCGGGCGCGCGGGCACGAGAAGCTCGCGCCGCGCGGGCACGTCGCGCGTGCGCGCGGCGGAGGCACTGGCACTCGCCCCGCCGATGCGGGTGCAGCTGCGCCCGGCCAAGAAGTCGAGCGCCTGCCGGGTCGATGCTTCGCGCGGATCGCCGAGCGGATAGTAGAGATCGTCGCCGGCCTGACAGGTCGCCTCCATGACGGGTGCGAGCCCGTTGTAATAGGCCCCCTGCCGGGCGGCATTCTGCGTTGCGAACGCCACCACCCGCAGGCGATCGTCGCACGCGGTGAGATCGCGCGCGATCTGGCCGACCGGCTTGCCATAGGTGTTGGTGCCGATCAGCGCGGCGTTGCCGTGCAGATAGGGCACGAACGCGTTGATCACGACTTCGCTGGCAGAGGCGCTCTGATCCGTGCCGATGAAGGCGATCTTCGTCGGCGACACGGATTGCGGTTGCGGCGAGAAGAGGCGCTGCTCGTTCTCGGACGATTTCTCCGATCGGTAGCTGATGTAGCCGAACACCTCGTTCGAGGAGCGATTGCCGCCGAGCAGATCGCCGAGCAGCTCCGCGGTGGAGACCAGCCCACCGCCATTGTAGCGCAGGTCCACGATCAGTTCCGTGATGCCCGCCGCGCGGAGCCGCGCAAAGCCGTCGCGCAGCGCCTGATCAGCGGTGGAGATGAAAGTGCGAAGGTTCACATAGCCGACGCGGCGCCCATTATCCTCGATGATCTTGACGCCATAGCGACTGGAAACAGGCGCGATCTCGTAATCGGCCTGAGCGATCGTCACGTCCCGCTCTGCACCGCCCGGCACGCGCACCCGGAAGACGCGCGACACGCCGGCCTGCGACGGCCCGAGCGCATTGTTGAGCGCGTTGACGCCACCCGACTGGTACAGGCTGGATACGCTGAGCAAACCCGCAACCGTTTCGCCGATCGCGACGATTTCGGCCCCGCGATCGACCCCGGCGGCGAGCGCCGGCGTCTGTTCGAACGTTTCCGTCACGAAGATCCGCCCCGAGGCATCGAGCGCCAGGCGGAAGCCATAGCCGGCGCTGGAGCCACTTTGATAATAAGCATTCTCCTCCTTGATGGAGGTGACGTAAGTGAAATAGCGATCCTTGTTCTGCGCCCGCGCCGTGGCAGTCAGCGCGTCGACATAGTCCGACAGGTCCGAAAAGCCGCCCGGATTGAGGCTGGTCGGCAGCGTCTCAGGGAAGAGATACCATTCGCGCAGCTGCGCCGCAGCCCAGTCCTGCCGGGCGCGAAGGCTGCAGGCACCCGTGGGCGTCGGGCTTGGCGAAGGGGTTGGCACCGCAGCGGTGCCGCCGCCAGCGACCGGCGACGAGCCGCCATCGCCGCCCCCGCAGCCGGAAACGAGCGCGAGCAGCGCAACGGACGCGGCAACGCGCCGGCGGAAGTTCCCCATCATGATATCCCCCCATTTTCCAAGGGGGTTAGCGCAAGCGCCTGATGCGCGCTAGGCGCCTGTTCGGCCTTTCAGCACATCAATCGTTGCCGCGTCCTCTTGGCCGGCAAAGAAGCGGTCGAGCGCGGCCCGGAAGGGCGCCGGATCATCGGCGGCAAGGGCAAACAACGTCATCGAGGAACGCAGCTTCATCGCATCGACGTCGCCAAGGGTCGTCTCCGCGCTGCCAGGCGCAGCCAGCAGCGTCGCCGTCGCCTCGTACAGCCGGGCCCCGAGTACCGGATGTGCGAGATAGGCACGCGCCTCGTCGAGCGAGGCAATGCCATAGGTATGCGCCATGGCGCTGCGGCCGAGCCCGCGAAGCTGCGGGAAGATGAACCACATCCAGTGACTGGTCTTTCGTCCGCGCCGCAGTTCGCCAAGCGCGTCTTCCCAGACGCCCTGTTGCGCGGTGACGAAACGATCGAGATTGTGCGGGTCTGCCATCAGCGGCCAACGCGCGGGTGGGACCGCGGTGCCGCCTGACGCGTTTGATGGATCGGAGGAGGTACCATGTTAGAACATGTTCCCGCATGGCTTGGCCGTGCGCTTTCCGGCATCCGCGCGGGTGCGGACAAGCTGGCGATCGTTCAACCCGAACTGGGCGGTCGTTTCGACGCCCTCGATCTTTCCAGCCCCGCCTTCGCGAATGAAGGGCGATTGCCACCCCGCTTCACCGCGGACGGCGCCGGCATTTCCCCGCCGCTGGTGTGGGGTGCCACGCCCGAAGGCACGATGATGCTGGCGCTTCTGGTGGAGGATGCGGACGCCCCTGCCCCGCAGCCGCTGGTTCATGCGGTGGTATGGGGCCTGCCCGCGGATGCCGCGCGGCTGGCGGAAGGTGCGATCAGCGCCGATGGCACGGGTAGCGAGGAGCGCGGCGACGTCGGCCGTCATTCCTATTTTGGCGAGGGCTGGCTGCCACCCGATCCCCCGACGGGACACGGGCCGCACCGTTATGCCTTTCAGCTGTTCGCGCTGGACGCTTCGGTGGAGGATCCCGGCCCATCGCCCGGCCGCACCGCGCTGATGCGGGCGATGGCCGGGCATGTGTTGGCTGCGGGATTGCTCATTGGCACCTATTCACGTGGTGAGGAAGGAAGGGTGGAGCCGGTTCAGGCGACCACGGCGGCAGCTGCATTGACGTATAGCAGCAGGGCCGAGGAGCTGGCGAGCGCGGCAACGGCGAGGGCGGCGGAGCGGAACATGGCGATATCCTTTCGGTGAGAGTGAGAGTGGCTGGTTGCGGTCAGGCGATCGGCGATACGGGCACTGCAGCGCTGATCATCAGGGCGGCGAATGCGAGAGCGCCGAGGAAGCTGACGGCGTGGTTCTGAAGGTTGGCGAAACGGTTGATCATGGTGTGTCTCCTGGGTGGCAGTGGGTGATCCATCTGCATGCCAGGGACATTGCATCGACCGTGCCAATTTCACGGCCCACGCAAAATCAACAACTTAGGACAGCGCCGCTTTTCGCGTGGAAAATTCCGCCAACCCCTGTTGGCGCGCTACACCATCAAGCGGCGCAGATTACGCGATTCCGACCATTGGCCTTCGCCTCATACAAGGCCGCGTCCGCTACCGCGTACAGCGCCTCGAGCGCATCGGCTGCGCGACCGATGGCGATGCCGCCGGAAATGGTCACCTCGCCGATCGGCATGTCCGTATCGCGCACGCGGAAACGGCGCGCCGCCACCGCGCCGCGGGCACGGTCAAGCGCATCACGCGCCGAGGCGACGGCGGGGCCGCTCATCAGCACCGCAAACTCCTCGCCGCCATATCGGGCGACGAGGCCATGTTCGACGGCACCCGCGAGCGTCTGTCCTACTGCGCGCAGGACCCGATCGCCGACGGCATGTCCGAATTCGTCATTCACCCGCTTGAAGTGATCGATATCGCACAATGCGATTGCGATCGGCGTATCTGGGGACAAGGCGCCGAACGCCTCGTCGAAGCCGCGGCGATTGGTCAATTCGGTCAGCGGATCGAGTCGCGCGCAGTCCCGCGCCTCGTCAAGCGCACGGCGCAGCTCGTCAGCTTCCTGCTCGGCCGCGGCCAGCCGCTGTTCGGATGACCGAACCCGCTCGATCATCGCGCCCGTGAGGCGAGCCAATTCGTCACCCCCTGCGAGCGGATCCGCACGGCGGATGGCCGCAGCGCTTTCTTCCAGGTTGCGGCCGAAGCCGGTCGTTTCGGCGTGCATCGCACGGACCAGATCGGAGAACCCGCTGACCTGAAGATCGGCGCGTGCGATCAGCTGGTCGGCGCGCTGGTTGGCAGCGGCCACATGATCCGCCAGTTCGGCGCGTGCCGCGTCGGCCGCGCGCCACGGCGCCCAATCGCCGCCGGCGCCGACGCCAAGGTTGCGGATGTCCTCTCGCGACAGGCGAATGCCGCCGTCGGTGATTTCGGCAACGGCACGTGCCAGCGGCCCGGCAGGATCGCTCAGCACCGTGTAGGCGAACGCGTAATTGGCCGGTTCGGGACTGAGGTGATGATCGGCGAGGAAGGTGCCGATGGCGTCGAAGAGATCGGACGGTGCGATCCCTATCGGCGTCATCATCGAACCCACAATCAGCTTCTCCGCCCCGCGATGCCGCCCGAAGCGCGGCCTTTCCCGGAACCGGTGGTTAGCCGAGAGTTGCTAATATTGCGTTGTCGTCATTGGTCCTTCAGCTTGCGAACGGCGGCAAGCGTGAGCGCGACATGATGGTCCGCCGCCAGCTCGCTGTGGACGAAGGTGACGCGCCCATCGCGATCGATCACGTAGCTGGTGCGGTTGGTGGCATCCCGCCCCTTCACCTGACGGCCGAGCGCCACGTCATAGCCGGCGACGACGCCGGGGCCAGCGCTCGCCACCGCGAACTTGCCAGCGCATTCGGTGGCGGAGAACTTCTGCAGCGCCTCGACCGGATCGGCCGACATGCCGATCACGGTGGCGCCGGCGGCACGGAAGTTGGCGATATTCTCGGCAAAGGCACGCGCCTCGGCATTGCAGCCGGCGGTGAAGGCGGCGGGGAAGAAGTACAGCACGACCGGCCCCTTCTTCAGCTGCTGCGCGAGGTTCACGGTGACGATCTTCCCCGCGACCGCGCCGCGGGTGGTGAAATCGGGGGCCTTGGCGCCGACCGGCAGAGCGGCGGAAGCAGGCGTGGCGAGGATGGCAAGCGACACGGCGGCAATCAGACGGCGCATGATGGTTCTCCCAGGGTGGGTTGATCCTAGCGCGGGCGGGCGGCGCACGATAGGGCAGTGAGGATGCCGATCCGCCAGTCCGACCTCGATCTCGCCGCCCGCCTCGCCGATGCTGCCGGCGACGCCATCCGCCCCTATTTCCGCGGGGAGCTCGGCACCGAGATGAAGGACGATCACTCCCCCGTCACGCTGGCGGACCGGGCGGCCGAAGCGGCGATGCGCCGTATCCTCGATGCCGAGGCGCCGGGCGACGCGGTGCATGGCGAGGAATATGGCAGCAAGGACGGCGTCACCGGGCGGCGCTGGGTGCTCGACCCGATCGACGGCACGCGCAGCTTCACCGTCGGGCGCGCGATCTTCGGCACGCTGATCGCGCTGGTCGAGGATGGCTGGCCGATGCTGGGCGTGATCGACCAGCCGATCCAGCGCGAACGGTGGATCGGCGCGGCGGGGCGGCCGACCCTGTTCAACGGCGCGCCGACGCGCACCCGCACATGTCGCGAGATCGAGGGCGCGATCCTCGCCACCACCAGCCCGCATGCCTTCAACGACGACGAGGTACCGCACTTCATGGCGCTGGTCGCGGCGGTGTCGGGCGGGCATGCGCGGCAAGGGCCGGTCTATGGCGGCGACTGCTACAATTACGGGCTGCTCGCGAGCGGGCACCTCGACATCGTGTGCGAGGCGGGGCTGGCGCTGTACGACTTCGCCGCGCTCGCCCCGATCGTCGAGGGCGCCGGCGGGCGGATGTGCGACTGGAACGGCGATCCGCTGACCGAGGCGAGCACGGGCCAGGTGCTGGCGATCGGCGATCCTGCGCGGATGGACGAGGTGCTGGAGGCGCTGCACGCCATTCGGCACGCGCACTAGGGGCCGCTGCGGGGATCAGAAGATCCCCCCGGCTCAGAAGATCCCGAGGAACTTCTTGCGCTGTTCCTTGCCGGGCTTGTCCTTGCCCTTCTCGTCCTTGGCGGTCGTCCCGCTGCCGACGTCGTCGCGCGGCTGGCCCTTGGTGGTGCGCTGCGCGGCGGCGGTGGCGGCGGACAGCACCGGACCGCAGGCGGCCGATTTCGCGTCGCCGATATCCACAAAGGCCAGCACGCCCGCGACCGGCGCGGCGGCCACGGCAAGCCCCAGGCCCACACCGGCGCGGCCGATCAGTTGCGGGCTGATCACGTTCAGCGTCGGCGCGGAGAAATAGCCGCCGATCCCGACCGGCGACTGGCCGGAGAACAGGCTGAACTTCTTGGCATCGGCGCGGATCGCGATGTCGATCGCCTCGGTCCGGAAGCTGAAGCCACCGCGGCCGAGGATCACGTTCTTGCTGGTATCGATCAGGATCGGGTCCGCCGCCGCGATCCCGCTGCGCACGGTGAACGCGACGAGACCGCAATTGATCTCGACCGGCTTCTTCAGCTTGCCGGCGAACATCTTCTGGACGAACGTGCCTATGTCGAGCTCGGACAGCTGGACGTTGCGCGTCCACAGCGCGCCCTGCGGCATGACGAAGGCGATGCGGCCGCTTGATGTCGCGAGCGAATCCGCGATCGAATCGCCGCGGCCGTTCAGCTGGATGCGGCCCTTGATCGTGCCGGTGGTGCCCGATTCCGCGACGCCCCAGCCGGCGAACAGCCGCCCCATCGGCGTCGGGGCCAGCCGGAAGTCGTACTTCACCGCGCTCGGCCGCTGGCGCGTGTCGAACACGATGTCGCTGGCGACGTTGCCGCGCGCCATGGCGAAGTTGAACGGCGACAGCGCAAGGCGGCCGCGGTCGAGATCGAGCGTGAGCTCCATGTTCGAGATTGGCACGCGGCGCGACTTCACCTGATCGACCGTCCAGACGAGATCGGCGTCGAAGGTGCGCATCTTCTCGACCGGCATGTCATCGTCCGGCAGCAGCTTGCGCGGGCCGGAGCCGGTGGCGGCCGCTGCGGCAACCGCGCCCTTCGTTTCGACGATGTCGGGATTGTAGCCGACCAGCACCGACGCATCGACGATATCGAGGCTGCGGGTGCGGATCACCGAATCGAGGTGCAGCCGATCGCCATTCGTCACCGTCAGCTTGCCGGCGACATCGCTCTCACCCACGGTGCCGGCGATGTTGGTGAAGCGGTAGACCTCACCGTCCTTCACCATCCGGCCCTTCAGGGCGTAGCGCCGCGTTTCCGGCAGCACGACGCCGATGATGCCGAGCAGTTCAGACAGGTCGCGACCACGCGCTCGCGTCTCAAGAGGCACCTTCTCGATCTCGGCCAGAGAAGGAAGCGTGCCTGACACGTCGACCACGTTGTTCGCCGCCCAGGCACGCGCGGTCAGCTTGTTCTCGCCGCGGTTCACCGTCGCGTCGGGCGACAGCAGTTGCGCGGTGACGCGGAACGGCGTGTCGCGGATGCGTCCGGTGCCGCCCACCCGAACCGACTTGCCGATCTGCGCATCTTGCGAGCGGATATCCTCGATCCCGAGGTCGGCGAGCAGCCTCATGCGGGGATCGAGATAGCGCACCGTCGTTCCACGCACCGTCGCCACGTCGATGCGGGGAAAATCGAGCGGCTTGCCGCCCTTCTTCTCGCTGAACGTCCAGGTGTTGGTGGTGTGCCCGGCGTTCCATTCCAGGTCCGCCGCGCCGTTCTGAAGGTCGAGCCAGTACAGCCGCCGCTTCCCGAACAGCAGCGACAGTGGCGCGATCCGAGTGTCGATCCGGTCGGCGCGGAACAGATAGGGCCGCGTCGCCCAGGCCGGATTGGCGATGGTGAAGCGCTCGGCGTAGAATTTGATCCTGAGCGGCGCGAAATACAGCTGGAAATCGCCGCCGACGCGCACCTCACGGTTGGTCATCCGGCCGACGATCGTCTCGAACGGCCCTTTCAGAAATCGGCCCTTGGTGATGAACAGCACCAGCCAGATGAGCGCGGGGATGGCGAGGATGGCGATGATCGTGTTGCGCAGGATATGGCGGCGGCGACGCGGATCGCGCAGGCCGGTGCCCGGCGGGGGCTTCACCCCAGACAGCGCAGGCTGCCGATCAGGTTCAGTCGCCATGTCCATGAAAGCGCAAATCGCATGGCGCAGGGGTTGGTTGCATTTCACCCGCCCCGCCGCTATGCGCCCCGCTTCTTCCCAGCGAGGTGAAAAGAATCGCCCGGCCATCAGGGCTGCCGCGGCGGTTCCAGTCTCGCTCGATTTGAAAGGACCAAAATGCCCAAGCTCAAGACCAAGAGCGGCGTCAAGAAGCGCTTCAAGCTCACCGCATCCGGCCTGCTCAAGCACGGCGTCGCTGGCAAGCGCCACCGCCTGATCAGCCACAACAGCAAGTACATCCGCCAGAACCGCGGCACCAAGGTGCTGTCGAAGGCCGACACCGCGACGGTGAAGGCCTGGGCGCCGTACGGCCTGCGTTGAGCGAGAGGAACTAGCACATGGCACGCATTAAGCGGGGCGTAACCACTCGCGCCAAGCACAAGAACATTCTGGAACAGGCCAAGGGTTACCGCGGCCGCCGCAAGAACACGATCCGCATCGCGCGTCAGGCCGTCGAAAAGGCCGGCCAGTATGCGTATCGCGACCGGAAGGTTAAGAAGCGGACTTTCCGCGGCCTGTGGATCCAGCGCATCAACGCCGGCGTCCGCGCCGAGGGCCTGACCTACAGCCAGTTCATGCATGGCCTGAAGCTTGCGGGCATCGATCTGGACCGCAAGGTCCTGGCCGACATCGCGATGCACGAAGGCGAAGCGTTTACGGCGCTCGTCGCTCAGGTGAAGAACGCGCTGCCGGCCCAGGCCTAAGCCTCTTCACCTGAAGCGACACGAAGGGCGTGGGTGGCAACACCCGCGCCCTTTGCGTGTCTGGCGCCTGGCGATCGAAACGTCATTCCCGCGCAGGCGGGAAGCCATATTCTCCGACCCCAGGTGAGGAGAACATCAGGTGGCCAAACAACCCTGCGTCTACATCCTCGCCAGCGGCAAGCACGGCACCCTCTACATAGGCGTCACATCGAACCTGCTGGCGCGGCTGCATCAGCACCGCGCAGGATTGATCGAAGGGTTCACCAGCCGCTACGGGGTGCATCGTCTTGTCTGGTTCGAGATGGCAGACACGATGGAAGCCGCGATCGGCCGCGAGAAGCAGCTGAAGAAGTGGAATCGCGACTGGAAGCTGCGGCTGATCGAGGAAAACAACCCCGGGTGGGTGGACTTGGCGATCAACCTTGGCTTCGAGCCAGTCGAGGATACAGCGCGTATGGATTCCCGCCTGCGCGGGAATGACGGGATAGTTACCGATGACCGAGATTGACGACCTGAAAACGCACCTGCTGACCGCGATCGAGGCTGCGGCGGGGCTGGACGCGCTGGACGCGGTGCGTGTCGACGCGCTGGGCAAGCAGGGCCGCGTTACCGCGCTGCTGAAGTCGATGGGCGGCCTCAGCCCCGAGGAGCGCCAGGTGAAGGGCCCGGCGATCCACGGCCTGCGCGAGGCGGTTACCAACGCGATTGCCACCCGCAAGGCCACACTGGAGGCCGCCGCGCTGGAGGCAAAGCTCGCCGCCGAGCGGATCGACATGACGCTGCCGGTCGATGCGCCGCTCGCCGGCACGATCCACCCGGTGAGCCAGGTGATGGACGAACTGGCGGAAATCTTCGCCGATCTCGGCTTCGCGGTCGCCACCGGCCCGGAGATGGAGACCGACTGGCACAATTTCACCGCGCTCAACATTCCGGAAACCCATCCGGCACGCGCGATGCACGACACCTTCTATCTCGCCGGCGATCATGTGCCTGAGGATCGCGAGCGGCCCCGCCTGCTGCGCACCCACACGTCGCCGGTGCAGATCCGCACCATGCTGGCGAACAAGCCGCCGATCCGAATCATCGCGCCCGGCCGCACCTATCGCAGCGACAGCGACGCGACCCATACGCCGATGTTCCACCAGGTCGAAGGGCTGGTGATCGACAAGGGCATCACCATGGGTCACCTGAAATGGACGCTGGAGACCTTCCTCAAGGCCTTCTTCGAGCGTGACGACATCGTGCTTCGCCTGCGCCCCAGCTATTTCCCCTTCACCGAACCCTCGGCGGAGGTCGACGTCGGCTACACGCTGCAAAAGGGCAAGCGCGTGATCGGCGGCGGTGGTGACGTGCCCAACGGCGGCTGGATGGAAGTGCTGGGCAGCGGCATGGTTCACCCCAAGGTGATCGCCGCCTGCGGGCTCGATCCCGACGAATGGCAGGGCTTCGCCTTTGGCTGCGGCATCGATCGCCTCGCCATGCTGAAATACGGCATGGACGATCTGCGCGCCTTCTTCGACGGCGATATCCGCTGGCTCAAGCATTATGGCTTCTCCGCCCTCGACGTCCCGACCCTGTCGGGCGGCGTCGGCGCGGCGTGATCGGACGATAGAGATGAAATTCACGCTTTCCTGGCTCAAGGACCACCTCGACACCGCGGCATCGCTGGACGAGATCCTCGTCGGCCTCACCCGCATCGGCCTTGAGGTCGAAGGGGTCGAGAACCCCGGCGAGAAGCTCGCCGCCTTCCGCATCGCCAAGGTGCTGACCGCCGAGCGGCACCCGCAGGCGGACAAGCTTCAGGTGCTGTCGGTCGACGCCGGCGACGGCCCGCTTCAGGTCGTGTGCGGTGCGCCCAACGCCCGTGCCGGCCTCGTCGGCGTGTTCGGCATGCCCGGCGCGACGGTGCCGGCCAACGGCATGGTGCTGAAGGTCGCGGCGATCCGCGGCGTCGAATCGAACGGCATGATGTGCTCCACGCGCGAGCTGGAGCTGGGCGACGATCATGACGGCATCATCGAACTGGCCGCCGACGCGCCGGTCGGCGAAGTCTATGCCGAATGGGCGGGCCTCAACGATCCGGTCATCGACGTGTCGATCACGCCCAACCGGCAGGATTGCATGGGCGTGCGCGGCATCGCGCGCGATCTCGCCGCCGCCGGCCTCGGCACGCTGAAGCCGCTGACGGCAGAGCCGGTTGCGGGCGAAGGCCCCGGCCCCGACGTACGGACCGACGATCCCGCCGGCTGCCCCGCCTTCTTCGCGCAGGGCGTCAATGGCGTCAGCAACGGCGCCTCGCCCGAATGGCTGGCGAAGCGGCTGCGCGCGATCGGTCAGAAGCCGATCTCGGCATTGGTCGACGTCACCAATTACGTCACCGTCGATCTCGGCCGCCCGCTGCACGTCTATGACAAGGCGAAGCTCTCCGGCGGCCTCGTCGCGCGCAAGGCAAAGGCCGGCGAGACGGTCCTTGCCCTCAACGGCAAGACCTACACGCTTGATCAGACGATGACGGTCATCGCCGATGATGCCCATGTCCATGACATCGGCGGCATCATGGGCGGCGAGGAATCGGGCGTGTCGGACGCGACCACCGACGTCATCATCGAATGCGCCTTTTTCGATCCCGAGCATATCGCGCGCACCGGCCAGAAGCTGATGCTGACCAGCGATGCGCGCCAGCGGTTCGAACGCGGCGTCGATCCGGCGTTTCTGGACGATGGCCTCGCGATCGCAACGCGCCTCGTGCTCGACCTGTGCGGTGGTCAGCCGACCGGCACCACCCGCGCCGGTGAGCCGCCGCTGGGTACGCGCAGCTATGCCTATGACCCCGCGCGCGCCGAAACTCTCGGTGGCCTCGCCGTCGCGCCGGAGCGGCAGCGCGCGATCCTCACCTCGCTCGGCTTCACCGTCAGCGACGATTGGCAGGTCACGCCGCCAACGTGGCGCCGCGATATCGACGGCGCGGCCGATCTGGTCGAGGAAGTGATCCGTATCGAGGGGATCGATAACGTCCCCTCTGTGCCGCTGCCGCGTGCGCCGGGTGTGGCCACGCCGACCGCAACGCCGGAACAGAAGCTGGAACGCCGCGTCCGCCGCGCCGCCGCCGCGCGCGGCCTGGACGAAGCAGTGACGTGGAGCTTCATCTCGGAAGGCGAGGCCGCGCCGTTCGGTGGGGGTGCTTTCACGCTCGCCAATCCGATCAGCGAGGACCTGAAGGTCATGCGTCCCTCGCTGCTGCCGGGGCTGCTCTCGGCCGCCGCGCGCAACGTGCGGCGCGGTGCCGGCACGATCCGCCTGTTCGAGATCGGTCGCCGCTATCTTGCCGACAAGGAGCGCCCGACGCTCAGCCTCGTCCTCGCCGGCGACCGCCGCGCGCGGCACTGGCAGACAGGCAAGGCGCAGGCCTTTGATGCGTTCGACGCCAAGACGGAGGCGCTGGCGCTGCTCGCCGCCGCGGGTGCGCCGGTCGATAATTTGCAGGTGTTCGGCGAAGCAGGCGACGCCTGGCACCCGGGCCAGTCGGGTACGCTGCGGCTTGGGCCGAAAACGGTGCTTGCTGCTTTCGGCATCCTCCACCCCAATGTCACCCGCGCGTTCGATCTCGACGCTGGCGTTGCCGCGCTTGAGCTGTACCTCGATGCCATCCCGGCGAAGCGTTCCGCTGGCTTCATGCGCCCCGCCTATACGCCGCCCGCGCTCCAGGCCGTCCGCCGCGACTTCGCCTTCCTGGTGCCGGAGGGGCTGGCGGCCGATGCGCTCGCCCGAGCGGTGAAGGGCGCGGACAAGGCCGCGATCGTCTCCGCCCGGGTGTTCGACGTCTTCACCAAGGATGGCGAAACATCGATGGCGGTCGAGGTGGTGCTGCAGCCGGGCGACAAGGCGTTCGTCGAGGCGGAGCTGAAGGCGATCGCCGACAAGGTCGTCGCCGCCGCCGCCAAGCTCGGCGCCTCGCTGCGGGGCTAATATATGTCCGTCATCCTCGCGCTGGCGGGGATGACGGATCGGCCAGGGAGGCGAGCATGACCGACTGGATCACCATCGCGAACGATCAACTGTCCGCAGCGATCAACCCGCTCGGCGCGGAACTGTCCTCGCTGAAGGACGCCGCCGGGCGCGAGCTGATGACCGACGCGGATCCGAAGTTCTGGACCGGCCGCGCGCCGCTGCTCTTCCCTGTCGTGGGCAAGCCCGCGGGCGAGAAGATCCGCGTCGACGGGCGCAGCTATCCGATGAAGCAGCACGGCTTCGCGCGGCGACTGCCGTTCGCGCTGGTCGAGCGGGACGACGCGCGATTGCTGTTCCGGCTGGAAGCGGACGCGCAGACCCGCAAGCAATATCCGTTCGATTTCGTGCTCGACGCGGCCTTTCGCCTCGACGGCGCGACGCTCGTCACCGAGATCACGGTCCGCAATCCGGGCGCCGAACCCATGCCGGCAAGCTTCGGCTTCCACCCGGCGTTCGCATGGCCCCTGCCCTATGGCCGCGACCGCAGCGATCATCGCATCACCTTCTCGCATGACGAGCCGGAGCCGCTGCGTGTGATCGCCAGCGACGCGACGATCGCGCCCGGAACCCGCCCCTCCCCGCTCGACGGGCGCACGCTGTACCTTGCGGACGACCTGTTCGCCAACGACGCGCTGGTATGGGACGACATCCGCTCGTCCAGCGTGACCTATGGCGCAAGCGACGGTCCGCAGCTGGAGATCAGCTTTCCGGATACGCCGATGCTGGGGATCTGGACCAAGCCGGGTGCGCGCTACATCTGCGTCGAGCCGTGGCATGGCATTGCCGATCCGCAAGGCTATCGCGGCGAGCTCAAGGACAAGCCGGGCATCTTCCTGGTGCCGCCCGGCGGTTCCAAGCAGATCGCAATGTCGGTAACGCTGCGGCCATGAAGCTTGAGACGCTGATTGGCGAACCCTGGGGCGATTATGGCCTCGTCGATTGTGGCCATGGTCGCAAGCTGGAGCGCTACGGCGACTATCGCTTCATCCGCCCCGAACCGCAGGCGCTGTGGGCGCCGGCACATGACAATTGGCAGGCGCATGGTGAGTTCGTCCCCGGCAGCGACGAGGATGGCGGCGGCCAGTGGCATTACAGCCGGCCCGTGCCGCGCAATGGCTGGCCGCTCTCCTGGGGTGTCGGCGCCGGGACGATCCGCTTCACGGCGCAGAACACGCCGTTTCGCCACCTCGGCTTCTTTCCCGACATGGCCCCCGTCTGGTCATGGCTGCGCGAGCAGATCGACGGCGTTGCCGAGCCCGAAGCGCTGAACCTGTTCGGTTATACGGGCGTCGGCACGCTCGCGCTGTCCGCGGCGGGCGCGAAGATGGTCCATGTCGATGCGTCCAAGAAGTCGGTCGAGGCGGCGCGCGCCAATGCGAAGCTCTCCGGCATGGCCGATCGCCCGGTGCGCTGGATCGTCGACGATGCGGCGAAGTTCGTCGCGCGCGAGGTACGCCGCGGTCGCCGCTATGACGCCATCCTGCTCGATCCGCCCAAATACGGTCGTGGACCGGAGGGCGAGATCTGGCGGCTGGAGGAGCATCTGCCCGCTCTGATCGCCGATTGCCGCCAGTTGCTCGATGCGAACTCGCGCGCGCTGTTCCTCACCGTCTATGCGGTCCGCATGTCCGCACTGGCGATCGGCGAGATGCTGCGCCAGCTGTTCGCCGACCTGCCCGGCACGGTCGAATGCGGCGAGCTTGGCGTGCGCGAGGAAGCGCGCGGGCTGGTGCTGCCCACCGCCATCTGGGCACGCTGGTCGAACGACTGAACGCGGCGGGCGCAGCTAACACCCTGGGATGAGCGCGAGCCGAATCGCGTTGCCGCGCGTTACCCGCGGACATGAACGCCCATCTCAACATGATCGGCACGGCGGTGCCGGGGCACGACATCCATGGCGCCTTCATCGCCTGGGCCCGTGCTCGCCTGCCCGAGCGGGAGCGCCGGCTGTTCGATCGCATGGGCACGCGATCGGGGATTGAGCATCGCTGGTCGGTATTGCCGGACGCGAACGGATCGCCGGTTGATCCCGGCGGCTTCTACGCCGCGGAGCCCCACCCCGGAACGGCCGAACGGATGCGGATCTATGCCGAGGCGGCGCCGGTCCTGGCACTCGCCGCGATCGACGATCTCGCCAGCCGCCAGCCGCTCGGCGCGATCACGCACCTGGTGGTGGCGAGCTGCACCGGCTTCGTCGCGCCAGGGATCGACCAGATCATCGCCGCCCGGCTTGGCTTGCCGCCCAGTGTGGAACGGCTGCTCGTCGGGTTCATGGGCTGTTATGCTGCGGTCGCGGCACTCCGAAGCGCCCGCCACATCGTGCGATCGGAGCCAGAGGCACGCGTGCTGGTGGTAACGGTGGAGCTTTCCACCCTGCACCTGCAGGCTGCCGACGCGCTGGAACCTTTGCTTGCCATGCTGCAGTTCGGGGACGGCGCAGCGGCCGCGCTCGTCACTGCCGAGCCGAATGGCTTTGCGCTGGAGCGCCCCTTTGCCACTACCCTTCCCGGCTCCGCCGAGCTGATCCGCTGGGACATCACCGACCGCGGCTTTGCCATGCATCTGTCTGGCGAGGTGCCCGGCCGGATCAGCACCGCGCTTGCCGATCCCGACCTCGTGGAGGTGCTGACCCAAGGCGCGACGCCGGACGTCTGGGCGGTCCACGCCGGCGGACGTTCGATCCTCGATGCGGTGGAACATGCCCTACGGCTGCCGGATGATGCGCTGGCCGGGTCGCGCGCCGTGCTGGCGGACAACGGCAACATGTCCTCCGCGACGCTGATGTTCGTGCTTGCGCGGCTGTTCGCCGGCCCGCCGGTGACGCACGGCGTGGCGCTCGCCTTCGGGCCGGGGCTGGCGGCGGAAGGCTTCGGCTTCCGGAGCGCCGCATGAGCCTTGCCGTGCGCGCTACGGCCGAGGAACTGATGGACGCTGATGATCTCGAACCAGAGGTCTATGCCGCTGTCGTTGCCGATCTGGCGAAGGTGAATGTCGTGACGCTGGCGGCCCGGCCGACGCTCGCCTTCCTGTCGCGCGCGACGCGTAAGGGCGGGCGTTACCGGCTGCTGGACGTCGGCTTTGGCGATGGCGACATGCTGCGCCGCATCGGCAAATGGGCCGACCGGCACGGCCGAAGCTTCGATCTCGTCGGCGTCGATCTCAATCCACGCAGCGAACAGGCCGCCCGGCCACGCACGCCGGCATCGATCCGGCTCGTCACCGGCGACTATGCGGATCTGGCGGCCGAACCGTGGGATTTCGTCATTTCCAGCCTCGTCGCGCATCACATGAGCCACGATCAACTCGTCGCTTTCCTGCGCTTCATGGAGGCTGAGGCGCGCGTGGGCTGGCTGGTCAACGACCTGCATCGCCACGGTTTTTCCTATCGCGGCTATCCCCTGCTCGCCCGCCTCGCGCGCTGGCATCCGATCGTGCGGCATGACGGCACGCTCTCGATCGCCCGCAGTTATCGGCCATCGGAATGGCCGCCGATCCTTGCCGAGGCCGGCATTCAGGATGCGCGCGTGTCGCGCTATTTTCCCTTTCGGCTGTGCGTGGAGCGCGTGTGCGAACGCTAGACGCGCTGATCGTTGGTGGTGGGCCCGCGGGATCGGCGGCGGCGATCACGCTCGCGCGGGGCGACGAAGCGCCGCTTTTGCTGGAGCGCAATCGCGAAGCCGGTGATGCGCTGTGCGGCGGCTTCCTCAGCTGGCGCACGCTGGAAACCCTGCAAGACCTCGGGATCGAACCGGATTCGCTGAACCGGGAACGGATCACCCGCGTCCGGATCATCGCCGGGGACCGGGTGGCCGAGGCGGCGCTGCCGCGCCCTGCGATCGGCGTATCGCGCCGACGGCTCGACGCCCTGCTGCTCGACCAGGCGGCGGCGCTGGGCGCGGCGGTTGAGCGAGGTGTTTCGGTTCGGTCGATCCGCGACGCCGTCAGGCTCGACGATGGCAGTTTGTTTGCCCCCAAGGCGCTGTTCCTCGCGAGTGGGAAGCATGAGGTGCGCGGCCTCGGGCGCCCATCCGGCGCACGCGGCGAGGATCCGGCACTCGGCCTGCGCGTGCGGGCCGCGACGCACCCGGCGCTCGATCGGCTGATCGGCGATGCGATCGAGCTTCACTTGTTCGATCGCGGCTATACCGGCGTGGTGCGGCAGGAGGACGGGTCGGCGAACATCTGCCTCGCGGTGCGCCGGTCCCGCCTGCACGAGGTGGGCGATCCTGCCACCCTGTTGGCCGGCATCGGCCGCGAGGCCCCACAGCTCGGCGACCGCCTCGCCTTTGCCCATAGTGGCGCCGACGCGGTGGCGAACGTGCCGTACGGGTGGCGCGACGAGGAATCGCATCCCGGGCTGTTCCGGCTGGGCGACCAGGCCGGAGTGATCCCCTCGCTCGCCGGTGAGGGCATGGGCATCGCGCTGGCCAGCGGGGTTTCGGCGGCGCGCGCCTATTTGCGCGAAGGGGCGATGAGCGACTGGCAGCCGCGCTTCGCCCGGCGCCTGCGCCGCCCGATCGGAATTGCCGATGCGGTGCGCGGCGCCGCCGAGCATCCGCCGCTCGCCGCGCGGCTGCTCCCCGCCTTCCGCCACGCGCCCGCGCTGGTGCGGATGATCGCCCAGGCGACGCGGATTTCGGCCGAGCGGGGGTGATCGCGGCCTGTCCGGCCATCTTGTTAAGCATGGCCTAAGCTTCTATCCGGCAAGCGGTATCCAATGGCACGCCGCCCCGCACCCCGCTCGCCCTGGCGCCGCCGCCTGTCGATCACGATCAAGGTTATGATCGCGCTCGCCGTGCTGGCGCTGGGTGCCCTCGTCACCGCGGTCTATATCGCCCGCGCGCAGCTCCCTTCCTTCGAGGAGCTGAAATCGTCCCCCAACGGCCAGATGATCCGCGTCCATGCGGCCGACGGCACCGTGCTCGTCTCGATCGGGCCAAGCTATGGCGAATGGCTCGCCTATGATCGCATCCCGCGCGTGATGCGTGACGCGACCGTCTCGGTCGAGGACAAGCGCTTCTACAGCCACCTCGGCGTCGATCCGATCGGCGTCGCGCGATCGGTGAAGGTGCGGCTGGATCGCGGCCGCTGGGTGCAGGGCGGCTCGACCATCACGCAGCAGCTCGCCCGCAACGTCTTCCTCAACAACCAGAAGAAGTTCGGCCGCAAGTTCCGCGAATGGATCCTCGCGCTCGCGATGGAGCGCAAGTTCAGCAAGGATCAGATCCTCGAGCTGTACCTGAACAAGGTCTATTACGGCGGCGGCGCCTATGGAATCGACGCTGCGTCGCGCAAATTCTTCGGCCATGGCGCGAACCGGCTGACGCTGAGCGAGGCGGCGATCATCGCTGGCCTCGTCAAGGCGCCCTCCAACTACTCGCCGACAGCCGACGCGCAGGCAGCGGTCGATCGCGCGCAGGTGGTGCTGCGCGTGATGGCCGACAACGGCACGATCTCGCCCTCCGAAGCGGCCAGCGCCGATCCGCAGGCGGTGAAGCTGGCGCCCGAGCCCAAGCAGAACAGCGTACGCTATTTCACCGACTGGGCGCTGCCCCAGTTGGAAATGCTGATCGACGAGACGGAAAAGCCGCTGGAAGTCTGGACGACGCTGGACCTCTCGATGCAGCGCGCGGCCGATGCGGCGATCCGCCAGCAGGCACCCGGCGGCGCGCAGGGTGCGCTGGTCGCGCTCGACCGCGACGGCGCCGTTCGCGCGATGGTCGGCGGCAAGGATTACGTCTCGTCGATCTATAACCGCGCGACGCAGGCGCAGCGCCAGCCGGGATCGGCGTTCAAGCTGTTCGTCTATCTCGCCGCGCTGGAAGCCGGGAAGACCCCGGAATCGAGCGAGCTCGACGGCCCGATCACGATCGACGGCTGGAGCCCGCGCAACGATTCGCGCCGTTTCTCCGGCCAGGTGACGCTGCGCACGGCCTTCGCCTATTCGCTGAACACGGTGGCGGCGCGGCTGGGCCAGCAGGTGGGCTTCACTACGGTGGCGGACATGGCGCGCCGCTTCGGCATCACCACGCCGGTCAACACCCAGCCCTCGATGGTGCTCGGCACGTCGGACGTGCGGCTGATCGACATGACCCGTGCCTTCGCCAGCGTGGCCAACAAGGGCGTTGCCGTCACGCCGTTCGGCATCACCAAGGTGACCGCGAACAACGAGGTGATCTACAACCACGAGGTGGATCGCAGCCGCGTGCTGGTGGCGCCTTACGTCGCGGCACAGATGACCGATCTGCTCCAGACGGCCGTCAACACCGGAACCGGCCGCGCGGCGCAGATCGGGCGGCCGGTGGCGGGCAAGACCGGCACGACCTCTTCGTCGAAGGATGGCTGGTTCCTCGGTTTCTCCTCCGGGATCACCACCGGCGTCTGGATGGGCCGGGACGACGCGAGGCCAGTGCCGGGCCTCCACGGCGGCACCGCCCCGGCGCGCGCCTTTGCTCAGTTCATGCGCGTCGCGGTGGCGAACCGGCCGATCGAACAGTTCGACACCGAAGTGACGTTGCCCGAATGGCAGCTGGAGCCGGACGAGGAGAGCTATTTCGGCGAACCCGACAATGGCGTGTTCGTCGACGAGAACGGCGATCCGGTGGCGGCCGGCGGCGTGCCGGTGCCGGTCGACCCGGCGGGCCAGGGCATCGAGCGGCCCTCATCGCGCGCCGAACGGCCGGTGCCCGAAGGCTATCCGGATGGCGATCAGCCGCCGCCGCAGCAACTGGACCAGGACTGGATCGACCGTGTCACGGGTCGGGATCAACCGCGCGAGCCGCGGCGTGAACAGGGGCGTGAGCCGGGCCGTGAGCAGGGGCGTGACATGAGCCGGGAGATGGGCCGCGACCCCTATCGCGAGGCGCGCCGCGATCCCCGCTATCAGGCGCCGCCCCCGGCCGACCGCCCGTACCAGTGAAGCGCCGCGCCGTTGGTGCGCAGCCAGCGGCGATGCGGGGTTGGATCGCTGCCATAAAGCGCCGCGACCAGCGCGTGGAACGCCGGCGAGTGATCCATGTGGACGCGGTGCGCCACTTCATGCGCGGCAGTCGCCCGCCGCACCGCTTCGGGCGCCAGCACGAGCCGCCAGCTGTACCTGATCGCGCCGCTTCTGCTGCAACTGCCCCAACGGCCGCGCGGATCGCCGACCGTCACCTTGTCCACCGACACGCGCGCACGGGCCGCATAGAAGGCCGTATCCGTTTCCAGTAGCCGCAGCGCCTCGCGTCGTAGCCAGGCCTCGACTCGCCGGGCAATCGTCTCGCGCGGGCCGGACAGCATGAGCGTGTCGCCTTCGCGGCGAACGACGCGCGACGCCCCTTCCCGCCACGCGATCGTCAGCACCGCGTCCGCGAACGGCAGGGTGGCGCCATCGACGAACGGGCACGCATCGGGCAACTTGGCGCGCTGCGCGGCGATCCAATCCTCGTAATCGGCCGCCCAGGCGAGCGCGGCCTTGGCCGAGGCGCGGCGGGGAATCGTAAGGCGGACGCGGCCGCTCGCCGGATCGAAGGCCAGCTTCAACCGCCGTGCGGTGGGATGCCGCACGACATCGATGTCGTGGCTCACAGCACCCGATCGACGATATGATGCTCGAATTCGCCGGCGTCGTCTTCGCTTACCGTCCAGCCGCGCACTGATTCGCCGGCGCGATGCACCGCATCCCGGTCTCCCGAGACGAGGTAATGCCAGTCGGGAAGCGCTTCCCCCGCCGCCCGCAGGCGATAGGCGCAGGTGGTCGGCAGCCAGTCGATCTCGCGCACGTTGCGCATCGTCAGCCGCACGCATTCCGAGACATAGGCGTGGCGGTGCCGGTAATCCGAACACTGGCCGCTGCGCCGGTCGAGCAGCCTGCATGCGACATTGGTCGGGATCAGTTCACCTGTCTCTTCATCTTCCAGCTTGTGAAGGCAGCATTTGCCGCAGCCGTCGCACAGCGCCTCCCACTGCGCGCGATCAAGCTTTTCCAGCGGTGTGTCTTCCCAGAACCGACTCATTTCGCCCAGCGTTTGATCTCGTCCACGATGCCCTGCGGCGGCCCTTCCTGCGGCAGAAGCGCCAGCGGTTTACCGTCCGGCGACATCAGATAGGCCTGGCGGCTGTGGTCCATCATATACCCATCTGGGGTGCCGGCACCGCGTTTGAAATAGACGCCATATTCCTTGGCGACGCGCGCGATCTCTTCCGGGCTGCCGGTGAGGCCTACCATGCGCGGGTGGAAGGCGGAGACGAACTGCTTCATCACCGCGGGCGTGTCGCGCGCGGGATCGACGGTGATGACGATCGGCACGATGTTGCGCGCCAGGGTGGGATCGGTCTTCTCCAGCAGCTTGAGCGCCGCGCCGATGTTCTGCGCGTCGAGCGGGCAGACATCCGGGCAGAAGGTGTAGCCGAAATAGACGATGCGGTACTTTCCGGCGAAGCTTGCGTCGGTAACCGCCTTTCCGTCCTGATCAGTCAGCGCAAAGGGGCCGCCGATCCGCGCGCCCTCAAGCGGCGGGCGCTGCGGCGGAGCTTCCGGCGAACAGGCGGTTGCGGCGAGTGCGGCGAAAAGGGCAAAGATACGGGCGTTCATAGCCTTGCCAGCCTTGGTCTGTTAGGGCCGTCGCTGCAACCATGACGATGGATTGACCCCCGTGAAGACGATGCGCCGACTGATCCTTCCTGCCCTTTTCGTCCCCGCCCTCATCGGCACTGCCCTGCCCGCTGCCGCGCAGCAGCAGTCGCAAGGGTACAAGTTCCTCGAAGCCGTGAAGAGCGCCAAGGGCGAGGAGGTGATCAAGATCCTCGACCAGCCGGGGCAGACGATCGTCAACGCGCGCGACGTGACCACCGGCGAAGGCGCGCTGCACATCGTGATCAAGCGCGGCGACGAAACCTATCTGCGCTATCTGCTGTCGCGCGGCGCCGATCCGAACCTGCGCGACGGCCGCGGCGACACACCGCTGCTGCTCGCCGTGCAATATGGCCAGAACGGCATGGTCGACCTGCTGACCGGGGCCAAGGCGAATCCCAATCTCGGGAATGGCGGCGGCGAAACGCCGCTGATCCGGGCCGTGCAGAAGCGGGACCTCGCATTGGTGCGCGCGCTGCTCGCGGCCGGCGCCAACCCTGACCAGACCGATAATGTCGCCGGCATGTCCGCGCGGGACTATGCCCATGCCGATGCGCGCTCCCCCGCCATCGCCAAGCTGATCGACGAAAAGCCAAAACGCGCGCCGCGTGCCGTCGCGGGCCCGAAGTTCTGACGAACGTTTCTTATCAGGTGAGGGCCAGAGTTTCGGGCCCTCATCTTTGATCTGGCGAGTTATGCCAAGATCACGCTAGACTTATAGTTTGGTTAACGTATCCTTTTCGCGAGTCGCGGTTGAACAACCCGGCCGTGGGGGGATCGCTGACATGGCCAGTGCAGTGCCAACCAACTGTATCCGTGCGCACTCCAGGAGAACTCCAGCGATCCGATCGATCGCGTGATCGGCTCTTCCCTGGATATCCTGATCCTCGGTCACAATTACGCGCCTGAGCCGATCGGAATCGGACCCTGCACCGCAGGGATGGCCGAAGCATTGGCAGAGAGTGGCCATCGCGTAAGGGTGATCTGCGGCCAACCCTGCTATCCCGCATGGAAGATCGATCCGGCCTATCGCGGTATCTTGCCTCGGCGATCGCGCGAAAGCGGGGTGTCGGTGCTTCGGCTCCCGCTTTACGTGCCTGCGGTTCCACGCGGCTGGCCGCGGGCGGCGCATCATCTTTGCTTTGCTCTGCTGGCGGCCGCGGCGCTGATCGCGGTGCTGTTGCTTCGGCGGCGGCCGGACATCGTCGTGGCCATTGCACCGTCCTTCCTCTCGACGATCGTCGCCCGCTTGTTTGGGTGGGCAGCACGGCGCCCCGTGTGGGTCCATGTTCAGGATTTCGAGCTCGACATGGCCAGCGCAACCGGCCAGCTCTCGATCGCCGATCATCCGCTGATGCGCCGGCTCCAGCGCCTCGGCCATCGCGGCAATCGCGTGAGCAGCATCTCACCGGCCATGTGCGACAAGCTGGTCGCCAGCGGCAACGATCCACGTCGGGTGATCGAGTTCCGCAACTGGGCAAATCCAGCCGTTGAGCCGCTCACCGAAGCGTCGCCCTGCCGCGCACAGTGGCGGATCAACGAACCGTCCATCGCGCTCTACTCCGGCAACATCGCCGCCAAACAAGGCATTCCCATCATCATTGAGGCAGCAAAGTTGCTCGCGGCGCGGCGCGACCTGCTGTTCGTGATCTGCGGCGATGGGCCTGAGCGCGAGCGGCTGGAGCACCTTGCGGCGGGTTGCGAGAACGTGCGCATCTTCGGCCTTCAACCCATGGCGCGATTGGGCGATCTGCTGGGGCTTGCGACCATCCACCTCCTGCCGCAAATAGGCGGTGCGGCGGATCTGGTGCTGCCGTCGAAGCTACCCAACATGCTCGCCTCCGGCCGGCCGATCGTTGCCACGGCCGCACAGGGCACCGGGCTCGCCGAGGAGATCGGCGCGGGCGGCCTGACCACGCCGCCGTCTGATGCGCTGGCGTTTGCCGCGGCGATCGAGCGGCTGCTGGACGATGCACCGCTGCGCGCTGCGTGCGAACAGGCGGCGAAGGAGCGCGCGGCCTCCCGCTGGAGCAAGGCCGCGATCCTCGCCGATCTCGAGCGCGAATTGCGGCTCCTCCACGCAGAGTGGCGCGCGCTGCCGAGCTGGCGTCGTTCTCTGCCGATGCCGAGGCTCGGGCTGCTGGCGGAATGAACCAGCAGCCCGGTTGCATCAGGCGCCCGCCAGCACCGGCAGCACCTTGGCCCGGATCGCCTGCTCGATCCGCTGGGCATAATAATCGAAGCCGATCTCCGGCGGATGCACATTATCCGCGGCGACATAGAGCCCGCCATTGACCGTACCGCTCGGCACACCGCCGCCGCCATTGTTCCAGCTGCCCAGCACCCAGGGCGGCGATGCACCGCAAATGGGAACGAAGAAGGCCAGCGGGTCCCCTGACTGCGCAACCCCCGCCTGAACTGCCCCTTCCGCGGCCACGGCGCCTGCAACGTTGATCGACGGAACACCGACGACGATGATCGGCGCCGGTGTGCCGGCACGGATGGCCCGCATCGTCTGCAGCACTTCGGCCTGCAGCGCCGCCGGCGGATGATCGACATCGTTGGTGGAACCCATCAGCAGCAGCACGTCCGGAGCGAGCGCCAGCGCTTGCGGCACGCGCTGTCGGAAAGTGAAGAAGCCGGTCGGAGACGGGTTTAGATACCCCGTGCCGCCGATGGACAGGTTCCACGTGTCGCGCCACCCGAGCCGCTTCCCCAGCAGCTGCGCGATCGATCCCCCGGCGAGCCACGGCCCGTAGCTGGAGCCGGCATTGTAGCTGTCGCCGATCACCACCATGCGCGGCGTGCCGGCGCCGGCCGCGCTGACCGTCGAGGTCACAGGAACCTGTGCGCAGCCGAAGAAGGAGGCGCTCTTGCCCGTTTCCAGTTCGTAGCGCCGCAGCCGACGCCCGGTGCTACCCGTCCAGTCGATCACCATCCACTGGTCGTTGCCGCCCACCACATGGCTGCCCGGCATGAGATAACGGCCGCCGACGATCACGCGGACCTGCGCCGAATTCGCCGGTAGGAACAGCGCCAGCCGATCCGCGTCGCTTTCGAACACCACCGATGCGCCGGCCGACATGACCGTGCCGAGCTTCGCCTCGAACGTGCCGAGCGACCAGAAGGTCGATCGGTAAGGCGAGGGCGCGGCGCCGCGAACAGCGTAAGCGGCGGGGTAGGTCTCCGGCTGCCAATTGGGCCCGATCGACGGGCTGGCAGTGACGATGGAGACCGTGGGTGCGCCATCGCCCTGATCAGGAGCACGTGCCCCGCCAAGGCAGGTCCAATAGACACCGCTCCCGCCATCCGCGACATATTGCCCGCTGTTGGTGACCAACGGACCACCACCCGTTGCCGGCGTTGTACCGGCCAGACCGCACATGAACCAAAAGCCACCATTGGTGACCACCTGACCCACATTGTAGCTCGTGCTGGCGGCGTAGGCGGGCGGCGCGAGCCAGGGCGGGAGAACGACCGGGTTGCGGCCCTCGGCGGCATCTGCGGCGCGCAACAACCGGCCGTGCCGACTGCCCGCCGCGACGGCGCTGCGCGCACGAACGGCAACGCCGCGCGCTACCACGTCCACCGCGCTCATTGCGCCACCCGATACGCGAGCGTGCCGGACTGCAGGGCAACCGCGAGGAAGTAGCTCGCCGCCGCTTCCCTTTCCTCCGTCACGATCTCGTTGGCGTTACCAGTGAACCGGCCCCAGCGTTCGCCGCCGATCGTCAGCGGCAGCTTGGTCGCGCCGCCGTCCACCGATCGCACCAGCTCCACCGCTCCGGTCCACGCGCCCGAGAGTGTGACGCGGATCGGATGATCGAGCGCAGGCACGAATGGTCCAAAAACGCCGCTCGCCGTGGCGATGCCCGCCAAAGCAACCGTCGCCGCCTCCGCCGCCACCGAGCGAACGGGCAGCGGATTGGCCATGTTCACCGATACCGCGGGGCCGTCCACCGCGCCGAACGCCACTGCATATTGCGGGACAAAACCCGCCGGTACTTCCACCTCGACCGCCATCTAAGCCTCCGTTGCAGTTCTTGTTATGTTCCTGCCACAGACGGTCGCATGTAGGACAGCGGCTAGCGGATTTCGCGTTGGAGGAGGGTCATGAGTTCGGCTGCCGCGTGTTCGAGATCGAAGCGATGCTCGAAACAGTGCAAGGCCCTACCGCGCATCGCAGCGCGCTCCTCCGGCGAAAGCGCGAGAAAGCGGGTGAGCAGATGCGCCGTTCCGGCAAGCGTGTCCGGCGCGACGAGCCCGGCACCCTCCGCGAGCACTTCTCGCCAGATGTTCACCTGATCGCTGATTAGCACCGGCGTGCCATGCGCAAGCGCCTCGGCCACGGCGATGCCGAAATTCTCCTGGTGCGAGGGAAGGATGAAGGCTTCCGCGGCGCGAAGCGCACCTGCCTTTGCCTCCCCCTCGATCATGCCAGGGAAGTGGATGCGGTCGCTGAGGCCAAGCTTCTGCGCCGTCTCCTGCAGCGACGAGCCGAGCCCGGTCTGATCGGGCCCGGCAAGCACCAGATCGAGGTCCGGATGATGGGGCGCGATCTTGCCGAAAGCCTCTACCAGCAAGTCGCAACCTTTCTTGGGATGAAGGCGGCCGAGGTACAGCAGGTATCGGCAATCGCCGAGCGACGGGAAGAGGGCGCGAAAGGCCGCAGCGGAAGCGTCGCTGTGGCTCGGGCGCGGCGTGCCATAGGCAACCACGGTGCCGTTGACGCGGTACGGCCAGAATGCGCCTCGGGCACGGCACCTCTCCTCCTCGCTCGTGAACAATACGTGGCGTGCGCCGGCGAGCAGCCGACCCTCCGCCCACCACCAGGATGCCTGTTTTCCGAGGTGCTTGAGCGGCGCGGTACGCCGAAACCAGGGATCGAGCATCCCGTGCGGGAAGACGACATAGGGTATGTCGCTGCCCGCCAGCGCCCGCATCGCGCCACGCGCCGCATAGCGCCACAGGCCGGACACGATCACCGCGTCATAATCCCGCAGGTGCGCCGCCAGCCATGGCAGCATCGCCGGGCTATAACGGTAGCGCTCGGCCAGCCGCGTACCGCGTGACGGGCCAAGCGCGACGATGGTGCCAGGATAATCATGAAGGTGATGTTCATCCGGCGGATCGAGCGTCAGCAGATCCTGTTGGTGGCCGGCTCGCGACCAGATCTCGCCGACTTGCCGTGCGCCTTCGATCGGCCCGCCGGTGCGCGGATCCGCGCTGGTGATGATACGCAGGATCCGCGTCACGTCGCGGCGCCAAGGGTAAATCCGGACAGGCGCGAAAGGCAGGCGATCTGCTCGTCGCGCGACGTGCAGCGCGCCAGCGTCGGCCCCCACTCCGCAACCTTCGCCGCGACCAGGAAGCGATACCAGAAGCCTTGCAGCAGATGATAGACGAGGCCCGGCCGCCCATCGAGGAAGCCAAGCTGCACCACGTAGCGCTGGAGAAAATAGGTTAGTGGCCCCGCCCACAGCGGCAGTCGATTGTAGATGCGCAGCTTGATCCAATGCCGTCGCCGGGCCTGGCGGGTGGAGGGTGGCGGGGCGGCCTCGAACAGGCCGTGGCGTGCCGCCAGCACTTCCACCGCCTCGCGACTGGCGTAATCATTGTGTTTCGCGGTGAAGAAGCTGAGGTCCCCCAGGTTCATGTCCGCGAGACCGCCGCGCAACAGGATCGTGCGGCCGCCGTGGACGACCACGTGCTCATCCATCCAGCGCTGTTGCACTCGCCCGCTGCCCGTGCGCCACAGCCGCACCAAGCGCAGCGGGTAACGGCCGCCATGCCTGATCCAGCGTCCCATGAAGATATGCTTGCGATCGACCTCAGCACCGCAGACATCGGGTGGCAGATCGGGCAGGCGTCGCGCAATTTCATCCGCGAGGTCAGCTTCGACCACTTCGTCGGCGTCCAGCCGCATCGTCCAGTCGGTGGTGATGTCGCCATGATCGAGCGCCCATTGCAGCTGCGCCGCATGGCTGACGAAGGTGTGCTGGATCACGCGCGCACCGAGCGCCTGCGCCAGTGTAACAGTCGCATCGCTGGAGAAGCTGTCGATAACTAGGATCTCGCGCGCGATATTCCGAACGCTCTGGATGGCGCGCGCGATGTGATGCGCCTCGTTGAAGGTGAGGATGACCACCGTGAGGTCAGGCGGCTCGCCCGCCGCGGCGGTAATCATGCAGTAGCGACGAAGCGAATTCGGCGCTGCCGCACCACGCGTGCCGGATTACCGCTACATACCGTCCACGCGGCGACATCTCGCATCGCGCAGGCGCGCGCGCCCAGCACTGCCCCTTCCCCAATGCTCACGCCCGGCCCGACGAAAGCCTCCGCAGCAATCCAGGCGCGTGCGCCGATGACGATCGGGCGTACGCGGAGCTGGAAGGCTGAATCCTCGATATCATGTGTCCCGGCGCATAGATGGGCACCCTGGGAGACCACGGCGTGTGCACCGATCCGGATCGGGGCCATCGCATAGATCGTCGCGCGCGGCCCGATCGCGGCATGATCGTCCATGATGAGGTTGCCAGGCGACCAGATGCGCGCACTGCCATAGACATTGGCGGTTGGGGCTATCGAAGCGCCGAACAGCCGTAACAAGACACGGCGCCACGCCCGGAACCCTGGTGGCGTCCACGCGGCAAGGAGACACCAAGTAACGATCCAGACCGCGCGATAGAGCCGATTGCCGAGCGTGAAGCTGGCGCCGCCCTCCCACGAACGCGCCATGTGGCCGTCAAGCGGCCGCCCCATCCTATTGGCGTGACGAATCATGCAAGCTCCCCGCAGAGGTTTGTAGGTGCTGTTGAGAACAGCAGCAACAGTTATGGTTAATCTGGCGTGACGTAGCGCCATCTAGCCTTTACGGTGCGAGCAAGGACGCGGGGAGGTTCAGCGCCGATGAGGGTTGTTTATGTTATATACAGCGTTTCTCTTGCTCTTATTTTTTTCGCGCAGCTCATGCTCGGCGCGGATATTCCCGTTCTATTATCACTCGTGATCGTTGCAGCATGCGCGCTTATTCCGTTGCAGATGCGCGGGTGGCGCATTTCGGACGGCCTTTATGCAGTGATGTGCGTTTATTTTGGAACCGCCAGCCTGATCGTGAAGACAGCGGCGATGCAGCCGGTGCAATCGAATCTTCGGATGCCGGAACTCTCCGCGGGATTGCTGCTCGCCGGCTTTGCCTCGATCAGCATTGGTTATTTGGGGAGCCATCTGGTGCGGCAGCCGTGGCGGATCGAGCATGATTTGCACGGGATCACCGCCGCGCCGGTCAATCTCGCCCGACTTGCACTACCGACATTCACGCTCGGCGCCGTTCTCTACTTTCTGCAGACGCAGATGCGGCCACTCGCCAGCAACGGTGGCTTCGAGACGAGCGGGTTCGGTGGCTTCGGTGCCTTCTACCCGCTGCTGCTGCTTGGCGCCGCGATGCAGACGGCGCTGATCGCCAGCCACCCAGGGCAGCTAGGCCACAAGGCCCGGCTAGGCCTGATGACGATCGTCATCGTAGCGCTGACGCTGGCGGACAACACGAAGCGCACCTTGTTCGATTTCGTGATGGTAGTCGGCGTTACTTTCCTAGCCTTTGGCGTGCGGCCCAGACTGCGGTGGATCGTGCCGCCGGCGGCGGCTGCTCTGATCGCGATCGTCTATGTCGTGCCCGCGATCCATATCGTGCGGATGCAGCCTGACGTGCGGAGCATCAGCCGGATTGCGGCGACCTTCGAAGTCATTCGTAACGCGGGGTTCGACCCCGTCGAACTGTCGCAGCGCGCCGATGCGATTGCCGCGGGCTACCACCTGACGTACCGCGACAGTTACGTTTACCCGCTGACGTGGAACACGGAACGTTTCACAATGATCCAACCGATCGACCAAGTGGCGCGAAAGCTGGAGGAACGGGGTACCATGGGCGGCGCGGATCTGTGGCGCGACGCCGCGGAAACGCTATTGCCGTCGTTCCTGCTCACGAAGACGCTCGCTACCGCGCCTGATCGGATCGCCTGGCATTACGGGTTTCGCGCGAAAGGATCGATCGCGCGCCCGGTCGTCGGGCTGATTGCGAGCAGCCTTGCGGCCTTCGGCCTCGCGGGCGTGCTGCTGCTGCCCGGGCTGACGGTGGCGTTCACGTTCATCATGCTGGACGGCATTGGCGGACGAATGGTGAGCAACTGCTGGGCGAGCTTCGTATTCGCGTCCACAACGTTCCTCGCGGAACGGGAGGTCAGCACCATGCTGTCGTTCTTCTGCCGCGGCTACCTGTTCCTGCTGATCGTCGCGGGAGCGCTGTTACTGCTCGGCTATCGCAGGGTGCCGCGTGCGTCAGCGCCCAGCAACGCGCCCAGATTGGCGACGAACGCTTCGGCAGAATAGAGGCGCGCGACCTTCTCGTGCCCGGCAGTCGCCATCCGCGCCGCCAAGTTTGAATCCCGAAGCAACGTGACGAGAGCATCGGCCAGCGCCGGCACATCATGCGGATCGACGGTGAGGCCATCGACGCCGTTCTCGATCACATCGGGCGCAGCGCCGAACTGCGAGCCGACGACCGGGAGGCCAGCGGCCCATGCTTCGAGGAAGACGATGCCAAATCCCTCTTTCGACGAGGGCAGGCAGAAAACCGCCGCGTTGTTGAAGGCATCGGCAAGGCCGGCGGCGTCCACTGCACCCGACAGCGTGACGCGATCACCTACGCCCAATTCCTTCGCAAGCGCCTGCAGGCGACCACGCAGGGCGCCCTCACCCACGACCCGCAGCCGTGCGGCAGGAACCTCGGCCAGCACCCGCGGCATGGCCTCGATCAAGCGATGGATATTCTTCTCATGCTCACCGGCGCCAAGCCGCGATACCGAAAGGATCGTGGATCCTTGCTTCGGCCCGACAGGTGTTGACGGAAGGTCGACCGCGTTTGGGAAATGCGTGAAGCTCGCGTCGGCGATATCGAATGCCTGCATCATCCGATTCCGCGAATAGCGACTGACGATCGCTATCTGGTCCACCAGCCGGCGCAGCAGCAACGTATCTCGCGCGCGAGCGGGGCGATACGCAGGATCGCCCCACACCTCGATGCCGTGCGCGAACAGGATCACCCGCCCCCGCGGACGAAGCATACGATAGAGCGCGGCGATCGGGAGCAAGTTGATGTGACCAAGCAGCAACATATCCGTGCTGCGCGCCCGAGATGACACGGCCCTCAAAAGGCCAAGAAAGCTGCCGCAGAGCGCTTCGGTCTCCCCCTCGCCCTCCGGATCGGCGTACATGATCACGCCGGCTTCCACCGACAGTTGCCGAAGCGCGCCGCTCAACCGACGGTTGAAACCCTGGATGCCGCCATGCCCCATCGCGGAGAGGCCAACGAACAGGACCCGCGGCACGCGTTCACGCGCCATGGTTGGTCTTTTTCAGGACCAGCAGGCAGAGCGGGATCATTGCCAGTTGCGCGGCGAGCACGCTGCACGCGATCCCCGTGAGCCCGTACGCCCGGCTCAGCGCGGGACCTCCGGCCAGCGCGACGAGCGCAATGATGAGGAAGCCGAAGGTGGCCCGTCCGTGCCGATTGACCGCAGAGATCGGCGTGAACAGGGCGGACCAGAAGAGTTCCGCCGTCACACCCATCAGTAGGATGAAGAAGAAGGGCTGCTGCACCGCAACATTGCCGTGCGTCAGGAGCCGCAAGCCCCAGGGGGCAAGCACCAAGAGCGCCACGATATAGATCGCACCGAGGATCAGCGTCGCCCCGACCTGCGTCCTGATCAGGCGCGCGAATCCGATCCAGTCGCCGGCGCCCGCGAGGGCGGAAAACTCGCTCACGACGCTGTTGTTGAGCATGTTGCCAGCCGACGTGCCAAGGCGCGCGAGCGTGCGGGATGTCGACAGGACGACCACAGCCGACGCTCCCAACGTGCCGCCGACAATGATAACGGGCCCCTGGATGAGCAGCGCCTGACCAAGCGGCATCGCCATATAGGCGAACGCCAGAGGCGCGATCCGACGCAGTTCCGCCACCGAGGCTTGAGCGAAGCCGAAGCGCAGCCATGCCGAGCGCACGTGGAGCCAGTGGCTGGCAAGCACGATGAACAACAGACGGCTCAGCAACGCCGCCCCCGCTGCCGCGATCACACCCCCCCCTCCCAGTGCCGCGAGCGCAATCGCAGCGCCCTCCCCGAGGCGCGCGGTCGCGGCCCAGCCAGCCTCGCTGGCGGGCCGATTCTCTGCTCGAATCCCGGCGCAGATCAGGAGAAACAGCTGGTAGAGCAGCACGTTCGCGGTAAGCAGCAGGAGCACGCCACTGACAGCGCCTGCACCAAGCGCGTTGATCCGCAGAACCGCGCGAACATCGACGACCACGAAGATGAGCGCGGCAACGACAAAAAGCAGCGGAAGCGCAATGCTGAGTAGCGCAAGAATGCTCTGGAACGTGCGCAATGCGCCGTCGCGCCGGCCAGCGGCCACAGCCATCACCATCTCGTTCTTGGCGACGAAGGTGAAGCCGAGGTCGCTGAAGGTAAGGAAGAACGGGATCGCCGCCAGAACCAGCCAGGCGCCGTAAACATCCGCGCCCCAGGCATCGAGCAACAACGGCACGAGTGCGAGCTGAACGACGATCGTGACGACCTGGCCATAAGCCTGCGCCGACAGCGTCCGCCCGAGCCGCAGCGTGGCGGCGCGATCGAGCGAACCGATCACCTGCCGCCGTGCCGGCTGATCACCGCCATCCTGCCCCCCGCCTGTTGCCCCAAACGAAGCTGCGCGGTTTGTGAGCGCAGGACAAGCGTTGATCTCGACCGGCAGTTGGCGAGGGCCGCCGAGCGGCTAGTTCAGCCGCTTGAGCCAATCGAGAAGCAACCGGTTCACTTCCTCCGGCCGCTCCTGCTGGGTCCAGTGACCACACCCTTCCAGCATATGTCCTTCAACGTTCGGGACGTGCGGACGCATGATCGCGATCGGATCGGCAATCGCGCCAAAGCCGGTGCTGGCCGGGTCCTTCGTGCCACCGATGAACAGCGCCGGCTGCTCGATCTTGCGGTCACGAAACTGCTGCAGCCAGGCCCAGTCACGCTCGTGATTGCGATAGCGGCTGATCGGGCCGAAGAAGCCGGAGCCTTCGAACTCCGCGACATAGTAATCCAGATCCTCCGGCGTCATCCACTCGGGGAACTTGCCCGGATCGACCATGCCTTCCAACAGCGTCGCGTCTGCGGCCTTAGTCGGCCACGTCCCTTCGGGCGCATCGCCAGCGATGCCGAAATAGAATTTGCGCAGGAAATCGCGCACGTCGCGCTCCGCCTCTTCCTCCGGCGGACCCACCTTCTGGAACCATTCCTGATAGAAGAAGCGGTTCTTCTTCGTGAACGCCTCGCGGAAGATCTCGGTGAATGGGCGCGCAGGCACGCCCGTGTAGGGGACCGAAAGCGCCGCGATGGCGGAGAACTGCTCCGGCCGCGTCAGCGCGGAATTCCACACCTGCGGCGCGCCCCAATCGTGGCCGACGAGGATCGTCGGGCGATCGGGCTGAAGCGTTTGCGCAACGGCCGCGATGTCAGCGACCAGTTCCTCCATCGCGTAGGCCTCGATCGTCTTCGGCTTGTCCGATCCGCCATAGCCGCGCACGTCGATTGCCGCAGCGGTAAATCCCGCGTCCGCAATCGGACCCATCTGGTGACGCCAGGAATACCAGCTTTCCGGAAATCCATGCACCATCAGCACCAGCGGCCCCTCGCCTTCGATGGCGGTGCGGATCGTCGACCCACCGGTGTCGATCATGCGGAAGGTCGGCATCATGTTCTCCCCAACGTTTTGTTGCTCTGTCGGCGCAAACCATGACGCAGCCGCCGTGGCAGGGCTAGAGTGAGCGCATGCGACCACGTCATCTTTTCTTCGCCGCTGCTGCAATCACCACCGTGCTTCCAGGCGTCGCACGCGCTCAGACGAGCCATGACGAGGGGGCCTGGATCAACGCGACGGTGATGGGGCCCATCAGCGGTCGCTTGGTGTTCTTTGCGGAGGTCCAGCCGCGCGTCACCGATGGCGTATCACGCCTGTCGCAGGTGCTGCTGCGCCCGGCGATCGGCTGGCAGGTGTCGAAGGACCTGACGCTCTACCAGGGCTATGCCCATGTCATCGAGCCGCTGGCGGACGGGCCGGATCGCAACGAGGATCGATCGTTCCAGCAGGCGACGTGGAACGTCGGCAAGATCGGGAAGCTGGAGGTGCAATCGCGCACCAGGCTCGAGCAACGGTGGCGCTCGGACGGTAACGGCATGTCGCTTCGCGCACGCCAGATGGTCCGACTTGAGTATCCGTTGCGCCCCGGTGCGCAACGCTTGGCGCTGCTTGGCTCCACCGAGGCGTTCGTCGGGCTGAAATCCGCTGACTGGGGCGGCAGCAAAGGCTTCGACCAGATCCGCACGTTCGCGGGGTTTGAAATTCCGATCGGCGGCACCTCCACGGTGGAAGCGGGCTATCTCAACCAGACGCGGGACGCACCGGGCCGACAGGTGGCGATGGCCCATGTCGCATCGCTGACGCTGTTTCTACGCCTCTAGGGCGCAGCCCCTCCTTACCGGCCGGGCAGCCAAGCCCGCCATCGTCGCAAATGAAAGCGCCCCGTGAGTTTCCTCGCGGGGCGCTTCCGTTTTGTCATCGAGCGTGTCGACGATCGAAGATCAGGCTCAGTGCTTGGAGTCCTCGATCACCGGCAGCGTCTCGAACTGGTGATACGGCGGCGGCGAGGAGAGCGTCCACTCCAGCGTCGTCGCGCCTTCACCCCAGGGATTGTCCGGGGCCTTCTTGCCCGCGATCAGCGACCAGATCACGTTGACGAAGAAGATTGCCATGCCGACGGCCATGATCTCGTAGCCGTGCGTCGCGAACTGGTTCCAGTACGCATAGGCGTCCGGATAGTCCGGGTAACGACGCGGCATGCCCTGCAGGCCGAGGAAATGCATCGGGAAGAACAGCATGTTCACGCCCAGGAAGAACACCCAGAAGTGCAGCTGGCCGAGGTACTCGTTGTACATCTTCCCGAACATCTTCGGGAACCAGTAGTAGAAGCCCGCGAACAGAGCGAACACGGCGCCGAGCGAGAGCACGTAGTGGAAGTGTGCCACCACGTAATAGGTGTCGTGCATGTAATCGTCGACGCCGCCGTTGGCGAGGACGACGCCCGTCACGCCCCCGACGGTGAACATGAAGATGAAGCCGATCGCCCAGGTCATCGGCGTCTTGAAGGTGAGCGAGCCACCCCACATCGTCGCGATCCACGAGAAGATCTTGATGCCCGTCGGCACCGCGATGACCATCGTCGCGGCGGTGAAGTACATCTTAGTGTTCACGCTGAGGCCGGTGGCGAACATGTGGTGCGCCCACACGACGAAGCCGACCACACCGATGGCGACCATCGCGTAGGCCATGCCGAGGTAACCGAAGACCGGCTTGCGGCTGAACGTCGCGATGATGTGGCTGATGATGCCGAAGCCCGGCAGGATCATGATGTACACTTCGGGGTGACCGAAGAACCAGAACAGGTGCTGGTAGAGAATCGGATCGCCACCACCGGCCGGATCGAAGAAGGTCGTACCAAAGTTACGATCGGTGAGCAGCATGGTGATCGCCGCAGCAAGAACCGGCAGCGAGAGAAGCAGCAGGAACGCGGTGACGAGAACCGACCAGGCGAACAGCGGCATCTTGTGCAGCGTCATGCCCGGGGCACGCATGTTGAAGATCGTGGTGATGAAGTTGATCGCGCCCAGGATTGACGAAGCGCCGGCCAGGTGGAGCGAGAGGATGCCCATGTCGACCGAAGGCCCTGGCTCACCATAAGTGGAGAGCGGCGCGTACACCGTCCAGCCCGTGCCTGCACCGGCGCCGAAGAACGGCGAGGCGAGGAGCAGCAGGAAGGCCGGGATCAGAAGCCAGAAGCTGATGTTGTTCATGCGCGGGAACGCCATGTCCGGCGCACCGATCATGATCGGAACGAACCAGTTGCCGAACCCGCCGATCATCGCCGGCATCACCATGAAGAACACCATGATGAGACCGTGCGCCGTGATCATGACGTTCCACAGGTGGAGCGCTTCGTCGAACGTGCCCGGGCCGTGCAGCATGGCGAGCCACGTCGGCAGATACTGAATGCCCGGATCGCGCAGTTCGACGCGCATCAGGCCGGAAATCGCGCCGCCGATGATCCCCGCGACGATCGCGAAGATCAGATAGAGCGTGCCGATGTCCTTGTGGTTCGTGGACATGAACCAGCGCTGGAAGAAACCGGGCTTGTGATCCGCGTCATGGTGATGCGCGTGATCGCCGTGCGCCTGGAAGGCGGAGGGGTGAAGAGCGGTGTCGGTCATGATCTTAGCGTCCCGTGTCGCCGGTGCCGCCCGGGTTGCCGGTGGCGCCTTGCGGGGAAGTGGGAGAGGTGCCGGTCGCGTTGACGACCGGGCCCGTAGCGTTCGACGCGGCAGCGGCATCCTCGACCGCGGCGGCCGAGTTGTCGGCGCCCGGCTGCGGGATCACGGACGACGACGGTTCGGCCGCGCCCGGCATCTTGCCACCCTTGGCAGCGATCCACGCCGCGAACTCGGCCGGCGGCACCGCCTCGACGGCGATCGGCATGTAGGCGTGGCGCGCGCCGCACAGTTCCGAGCACTGGCCGAAGTAGAGGCCCGGCTTCTCGATGGTGAAGCTGGTCTCGTTCAGACGGCCCGGAACGGCGTCGAGCTTGATCCAGAACGCCGGCATCGCCCAGCTGTGGATCACGTCGTTCGCCGTGGTGATCAGGCGGATCGGCACGCCGACCGGCAGCACCACGCGATTGTCGATAGCGAGGAGACGGGGACCATCAGCGTCGGTGCGGAAACGCTCACCGGCGGCGACCTCATTCTTCTCCTTCAGCATGTTGGCGGTGATCTCGATCCCGCCATGATCCGGATACTGGTAGCTCCAGTACCATTGGTTGCCGATCGCCTTCAGCGTGACGGCACCGGCCGGAGCCGGCTTGAACTGCGCCGAGAGGAGGCCGATCGACGGCACGGCGATGGCGACCAGGATCAGCACCGGAACGAGCGTCCAGACGACCTCGATCATGGTGTTGTGGCTGGTCTTCGACGGCACCGGGTTGCGAGCGCGGCGATAGCGGATCGAGACATAGACCAGCAGCGCGAGCACGAGCAGACAGATGATCGTGATCAGCGGCAGGAGGATGCGATCATGGAACCAGTGCGCGCGGCGACCATTTTCGGTCACCTGCGGCTGGATCGTCATCAGGCCGTCGGTCGGCTGTCCCAGCATCGGCTTCGCCGTCATGGCAGGCGCGCCGTCCATGGCGAGGACCGGGGCAGACGGGGCGGTATCCGCCGTCACGTTGCCCGTATCCGCCGAGTTTCCGATCGCCGTCGCCGCTTCAGCGGTGGCATTGCCCGCCGGCTGGGCGGCGGCCGGGGCGAGCCCCGCCAGCGCGAGCCCCGCGGCCAGCATCACTCCCTTAAACGCGCTTCTCATCGTTTTGTCGTTACCCCTGCTCGTCCCGGCCGACGCCAGCGCCATGCCGCGCGGAATCCGTCCATCGGGCGGCCTATACGCAGGGCACCCCTGCGCCTCAAGCACGCAAGCGGCATTATTTGGCGCCGGACGGCCACGTTCCGTTGCACAGGCGCCACAGCAACCGTATCTCGCCGGCAAGACGAAAGGGCGAATTGTGACTGAAGACGAGGTGTTGGCCGAATTCCGCGCGGCGGATGCGTTGCTCGAAGGCCATTTCATCCTTTCATCCGGACTGCGGTCCTCGCGCTACCTGCAGTGCGCGCGCGTGCTGATGGACCCGCGCCGCGGTGCGCGGCTGGCCGAAGCACTTGCCGCGCAGATCCCGGCCGAACTTCGCGAGCGGATCACCGCCGTGGTATCGCCGGCGATGGGCGGCGTCATTGCCGGGCACGAGATGGCGCGCGCTCTCGGCGTCCCCGCGATGTTTGTCGAACGCCCCACTGGCACCTTCGAACTGCGCCGCGGTTTCCGCCTCGAGCTAGGCCAGGAAGTGCTGATGATGGAGGATGTCGTCACCACCGGGCTTTCCAGTCGGGAGGCGATCAAGGCGATCGAGGCCGCGGGCGGGCGGGTGATCGCCGGCGCAGCGCTGGTCGACCGATCGAACGGCAGCGCCGACATCGGCGTCCCGTTCTTCCCGCTGATCCGGCTCGACGTGCCCACCTATGACCCCGATGCCTTGCCGCCGGAACTGGCCGCGATTCCGGCGATCAAGCCGGGCAGCCGGGCGGCGGCCTGATGCCGCCCCGCCCGCTTCGCCTCGGCGTCAACATCGATCATGTCGCGACCGTGCGGAATGCGCGGGGCGGCGAATATCCCGATCCGGTGCGCGCGGCGCTGCTCGCCGCCGACGCCGGCGCAGACGGCATCACCGCCCATCTGCGTGAGGACCGTCGGCACATTACCGACGAGGACATCGCACGGCTGATGGACGCGCTGGACATCCCGCTCAACCTCGAGATGGCAGCGACCGAGGAAATGCTGGCGATCGCGCTTAAGCATCGCCCGCATGCCGTTTGCATCGTTCCGGAAAAGCGCGAGGAGCGCACCACCGAAGGTGGCATTGACGCTGCGGGTCAGCACGATCGGCTGGCACCGCTCGTCGCGGCACTGAACGACGCCGGCTCGCGCGTGTCGCTGTTTATCGAGCCGGACGCCCGGCAGATCGACGCCGCAGCCCGGCTGCGCGCGCCGGTCGTGGAGCTTCACACCGGCCGCTATTGCGAACTGCAGGGCCCGGCACGGGCGGAGGAGCTTCGCCGACTAACCGACGCAGCGGCGCTCGCGGCGAAGAACGGCATCGAGGTGCATGCAGGACACGGCCTCACCTTCGACAATGTCGCGCCCGTCGCCGCGATTCCGCAAGTGGTGGAGCTCAACATCGGCCACTTCCTGATCGGCGAAGCGATCTTCGTCGGGCTCGACGCAAGCATCCGGCAAATGCGCGCGGCGATGGACGCCGCCCGGTGATCATCGGGATGGGCGCGGATCTCTGCAATATCGAGCGGATCCAGACGTCTCTGACCCGGTACGGCGCGCGCTTCGAGGAGCGCATCTTCACCGCCGGCGAACAGGAACGCGCCCGCAGCCGGCCGTTCACCGCCGCCGGCACTTATGCGAAGCGTTTCGCCGCGAAAGAGGCTTTCTCCAAGGCGATCGGCACCGGCTTTCGTGGCGGTGTGACGATGAAGGATATCGAGGTCGTCACCGACGCGGCGGGTGCCCCCGCGCTAACACTGACGGGCGGCGCACGCGCCCGGCTGGCGGCAATGACGCCGGCGGGGCATAAGCCGCGTATTCACCTGACCTTGACCGACGATCATCCTTGGGCGCAGGCCTTCGTGATCATCGAAGCGGTCGCGGCATCAGACCGATTTTCTCCAACCGAGTGAATGATGTGGCCGAGGACGTGGCGTTGACGGGCAAACCAGCAGCCGACGAGGGGCCGAGGCGTCCCGCGCGCGGATTGGACTGGTGGGGCGAGGCAAAGGGCCTCTTCTGGCTCATCCTCGCTGTCCTCGGCTTTCACAGCTTCATCGCCAAGCCGTTCTACATCCCCAGCGAATCGATGCTCCCGGGCCTAGAAGTGGGCGATCGCCTGATCGTGTCCAAGTTCGCCTATGGCTGGTCGTTCGTATCGCCGACCGTCCCCAATCCGGTGGCGATCTTCGAAGGGACGGTGCTGCACAAACCGGTGGAAAGCTGGTCGTTCCAGTTGCCGGCATGGCAGGGCCGCATCTGGGGGAAGATGCCGGAACGCGGCGACGTGGTGATCGTGACCCCGCCCGGTCAGACCAGCGACTATATCAAGCGGGTGATCGGGCTGCCGGGCGACACCTTGGAGGTCCGCGGCGGCACCGTGATCCTGAACGGGAAGCCGCTGGCACGCGGGCCGCTCCACTACAAGGACCTGCCAGTCGACGCCAATGCGACCTGCGATCAGTGGCAATATCCGGATGCGCGTGTGACGCGGGCGGACGGCACGACTGTGTGCCGCCTGCCGATCGTCACCGAAACCAACCCCGAAGGCCGCCGCTATGACACTGTTGAGCTCGGGGCGAGCCCGGGCGACGATTATGGCCCGGTCAAGATCCCGGCCAATCACGTCTTCCTGATGGGCGACAATCGCGACCGCTCCGCCGACAGCCGCTTCGCGCTGGGCGGCACCGAAAAGGGCCTTGGCGGCGCGGTGCCCTGGGAGAATATCGGCGGCCGCGCGGAGTTCATCACTTTCTCGGTCGATGGATCGGCGACCCTCAATCCGCTGAGCTGGTGGTCATCGCTTCGACCGGGCCGCGCCGGCACGTCACTGAGGCCAGAGGAGACCCGATGAGCCAAGACCAGGTCCGCGTCGTCAAGGGCGCCAGCCCAAGCGAGGTGCACGATCCCGCCACCCGGCGCGAGATCAAGCGGGCCGCGGTGTGGCTTGGGATGGCATCGGCGATCGCGCTCGTCGTGCTGCTCATCCAGCCGCTGCTGATCATCTTTGCAGGCCTCGTCTTCGCCTCCTTGCTCGATGGCGGCGTGCGGCTGCTGAACCGGGTGCTGCCGATCGGGCGCAGCTGGCGGCTGCTGATCGTCTGCGTTCTGACAATCGTCTTCCTGCTCGGCACCTTCTATCTCACCGGCGTTCAGGTCGCGGAGCAGATCTCGCAGCTGCGCACGACACTCGAGGCGCAGACGGTGAAGCTGACGACGTGGCTCACAAGCCAGGGCCTGATGCCGGGCGCGTCCGACATCAGCAGCGTCGCACGCCAGGCGCTGAGTTCGGTCGGTCGGCTGACCTCCTGGGTCGGCAGCGCGTTCGGCGCGCTCACCACCATGTTCATGATCATCGTGATCGGCCTGTTCGTGGCGATGGATCCCAGGGTCTATGATCGCGGGCTGCAGTGGATGATCCCGGAGGAGCATCGCACCGAGTTCGCCCTCACCATCACGCGCATGGGGACGACGCTGCGCCGGCTGCTGTTCGGGCGGATCATCGGCATGGTGGCGGAGGGTGTGCTCACCTGGGTTGCGCTGATGATGGGCGGGGTCCCGATGGCGATGATCCTCGGCATCCTGACCGGCGTGCTCGCCTTCATCCCGAATATCGGCGCGTTCGTCTCCGGCGCGCTGATGGTGGCTGTGGGCTTCTCGGCCGGCGTCGACACCGGGATCTGGGCCATCGGTACCTACGTGATCGTCCAGACGTTCGACGGTTATGTGCTGATCCCGATGGTCGCGAAGCGCACCGTCGATATGCCGCCGGCGCTGACGCTGGGCGCGCAGATCCTGGCCAGCGCATTGTTCGGCATCCTGGGCCTTGCGCTTGCCGACCCGATGACGGCGCTGATCAAGACCGCGATGGAGCGCCGCAGCGAGATCGAGGAAGAACGCGACGACGACAACACCCCGGAAGCGGCCATGGTATGAACATCGTCCTCCACGATTACTGGCGATCCTCCGCTTCTTACCGGGTCCGGATCTGCCTCAACCTGAAGCGCGTCTCCTACGAAACGCTGCCGGTGAACCTGCTGACGGGGGAGCAGGCCGGCGCGGAAAACCGCGCGATCAATCCGCAGGGCTTCGTGCCGACGTTGAGGGTTGATGGTCGGCCGCTGGTGCAGAGCCTCGCGATCGTCGACTGGCTGGATGCCAACTTCCCCGAACCGCCGATGGTATCGAAGGACCCGTTCGAGCGATCCGGCCAGCTCGCCCGCGCGCTGGTGATCGCCGCGGATATCCATCCGATCGACAATCTGCGCGTGCTGAAGCGGCTGGAGACCCAGTTCGGCGCCGATCAAGCGGCGAAGGACGATTGGTATCGCCACTGGATCGCGGAGGGCCTGGCCGCGCTGGAGGAGATGGCGGCGCCATTGCCCGGCCCGTTCCTTGGCGGCGACGGGCCGGACATCGCGGACCTGTGCCTTGTCCCCCAGATGGCGAACGCGCGCCGTTTCGCGCTTCCGCTCGACGCCTATCCACGGCTTCTGACGGCAGAAGAGGCGAACCTTGCGCTGCCCGAGGTGCAGGCTGCAGCCCCCGACCGCGTCAAGCCCGCCTGAGCGAATCGAAGAGCTCAAGGTAGCGCAGCGCCGAATCAGCACCGGGCGGCGGCACCGGCGCCGGGCGCGCCGCGCCGTCCAGCCAATGATCCAGCGCCGCGATGAGCGCATCAGGATCATCTCGCGCCACGATGGTGCCGAGGACCGGCGAGACCACGATTTCTGCCACTGCCGGCGACGCATCGGTCGCCACCACCGGCGTGCCGACCGACAGGGCCTCTCGCAACACGCCCGGCACCCCCTCGAAGTCCGACGACAGCGCCACCACCGCCGCATTCGCCATCGCCCCGAGCGGATCGCGGACATGGCCCGGCATGATGAGCCGATCCGCGATGCCGAGTGTTTGAGCCTGCGCCATCAGCGCGGCGCGCTCCTCTCCCTCACCCAGGATGACCAGCGGCACTTGCCGATCCCGTAATCGCGGCACGGCGGCAACGAGGCGGTCCCAGCGCTTCTGCCGGGCAAGCCGCCCGACGCCGAGGATGTAGCGCGGGGGCAACTGCACAGGTGCCCCACTGGGGATCGGCCGGGCCGGCGGATTGGGGATCACCACCACATCCTCGGGCGCCAGCCGCATTGCCGCCGCAATTGCCGCAGCACTCGCCGCGCTCATCCCCACCACTCGATCGAGAAATAGCGGATGGAGGAGAAGCCAGGCGGCGTGACCGGCGGCTAGCGCGACATGATGATCGGGTCGGCGGATTGCATTCGACACTTTCCCGACGATCGGCGGGCAGGCTCCCCTCAACCGTAGCCGTGTCCATGCCGCCACACTCGTATAATGGCTCCCGGCGCAGAAAATGACGTCTGGCCTGATTGTCCGCACATGCCGGGGTAGTGCGAACAACGCACGATAAGTGGCTGATCCAAGCGGCACGACGTCGACATCTTCAGCGACCTCGGCGGCCAATGGGCCTCGCGGGTCGGCGACCACCAGCGTTACCCTTCGCCCCGCCTCCACCCAGGCGCCAGCCAGCCGTAGAAGCGCACGCTCCACCCCGCCGCCTTTGAAGCTTTGCGCATATCCAAGGATGTGGTGAGCCGCCGTCATCTTGAAGCCCGTCATGCTGCAGCCCAAATTGCCGCTCAAAGACACCACATTCCGCGGGCACCGGCCAGACCGACCTGCCGTATGTTGCGTGGGAATGTGCAAAGGAACTCGCCTGTCTTGACCGCGAAAGCTGACCGGATGCCGGCATCGGTAATCGATGCCGAACTGCCGGACATTGCAGCGCTTGAGCCTGCCGAAACGATCCGTCGGCGCTGGCCGACGATCGTCGGCGGGCTGATCAGCGCGGCGATGGTCGTGATGCTCGGCCGTGAGCTCCTGGGCTCCGGCCTTGAGGGGCTGAGCCGCACAACGCCTGATTCGCCGTGGTTCTACCTTGCCTTCTTCTGCCTCTACATGGCTGCACCGACGGGCGATTTCATCATCTTCCGCCGGCTCTGGCGCATCCCGCTGTCCGGCTTCGTCGCGCTTCACAAGAAGCGGATCGCGAATGACGTGGTGCTCGGCTATTCGGGCGAGGCATATTTCTACGCCTGGGCACGGGCACGGGCGAACATCGTGGCGGCCCCATTCGGTGCGGTGAAGGACGTGTCGCTACTGTCGGCGATCGCCGGCAATACCGTCACCATCCTGTTGTGCGCCATCGCGCTGCCGATCGGCTATCAGCTGATGTCGCCGAACGTGCTGCACGCCGTGGCGGGATCGGCCGCGATCACGCTCGTGATCAGCCTGTTGATGCTGATCTTTTCGCGGCGGATCTTCTCGCTGCCCCGGCAGCAGCTGCGCTGGATCTTCTGGATCCACACCGGCCGTATTGCCGCAAGCTCGCTGTTCGTCGCGCTTGCTTGGCATTTCGCGATGCCGGACGTGGCGCTTGGCGTTTGGCTGTTCCTGGCCGCGGCGCGCCTGCTCGTCTCGCGCTTGCCGCTGGTGCCGAACAAGGACCTGCTGTTCGCGAGCTTCGCAATCCTGGTGATCGGGCAGGACGAGGCGCTGAGCGCGATGATAGCCTTTGTCGCCGCGCTGACGCTTGGCGTGCATCTGTTGCTGGTGCTTGTCTTCTCTGGGGCGGCTGGCTGGAAGGGGCTGCGGCTGTGGCGCGGCTGATGCTGTTCGGCCTCGCCGCGCTTCTTGCGCCTGCCGCCGCCGTCGCTGCCCCGATCGGCAGCGATGCCCCTGCTTGCGCCGCGCGTAATGTGCCGGCGATCGAGGTGACGGTGGAGGGGCTGAAGGACCGCACCGGTGGGCTGAAGCTCGAGCTATACCCGGCCACCGAAGAGGATTTCCTGAAGGACGACCGCGATCTGCGGCGCGAGGGCAAGGTGTTTCACCGCGTACGCGCCGATACGCCGGCGCGCGGGCCGGTGGTGCTGTGCATCCAGGCACCCCAACCGGGCCGTTACGCACTGTTCTTCACCCATGATCGCGACGGCAAGAACAAGTTCAACGTCTGGACGGATGGTGCAGGCGTGCCGACCAACAACCGCATCGGCCGGGCCAAGCCGAAGCTGTCGCAGGCGATCGTGAACGTACCGCGCGGTTTGACCCGCCTCACCATCCGCGCACAGTATCTGCGCGGCATCATCCCGAGCTTCGGACCGGTCGGCAACTGACGTGCGCGTCGTCGACGTCAACGAATTCTATTCGCCGACCGGCGGCGGGGTACGCACCTATATCGATCGCAAGATCGGCATCATGAACGATCTGGGCCACGAACTGATCGTGCTCGCGCCCGGGCCTGACGAACGGATCGAGGAACAGCCCGGCGGCGGGCGGATCCATTACGTGCGATCACCCCGTCTGCCGTTCGATCGGAACTACGGCCTGTTCTGGGATCGCGCCGCGGTTCACCGTCTGCTCGATCGCTACGCACCGGATGTGGTGGAATGCTCCTCGCCCTGGCGGCCGGCCTGGTTCGTGGGCGAATGGCAGGGAACGGCGCTCAAGTCGTTCTTCATGCACAACGACAACATGGCCGCCTACGCCCAGCGCTGGTTCGAGGGGTTCGCCAGCCACGAGCGGATCGAGCAGGCATTCGGCTGGTACACCCGCTACATGGCGCGCTTTCTCGATCTTTACGACTGCGTCGTCACCAACGGCCCGGCGCTCGTGAAGCGGCTGCGCGCACGCGGCCTGCGGATTGACGCGGCGATGCCACTGGGAATCGAGCGCAGCCACTTTTCCCCCGGGTTTCGTGACGAGCGCCTGCGTCGCGCGCTGCTGGAGCAGTGCGAGTTGCCGCACGACGGCCTCCTGCTGCTCGGGCTTGGCCGCCATCACCCTGAAAAGCGCTGGCCGATGGTGATTGATGCGGTGGAGCGGGCGGGCGCCAACCTGCCGGTCGGGCTGGTGCTGCTCGGCCAGGGGGTCGACAGCGACCGGATCGAGCGCCGGATCGCTGGAAGCCCGCACATCCGCATCTTCCGCCCGGTCTATGATCGCGAGCGACTCGCGCGGATCATGGCAAGCTGCGACGCACTGATCCATGGATCGGAGGCCGAGCCGTTCGGGCTGGTCGCGGCCGAAGCCATGGCATCGGGCCTGCCGCTCATCGTGCCGCACACCGGCGGATGCGCGGAAGTGGCGGACGCACGGTGCGCCGAGCTGTACGAACCGCGTGACCCGATGTCCTGCGCCTGGGCGATCGAACGAATGCACGCGCGCGATCGGGCACTCCTCCGAAGGACGGCCCTCGTTGCGGCCGGGCAAGTGCGCACCGACCGGGAACATACCGTCGAGCTGATGGCCTATTACGCGGATCAGATCGCGCAGCGCGAGCGGCGCGCCGCCTGACCATCAAGCCTCAGCGCCGCTGGTAGATCGTCAGCACCTCGTTCCCCAACGGATGCCGGGCGGCGACAACATAATCCGCACCGACGGCACGCTCGACCATAGCGCGAATGTCGCGCCGCTCGCCGATCGACGGCGGCCGCATCACGATCACCTCCGGCCCCCGGCGCAGGATCCGCGCGACTTCCAAAGCCTGCGGAACGCCAATCGCGCCGTCTTCACGCGTGCGATAAAGGTGGCTGGGGAAGAGGTAGCGCGTGACATGGCATCGGTTTGCCGTGGCATATATCTTCGGGCTGCCGGAATAGACCCACAGGCAACCGGGCCCCGCCCCGATCGACGCGGTGATGGCGGCCAACTCGCGCCCATTGCCCCGTGACACGCGGTTGGCGATCACCAGCACCTGCCCGATCAGCGCCGCCGACAGCAGCACGGCGATGCGGCCACGAGGTCGCGTCTCGAGGAAACCGGCGGCGCAGACCGCGCCCGGCACCGCCGCCGGCAGCGCATAATGATCGAACCAGCCGCCGAGGACGAGGATGCCGAGGAGTGCCGCGGCAAACCAGCACAGCATGAAACGACGCTCGGACGCTTCTGCCAACGTGCTCCTTCTCGCCGACACAAGCGCCATCGCCATCAGGGGCGACAGGATCAGGACGAGCTTGGCGAGATTGCCCCAGCGCTCGCGTGGCGGATCGGCCTGCCGCGCGATGATCGACTCGAAATTCGCGTAGAGGAAGGCGTCGATCTGCCCGATCGCCGCGTAATAGCCCATGACTGCCAAGGTCGGCAGCAGCGCGATGGCCGCCAGCACGCCGGCGCGAGCGGCGATGCGGGATGGTCTCACCCCCGCACGCCACTCGCGCACAAGAGTCCACAGGCCGAAGAACACGCCCTCGAACACGACGGAATACTTTACCTGCAGCGCAAGGCCCATCAGCGTCATCGCTGCTGCGTCCTGCCACCAACTGCGGCGGCGCGTGTTGGTGACGATCAGCCAAGCCGCACCAGCCACCAGCGGGTTATAGAGGATCGGCGCCTGCCCGCCGTGCCCGTCCGCCAGGTTGAGCCACAGGATGTAGAGGATTCCGGCATATGTGGCGCCCCGTCCCCACCCTGCGAGCATTGCCAGGCGTGCGACGATCCACGCGGCGGTCACCACCGCGGCGAGCGCCATCAACTGATAGGCGATGATCCCCCAGCCGAACGGCAGCGAGGCCGGCACAAGGTAAAGCAAGAACAGCCCGATCGGCTTACGGTCCCACACCTCGACGTACGGCACCGCCCCATCCGCGATCAGCCGCGCCGCGGCGAAGTAGAAATCCTCGTCGACGTGGATCAGCGGGTTGCCGAACGTGGCGGCGCGCGCGGCGACGGCAACAGCGATCAGCACCATCAAGCGATTGCGATCGAGCCAGCGCGCATCCATCCATGGCGCGCCTAGCGGGCCTGACACCGATCTGTCACCTTCCCACGGCAGGGGCGGCACGAACCGCACCGCTTTTGGGGAGGGATTTGATGATCAACGTCAGCCGCCGCTCGCTCTTGGCCACTGGCATGTTCGGCGCAGGCGCACTCGCGCTGCCCGGGCTTGCCCCTGCGCAGACCGTCCTCACCGCGCGCGGCTTCACCCATTCGGTGGCCAGCGGTGAGCCCGGGCCCGACGAGATGCTGCTGTGGACCCGCTACGTGCCGGCCAGCGGCGATAGCGCGCGTCTGAAGCTGGAACTGAGCGAGACACCGGATTTCGCGCGCGTTGCCGCCGGCGGGGAGACAATCACAGGGCCATGGCGCGACTGGACCGCGAAAGTCACCGTGACCGGGCTGAAGCCGGCCCGCGATTATCACTTCCGTTTCGTCGCGGCGGACGGAACGATGTCACCCGTCGGCCGCACGCGTACCCTGCCGGATGATCGCGCAAGCCGCTTTCGCGCCGCGATCTTCTCCTGCTCCAATATCGGCTTCGGCTTCTTCAACGCTTATGCCCATGCCGCCGCCCGCGATGATCTCGATCTGTGGATCCACCTCGGCGACTATTTCTACGAATATGCCAACGGCACCTATCCATCGCTTCAGGAAGTGGTGGCGAGCCGGCTGCCGCAGCCGCGGACCGAGATCATCCACCTTGCCGATTACCGACTGCGCTATGCGAGCTACCGCGCCGATCCCGATCTCCAGGCACTGCACGCGCGGCTGCCGATGATCGCGTCGATGGACGACCACGAAAGCGCCAACAACAGCTGGGAAGGCGGCGCACAGAATCACGATCCGGCGAGCGAAGGCGAATGGATCGCGCGGCGTGCGGCCGCGATCCAGGCGTGGCGCGAATGGATGCCGGTCTCCGACGAACCGTGGAAGGCCTATGACATCGGCCGCCTCGCGACGCTGTTCCGCACCGACACGCGCCTTGCCGGCCGGTCACAATCGCCGGAACTGGCCGACATGCTGCGCGGCCCCGATCCGATGCGCGCGCTTGCCGCCTATCGCGACGGCGCATGGCACGATCCGGCGCGGACCATGCTCGGGTCACAGCAGGAAGCATGGCTCCAGCATGGTCTCGCCAGATCGGTGACGTCGGGTGCACGGTGGCAGATCGTCGGCTTCGGCACGATCATGGGAACGATGCGCGTGCCGCCCGAAGTGGAAGGCTGGATCGCGCAGGCGCGCCCGGGGGCGGCAGGATACATCCAGGCTGCAGTGGCGGTCGGAAAGGCCGGTCTGCCGTCGGACCTCGACAATTGGGGCGGCTATCCGGCGGCGCGCGCCCGCTTCCTCGATGCGGCGCAAGCGGCAGACGCGAACCTCGTCGTGCTGTGCGGTGACAGTCATAATGCCTGGGCGTTCGACCTCGCGCAGAAGGGTAAGCCCGTCGGCGTGGAATTTGCCGGCCAGTCGGTCACGTCGTCCGGTTTCGAAAGCGCCCTCACCGTCGACCCGGCGACCGTCGCGCGCGCCCTCGTTGCGGCCAGCCCGGAGCTCAAATGGTGCGATACCAGCAGGCGCGGATATATGGCGCTGACGATCACGCCCGATCGCGTCAGCAATGACTGGCTGTTCGTCGACACCGTCAAGACCCCCAATCCGGCTGCCAGGGTGGGGCACAGCGCGACGGTCGAGCGGGGCCGCCGCCAGATGGCCTGACGGCCACTTAATAGTAGGCGCTTAGCGCGGCCGCGTCCAAAGCCGCGGATCGCGGGGCGTCTCTCGCACGGGCCGCCGAGCCGCCACGGCCGCCTTGGCCACCCAGCCGAGCTTCGCCGCCTTCGAGGTACTGGCGCGATGATCCCAGGCGTGGGCACCGCGTGCCGCCACTTCGCGTGCGATGTCGCCATAGATCCCGGCCGCGGCCAGGACCGCCCAGCGTGCCCGCGGCGGCAGCTTCGCCGCACCGACCCGCGCGCTCGCCTCATGCAGCGCAGCGCGACCGGCAAGGCGGCGCGCAAGCACCACCAGGCGATCACGGAATGGCGGCTTCATGTGCTGACCCGGCGGGATGTCCATCTCCACCAGCCATTCCACCGGCAGGTAGCACCGGCCGATGCGATCATCCTCTTCGATGTCGCGCGCGATGTTGGCGAGTTGGAAGGCAAGGCCGAGGTCACATGCCCGGTCCAGCGTATCCTCGTCGGCCGGGTCCACCCCCATCACCACCGCCATCATGCAGCCGACCGCGCCGGCAACATGATAGCAATAGCGATACAGGTCGTCCTCGCTACGCGGCCGCCAATCTTCGGCATCAAGGCGGAAGCCGGCGACAAGGTCGTGCGCGAAACGGGGCGGGAGGCCGGTCTCCGCCGCCACGACGCGCAGCGCATCGAAGGGCATATCGCCAACCACCCGCCCGGCCAGCGCCGCGGTCGTCTTCTCGGCGATCAGCGCGACGCGCGCTTCCGCGTCGCTGACGGCGGTGGCGCCATGGCCATGGTCCTGCCCGTCGACGATATCGTCGCAGGCACGGCACCAGGCATAGAGCAGCCACGCCCGCTCGCGCGTTTCCCGATCGAACAGCTTGCTCGCCATGGCGAAGCTCTTGGAGCCGCGCGCGATCGAGTCGCGAGCCGCCTCGACTAGCCGGGCGCGCTCTTCAGGTGCCGCGGCCACTGCCTGCCTCAAAGATCGGCCGCGCTCATCCGCACGATCGGCTGGCTCGGCTGATGCGCCGCCATCCGCTCCAGGAGCAGATCGAGCGTGTCGGCGACGATCAGCAGGTCCCGATGCTGCGGACGCAGGAAGCCGACCTCCCCCATTTTCTCCCAGAAGGCGATGAGGTGATCATAATAGCCGTCCGTGTTGAGCAGGCCGACCGGATCGGAGTGATAACCGATCTGCGCCCAGCTCAGCGCCTCCCACAATTCGTCCATGGTGCCGGTACCGCCGGGCAGTGTGACGAAGCCGTCCGCCAGATCGGTGAAGATACGCTTGCGCTCGTGCATCCCTTCCACGACGTGAAGCTCGGTAAGGCCGCGGTGCGCGACTTCAGCATTGACCAGCGCCTGCGGGATCACGCCGATCACCTCGCCGCCGGCCTCCAGCGCGCCATCCGCCACTGCGCCCATCAGGCCCAGCCGTCCGCCGCCGTAGACCACGCCGATGCCGCGCTCGGCCAGCGTGCGACCGATCGTGCGCGCATTCTCCATGTAGATAGGGTCACGCGGCGTGGCAGAGCCGCAGTAAATTGCCAGGCGCTTCACCGCCTTACTCCTTCAAGCATGAGCGCCGCAGTCGCTTTCGCGCTGCCGACGACGCCCGGGATACCCGCGCCGGGATGCGTACCGGCGCCAACGAAATAGAGGTTCGAGATCGCATCGTCCCGGTTGTGCACGCGGAACCAAGCGCTTTGCGTCAGCACCGGCTCTAGGCTGAAGGCGCTGCCGAGATGGGCGTTCAGATCCCGCGCGAAATCGGGCGGGGCGTAGCTGAACTTGGTGATGATCCGATCATGGATGTCGGGGATCAGCCGCCGCCCCACCTCGTCCAGAATGCGCTTCTCCAGGATCGGGCCGACGCGATCCCAATCCTCCGGGAACTTGCCCATGTGGGGCACCGGCGCGAGCGCATAGAAAGTCGAGCAACCCTCCGGCGCCAGGCTCGGATCTGTCACGGTCGGATGGTGCAGGTACAGCGAGAAATCCTCGCTAAGCACGCCGTGATCATAGATGTCCGCCAGCAGCCCCTTATAGCGCGGGCCGAACAGGATCATGTGGTGCGGGATCCCGGGCCAGGTGCCCTTGATCCCGAAGTGCACCACGAACAGCGACGGCGAATACTTCTTCTGCTCCAGCCGTGCCGCAGAACGGCGCGCGCTGCTCGATCCGCTCAGCAGATCGCGATAGGTGTGGACGATATCGCCGTTGGAGGCGACCATCGCCGCTTCCTGCCGCCAGCCGCTCTGCGTGCGCACCGCCGTCACCCGGTCACCCAACGTCTCGATTTCGGCCACGGGATCATCGAGCCGCAGCTTCCCGCCGAGGCGCTCGAACAGCGCCACCATTCCGCGCACCAGCCGGTTGGTGCCGCCATGCGCGAACCACACGCCCCCGTCCCGCTCCAGCTTGTGGATGAGCGCGTAGATCGCACTGGTCGTCATCGGATTGCCGCCAACGAGCAGCGTGTGGAACGACAGCGCCTCGCGCAGCTTCTCGCTCTTCACGAACGAGGACACCATCGAATAGACCGAACGCCATGCCTGGTATTTCGCCAGCGCCGGCGCCGCCTTGATCATCGAGGCGAAGTCGAGAAACGCGACGTGGCCAAGCTTCTCATAGCCTTCGCGATAAACGCCTGCGGAGTAGGTCAGGAACTTCTCGTAGCCAGCGACGTCAGCCGGATCGAGCTTCGCGATCTGATCGCGCAGCAGGACGTCGTCGTTGGTGTAATCGAAATTCGTACCGTCGGGCCAGTTCAGCCGATAGAAAGGCTGAACCGGTTCCAGCATCACGTCGCTGGCCATGTTCTGACCGGTCAGCGCCCACAATTCCTCCAGGCAGGCGGGATCGGTGATGACGGTCGGGCCCGCATCGAAAGTGAACCCGTCGCGCTGCCATACGTAAGCCCGACCACCTGGCTTATCGCGTGCCTCGACAATGGTGGTGTCGACTCCGGCCGATTGCAGCCGGATGGCGAGCGCGAGCCCGCCGAAACCGGCACCGATGACGATCGCCTTGGTCATGACACACGCCTCGCCACGCGTACCGCGCGCCAGAAGGGCACCGGCGGCTTGCCGGACAGAATCCGCATCTTGTCTGCGCCCGTCGAGCGCGCGGCGTAGAACCGCGAGATCAGCCCGGGGCGCAGGCGGTAGAAACGTTCGAGCACCTTGTATCGGGCCTCCGGGTCAGCGGCGCGAAACAGCATCGCGTCAAGCAAGCGGTAGAAGCGGCGTTCGTCCCACCGCTCCCGCGCATAATCATGGGTCAGTTCGTGTAATCCTTCACCACTAAGGTCCGCCGTCCCGGCGATCCGCACCGCGAGCCGGACGGCGTCGGGCAGGGAATAGCCGGTCGTGGGGTGGAACAGCCCGGCCCGCGCCCCGGCCTTGGCGACCTTCGCCCCGCCCCAACGCCAGTAAGCCTCGAAGTCTCCGCCGATCACCACCGGTAGCGCGCCTTTTTCCTCGCGCCCCGACGGGGTGGCGGCCCAGCCGCGGCTTTCAGCATAGACGCCGATGCGGCGATTGAGCGCCCCGACATTCAACGCGGGTGTATCGCTGTAATAGGTGTCCTCGACGAAGATCTGCGTCGGCGAGAAGGGCAGCAGATAGATGAAGCGATATCCGTCGTGCTGCATGACGGTCGCGTCCATCACCATCGGTCGCTCGACGCCGTGGCCGGCAGGAACATCGAGCAGTCGCCCGACGAATTTCTGCCAGCCCACTTCCAGCATCGACATGTCGCCCGCGCCGCGCGCGTCGATCACGCCCGTCGCCTCGACACGCTCGCCGTCGGCCAGCACTACCGCCGTGGCGCTGCATGCCAGCACCTTGCGCTCGGTCATGATCGCGCTCGCCGGCAGCGCCTTGCGCACAACCGCATCGAAGCGCTCCGACTCGATCGAATAATAAGGCTGCGCGATGGTGCGGCTGTGTGCCGGGAAGCGCACGTCGTAGCTCGGCCAGGCATGGCAGACGAGCGGCGTCAGCAGCCAGCGGTCGTCCTTCGCCACGTCACCATCGAAGAACGACCAGACGTGGTTGCCGCCCAGCTTCTCGCCGCTGTCGATCAGCCGCACCGACAAATCAGGGCGGCGCGCGGCCATCGCCAGCGCGATGAGGCCGCCTGCCAACCCGCCGCCGACGATGGCGAGATCGCAATGGTGGGTTTCGGGCATAACCCTCCGCCTAGCGGATCGGGCATGCGCGCGAAAGCGGGATCGGCGCATGGCCTGTCTCGGCACGGGGTGGCGAGCTTGTCCAACGGCGCATCAACGGCAGCGCCTTCCCCCGTCCCACCGGCAGGCGTAGAGCAGCAGCATGACCGCTGCGCTTGCCATTGCCCTCTCTGCTGTCGCCATGACGCTGATCGTTGGCGTACGCTATCTCGCGGCAAGCGGCGCCTTCGCATTCGTCACCCGGCGCAAGCATCCGGGACTCTACGTCGGCCTCGATCCGCAGATCCGGCGCGAGATCCTGTGGAGCCTCGCCTCCGCGGCGATCTACGGCATCCCGGCCGGCATCGTCGCCTGGGGCTGGCAGAACCGCGGCTGGACGCGGATCTACGACGACGTCCACGCTTATCCCTTGTGGTATCTGCCGGTGTCGGTGCTCCTGTACCTGGCTGCACACGATACCTGGTTCTACTGGACGCACCGCTGGATGCACTGGCCAAAGCCTTTCCGCATCGCCCATACCGTCCATCACGCCAGCCGCCCGCCCACCGCTTGGGCGGCGATGGCGTTCCATCCGATCGAAGCGATCACCGGTGCTGTGGTAATTCCGCTACTGGTGTTTCTCATTCCGATCCACGTCGCGGCGCTCGGGGTAGTGCTGACGATCATGACGGTTATGGGAGTGACCAACCACATGGGTTGGGAGGTTTTCCCGCGGTTCATGTGGCGCGGGCCATTGGGTGCCTGGCTGATCACGGCCAGTCACCATCAGCGCCATCACGAACGGTACGGATGCAATTATGGGCTTTATTTCCGCTTCTGGGACCGGTTGTGCGGCACCGATGACGGGCTCGGCGATTTCACGCGCGATCAGGCCCGCGCGCGCGCTCGTGCTGGGGGCGGCTGCGCTGCTCATGATCGGCGCGGCGCCGGTGGGCCAGCTTGACCTAACCTTTTCCAATGTGCGCTCGAACAAGGGCATGCTGCGCATCTGCGTGACGGGTGATCCGGACAATTTTCCCCGCTGCACGAACGATCACAACGCCACCAAGCGTTCGATCCCTGCCGGCACGACCGCGCTTCACCTCGCCGGGCTCCCCTATGGCAAATATGCCGTGGCGGTGATCCATGACGAGAACGGCAACAAGAAGCTCGATACCTTCGCCGGCATCCCGCGCGAAGGCTTCGGCTTCTCGCGCAATCCGCCGATCCGCTTCGGCCCGCCGAAGTTCGAGGCGGCGCGCTTCACCCTCGATGGTGATGCTGAATCGCAACAGGTGAAATTGCGCTACATGCTCTGACGCGCGGGGCGGACCTTAAATCAATCAGGGTTGTTACGCAGGGCGACCATAAGGAAGCCCCAACGTGAATCCCAAGAGCCTGATCGGATTTGTTGCCCTCATTGCTGCCGTCCCAACGGCCGTTTCGGCCCAGAGCGTCTCTGGCCCTGCCGATACCCCCACGGCGACCGAGCAGCCGAGCGGCGACATGGTCACGATCGGCATCGGCGCAGGTTACCTGCCTGATTACGACGGTTCGAACGACTATCGCTTCGTTCCCGTACCGGCGGCAATCGGCACCATCGGCGGTATCAATTTCTCCGTCACCGGCAACCGCGCTAGCGCGGATCTCCTCCCCAGCCGCCCGGGCGAGGCATGGGACATCCAGCTGGGCCCGGTGGCAGTGATCAACTTCACCCGCAGCAGCCGCCAGGGGATCGATGACCCGCGCGTACGCCGCCTGGGCGAGCTTGATACAGCGGTCGAAGTGGGCGGCTACTTCGGCATCGGCAAAACGGGCGTCATCACCAGCCCGTATGACAAGCTATCCCTGTCGCTGAGCTATCGTCACGACGTCGCCGGCGTTCATCGCAGCGGCATCTGGCAACCGACCCTGAATTATTTCACGCCGTTGAGCCGGAAGACCGCGGTCGCTCTGTTCGCCTCGGCTGAGCGAGTCGAATCGAAGTACGTCCGCACCTATTTCAACGTGTCGCCGGAGGCATCGGTGGCTTCCGGCCTGCCAGTCTACAACGGCCGCGGCGGCTGGAAGAGCTATACGCTGGGCGCAGTCGGTACGGTCTCGCTGACCGGGGACCTGCTCAAGGGCTTCAAGCTGGTCGGCGGGGGTACGTACCGCCGGATGCTTGATGACGTGGCGGCAAGCCCGCTCGTCAGCATCGCCGGTTCGCGCAACCAATGGGCCGGCGTGCTGGGCATTGGCTACACCTTCTGATCGCCACCAGATGTGTCCCCGAAGACGAGGCCGGCGGTTGATCCGCCGACTCGCTTCGGGCAAGGCACGGGGATGGTTCCCTTTTCGTTCGCCGGGCATGATCTGACGCCGCTGCCGCAAGGCGCGATGTTCTGGCCTGCACGGCGCGCGTTGCTGGTCGCCGATCTCCATCTGGAGAAGGCAAGCTGGTTCGCGCGATCGGGCCAGATGCTGCCGCCCTATGATTCGCTGGCGACCCTGGCGGAACTGTCCGCCGTCGTTTCAGCAACCGGGGCCGAGGAGGTCTGGTGCCTGGGGGACAGCTTCCACGATCCCGCCGGATGCGAACGGCTTCCCGAGACAGCGCAGGCGGCGCTGAGAACTCTGACGCAAACGACTCGCTGGACGTGGATTACCGGCAACCACGATCCCCACTTCGTCGACCGGTGCGGCGGCGATGTCGTGGACGAGGCATCGGTGGACGGTCTGGTGCTGCGGCACGAGGCATCGCCAGCCGAACACCGGCCAGAATTGTCGGGCCACTTCCACCCCAAGCTGCGCGTACGCGTGCGCGGCAAATTGGTGTCGCGGCGGTGTTTCGTGGCCACGAGCACGAAGATCATCCTGCCGGCGTTCGGCTCGCTCACCGGCGGGCTGGATGCCGATCATCCCGAGATCGTGCGCGCGATGGGCGGCCCCGCGCAGGCACTGGTCGCGATCAACGATCGCCTGCTGCGTTTCCCACTCGCCGCCTGAGGCAGCCTCGGCCGTCTCAGGCCGCTTCCAGTGCTCGCTGCAGTCGATCGCGGATCGAGATAAGCGCGGTGTGATCCGGCTTGGCGCCCGGCACATCGATGGGCGTGGCAGCCCCGGCGGGCTGATCCCCCTCGGTCGCCAGCAGCTTCTGCACGCCCTTCACTGTATAGCCTTCAGTCGCCAGCAGCCGCTGAATCCGCTCCACCAGCGCCACGTCCTCGGGCCGATAATAGCGGCGATTGCCGGCACGCGTGATCGGGCGCAGCTGCGGAAAGCGCGTTTCCCAATAGCGCAGCACATGCGGCGCGACGCCCGTCGCCGTGGCGACTTCGCCGATCGTCCGAAAGGCGCCGGCGGCCTTGTCGCTGCCGCTCACGCGCCCGCGGCGACGATGCGATCGCGCATCATCTGGCTGGCGCGGAAAGTGAGAACCCGGCGCGGTGCGATCGGCACCTCGACGCCCGTCTTCGGATTGCGTCCGATCCGTTCGCCCTTGTCACGCAGCACGAATGTGCCGAAGCCGGAGATCTTGACGTTCTCCCCCTTGGCCAGCGCGCCGCACAGCTTTTCCAGAATCTGCTCTACCAACTGAGCGGAATCCGCGCGTGACAGGCCCACTTGGCGATGAAGTGCCTCGGCCAGATCGGCCCTGGTCAACGTGCCAGCTTCGCTCATCGTTCGTGCCTTATCCCCCGGAAGTGATTGGAGGACGTTACCACCTCCCACCGATCACCGGAAGGCACATGTATGGTAATTGTTACATATTAGAAACGGACTACCGCAGCGCCCCACGTAAATCCGCCACCCATGGCCTCGAGGACAAGGATCTGTCCCGGCCTGATACGCCCATCCCGCACCGCAGCATCCAGCGCGAGCGGTACGGAGGCGGCAGAGGTGTTGGCGTGCTGGTCAACGGTCATCACCACCTTCTCGGCCGGCAGCCCCAGCTTGCGCGCGGTCGCATCGAGAATGCGGGCATTGGCCTGATGCGGTACCACCCAGTCCACCGCGTTCGGCTCCAGCCCGGCGATGGCGAGCGATTCCTGCATGACCGTGGCAAGGTTCACCACGGCATGGCGGAACACCTCCCGCCCCTTCATGCGCAGCTTGCCCACGGTGCCGGTCGTCGATGGTCCCCCATCGACATAGAGCAGTTCATTATGGCGGCCGTCGGCGTGCAGCTTCGTCGCCAGGATGCCGCGCCCGTCGGCATCGGCGCTTTCCTGCGCTTCCAGCACCATCGCGCCCGCACCATCGCCGAACAGGACGCAGGTGGTGCGATCCTCCCAGTCTAGGATGCGGCTGAACGTCTCGGCGCCGATCACCAGCGCGCGCTTCGCCGTGCCGGCGCGGATCATGCTGTCCGCCACCTGCACCGCGTAGAGAAAGCCCGAGCAGACCGCCGCGACGTCGAACGCGACGCAATCGTCGATGCCAAGCATCGCCTGCACCTTCGTCGCCGTGGCGGGGAAGGTCTGGTCCGGCGTCGCGGTCGCCAGCACGATCAGGTCGATGTCCTGCGCGGTGATGCCGGCGGCCGCCAGCGCTGCGCTCGATGCGTCGCGCGCCAACGTTGCAGTCGTCTCGTCAGGGCCGGCGATGTGGCGAAAGCGGATACCGGTCCGCTCGACGATCCACTCGTCCGTCGTATCTACCATCTGCGCCAGATCGGCATTCGACACGCGACGCGCGGGCAGCGCCGAACCGGTTCCGATGATGACGCTGCGAATCATGCCGCCTGTTTCTCGAAATGTCTGAGGTCGTCGGCAATACGCCGGACAAGATCGGCCTGCACCATCTTGGCCGCGGCACCAATCGCCGTCGCGATACCGAGCTCGTTGGCGCCGCCATGGCTCTTCACCACCAGGCCATTCAGGCCAAGGAAGACGGCGCCATTGTGATTGTTGGGATCGAGATGGTCGCGCAGCAGCTGGGTCGCCGGGCGCGAGATCAGGAAGCCGATCTTCGAGCGGACCGAGCTGGTGAAGGCGCGCTTCAGCAGGTCCGCGACGAACCGCGCGGTCCCCTCCGCGGTCTTGAGCGCGATGTTACCGGAGAAGCCGTCGCAGACGATCACGTCATGATCGCCACGAGACAGCCGATCGCCCTCGACGAAACCGGTGAAGGTCATCGGCAAATGGCCGCCACCGCGCAGCGCAGCGGCGGCGTCGCGGATTTCCTCGGTACCCTTCTGGTCCTCGCTGCCGATGTTGAGTAGCGCGACGCGCGGGCTGTCGAGATCCATCGTGACGCGCGCATAGGCAGCGCCCATCACGGCGAACTGGACGAGGTTCTTCGCCTCGACCTCGGTGTTGGCACCAAGATCCAGCACGACGACGTCGTTCTCGCCCAGCGTCGGCAGCAGCGCAGCAAGCGCCGGGCGATCGATGCCGGGCATCGTCCGCAGCGACAGCTTGGCCATCGCCATCAGCGCACCGGTATTGCCGGCAGACACGGCGGCGGCAGCGCGACCCTGCTTCACGCAGTCGATCGCGATCCCCATCGACGTGGTCTTCGCACGGCGAAGCGCCTGACCGGCCTTCTCGTCGCCCGAAATCACATCGGGCGCGTGCACGATCTCGGCGTGGCGACTGAGATTGGGGTGACGTTCCAGGCCGGCGCGAATCGCCTGCTCGTCACCGACGAGGAGGAATTTGATCCCCTCGAACCGATGACGCGCACGCGCGACTCCGGACAGCATCACCGCCAGCCCCTCGTCGCCGCCCATCGCATCGACGGCGATCCAGGAACTGTCGGCCATGATGCGTCGTACTCCCGTGACCTGTGGGGTCAGCCCTCGACCGACACGACCTCACGGCCATTGTAGTGGCCGCACGAGGTGCACAGGTTGTGCGGGCGACGCAGCTCGCCGCAGTTCGGGCATTCCTGGAACGCTTCGACCGACAGCGCATCATGCGAACGGCGCATGCCACGACGGGAGGGGGAGGTCTTTCGCTTGGGGACGGCCATTGCGGCACCTTAATCTTGATGTTCTAAACAAATGCGATTGGCCCGACGACGATCGGCACGGACCGGAGGGAACCGGCCGCGCCGGGCAGCCGGGCGCATCGCGAAGCCCCGCGCCTATAGCGGAACACGCGGCGGTTGCAACCCGCCTCCGCCCCCGGCAGGCTGATCCGCACAGCAAAGGGGAGGCACAATATGGTTCTACCGGTCACGCTCGCCACTGCGGCGGCCTGCGCGGTGATCAACATCTGGCTGGCGGTACGGCTGGTTCGTGGGCGCGTGCGCGGCAAGGTGATGGTGGGGGATGGCGGCGATCCGGCGATGCTGTCTGGCATGCGGGCACATGCGAACTTCATCGAATATGCCCCGATCGTGCTGATCCTGATGGGCCTGATCGAGTTCGCGCGCGGGCCGCTGGTGGCCCTGTGGGTGCTGGGCATCCTGTTCGTCATCGCGCGCGTCGCGCACCCCTTGGGCATGGCGCGCAACAGCCCCAATCCGCTGCGCGCCGGCGGCGCTCTGGTGACATGGGTGGTGACGCTGGTGCTTGCCGGCTGGGCGATCGCCATCGTGATCGATTCGCCGAGTGCCCGGCCAGTGACGGTCGTGCCGGCCGAATCGGTGCCGCACGCCTGATCTGATCGGCTGCGGCCGGCGGCAGTCAGTCTTCGAGGCGCGCGCCGTCGAGGGCGCGCTCCTGCCGCTCCTGCTCGGCCTTCGCGGCGGCGCGCTCAGCCTTGGTGCGGCCGAAGGCCACCCGATTCGCCGCGGCGGTCGCGGCAGCATCTTCCCGCGCGCGTGCCTTCCGCATGCGACGCAGGTTGATGATTTCCACCATCAGGGGCGGACCTCGCGCGCAATCGCATCGAGCAGACCGTTGACGAAGCCCGCCTCGCGCCGCTCGTAGAAGGCGTGCGCCACATCGACATATTCGCTGATCACCGCGCCCTTGGGCACGTCAACGCGCGACAGCAACTCATAGGTGCCGGCGCGCAGGATCGCCTTCATCGGCTTGTCGAGCCGATCGAGGCTCCACCCGGCGGCAAGCTTCTTCTCGATCAGCTGGTCGATCTCGCCCATCCGGGCATGGGCGCCCGTGACGATGTCGTCGAAGAAAGCGACGTCGGCTTCGGCATATTCGGCGTCCTCGATGGTCGCGCCGATGCGGTGCATATGGAATTCGTGCAGCAGCGCCGGAATCGCGGTCGATTCCATATCGTGCTGATAGAGCGCCTGGGTGGCGGCGAGGCGCGCAGCGGCGCGGGCCTTGGTTCGGGCAGCGGTACGGGACATGGCGGCGGCCCTTACGCCGCCAGGCGCGGATCGGCCAGTCCCCCTGGCCTGCCCCGTGCTGGCGGTGCCGTGATTAGAGCCGCAGCGCCACCGATTGCGCGTGCGCCGGAAGCCCTTCCGCTTCGGCCAGCGCCACCGTCGCCGGACCAAGCTTCTGCAGGGCCGCAGCGTCGAGCTGGAGGAAGCTGGTGCGCTTCATGAAATCGGTCACGCCCAGCCCGCTGGCGAACCGCGCACGGCGCCCGGTCGGCAGCACGTGGTTGGGCCCGGCCACATAATCGCCGATCGCCTCGGGCGTGTGCCGGCCAAGGAAGGCGGAACCCGCATGGCGCAGTTGATCGAACAGCGGCTGCGGATCATCCACCGCGATCTCGACATGCTCTGGAGCCAGTGCATCCACCAACGGCATCGCCTCCGCCAAGTCGCGCACCAGCACGATCGCGCCATTCGCCTCCCACGCGATGCGCGCCGTCTTGCCGGTCGCCAGATCGCCAAGCTGGCGCTCCACCGCCGCCACGACGGCGTCGGCAAATTCGGGCGAGTCGGTGAACAGGATGGACTGGGTGGTCACGTCATGCTCGGCCTGGCTCAGCAGGTCGGCCGCGATCCAGTCCGGATCGTTCTTGCCATCGGCCACCACCACGATCTCGCTAGGTCCCGCGACCATGTCGATGCCGACGACGCCATAAACCTGCCTTTTGGCCTCAGCGACCCAGGCATTGCCCGGTCCGGTGACGACATCGACGCGTGCGATCCGGTCCGTGCCCCAGGCGAGCGCCGCGATCGCCTGCGCGCCGCCGATCCGCCACACCTCGTCAGCGCCCGCCAGGTGCGCCGCCGCCAGCACCAGCGGGTTGACGATGCCATCAGGGGTCGGCGTCACCACCACCAGCCGCTCGACGCCAGCGACTTTCGCGGGGATCGCGTTCATCAGCAGCGTGGAGGGGTAAGCCGCCCGGCCGCCGGGCACATAGATGCCTGCCGCATCCACCGCCCGCCACCGGGCGCCCAGCCGGACGCCGGCGTCGTCGGTGAACGCGGTATCCTCGGGCCGCTGCTTCTCGTGATAGGCACGGATCCGCGCCGCGGCGAGTTCCAGCGCCTCACGCAGCGCCGGGTCGAGCCCGCCAAAGGCAGCGGCACATTCGCTCAGCGGGATCGACCAGCCGCTCGCATCAAGATCGTGCCGGTCGAGCTTCAGCGTGAAAGCCTTCAGCGCGGCATCGCCCTCGTCCCGTACGCTGCGCAGGATCGTGGTGACATCGCGGGTCACGTCCGCATCCGATTCGCGGCGTGCATCGACCAAGGCGGCAAAGTCCGTCGTGAACGATGCGTCGGCAGTGGACAGGCGGATCATGCGGCGGCCGCCTCGTTCGCGGCGCGTCGGAACGCCTCCACCAGCGGAACCACCGCGGCGCGCGTCTTCATCGCCGCGCGATTGACGATCAGGCGCGAGGAGACCTCGACGATCGTCTCCACCTCGACGAGGCCGTTTTCCTTCAGCGTTCGGCCCGACGAGACGAGATCGACGATGCGCGGCGCCAGGCCAAGCATCGGCGCCAGCTCCATCGCACCGTTCAGCTTGATGCATTCCGCCTGCACGCCGCGGCGCGCGAAATGCTGCGCGGTAAGGTGGGGATATTTGGTCGCCACTCGCACGTGGCTCCAGCCGCGCGGATCGTCCGTGGCGGCGAGGTCCGCCGGCTCGGCCACCGACAGTCGGCAATGGCCGATGCCCAGATCCACCGGCGCGTAAAGCTCGGGGTAGGCGAATTCGCCCAGTACGTCGGACCCGACCACGCCAAGCTGCGCCGCGCCATGTGCGACGAAGGTCGCGACGTCGAATGCACGCACGCGGATCAGCGCGATATCGGGGTCGCTGGTGGCGAAGCGCAGCGCCCGGCTGTCCTCGTCGAAGAACGCGGCCTCCGGCACGATGCCGGCCGCCGCGAGCAGTGGCTGCACCTCGCCGAGAATACGGCCCTTGGGCACGGCAATGACGATCGGATCGCTCATGCCGCGGGCTTTACGCAGCGCCCCCGGAAGGCGCAACATGGGCACAAGAGGGAGAGAGCGGATGGCAAACGAGCACACGAACCGCGGCGCGTTCCTGATTCAGCACCATTATTGCACCGTCATGGCGGCGCCGATCACCGCGCGAATATGCAAGGCGCTGGCAAACGCAGTGTCACGCGACAGCCGCACCGGCGCCCGCGTGCTCGACTGGCCCGGCGAGCCCACCGCCGACGCCCTGCCGCTGCGCCTCGTCGGCGGCCTCCACGCACTGCATCGCACGGGCGCTGACGCACGCCTCGACCAGGTCTTCACCGGCGCGGTAGCGGAGGAGGGCGAGGTCGCCGCGATCATCGGCGAGACGCTGGTGGCGCATGACGACGAACTCTACCCCTGGCTCGACGGCCCGCCGCAAACGAACGAGCCTGGTCGCTCGGCGGCGCTGATGGTCGGCCTGATCGACGTGGCGCGCCGCTTCGGCCAGCCGATCGAGCTGCTGGAGATCGGATCGAGCGCCGGACTGAACCTGATGATCGACCGCTTCGGTTTTGATCTCGGCGGCAGTCGCTACGGGCCGGCCGATGCAGCCGTGACGATTCGGCCGGAGTGGCACGGCGCAGCCCCGCCGCCGGCCGACGTGCGTTTCGCCTCGGTGCGCGGCGTTGATGTACATCCGATCGACGCGCGCGATCCGGCCGCAGCCCGGCGGCTCGCGGCCTATGCCTGGATCGACACCCCCGAACGGATCGCGCGGATCGAGCAGGTCATCGCGCTGATCAACGCCGATCCGCCTGACCTCACGCATGGTGACGCGGCTGACTGGCTGGAGGAGCAACTTGCGCAATCGCAGGCGGAAGGCACCACGCGCACGCTCGTTCATTCGGTGGTGTGGCAGTACCTCGGCGAACAGCGGCAGGAGCGGATTCGCGCCACCATGGCGCGCGCCGCCGCTGCCGCAACGCCCGAGCGCCCGCTCGCCTGGGTACGGATGGAGCCGAACAAGGACACGGCGGTCCAGGAAGTCTGGGTTCAGGCATGGCCCGGCGCTGCTGCCCCGCGCCGCCTGGCGCAGACCCACGCACACGGCACCTGGGTATCACTGACGGATCCTGCCGATACGCCGATGGAGAGCGATTTCGTTACCGGCGGGGAAGGCTATTGGGCCAACGCCGCGACTCGCAAGCTGGCGGGGGCATGAAGCCGCCCGCCGCCGCCCCAAGGCGTCACGGATAGCTGACGGTCTTCGGCTGTCCCGGGATCGGGATCCACTCGATCTCGTCGCCCGGCACCACCGGAAACTCCCGCGCCATCCACGCGCGCCGCGCTTCCTCGATCCGCTCGCGGGAGGAGCTGACGAAGTTCCACCACACATGCCGCGGCGTCTTGAAGGCGTCGCCTCCGGCCAGCATCGCGCGCGCGCCGCCGGTCGTGCGCAGCGTCGCCGCGATGCCCGGTCGAAGCACGTAGAGCTTCTGCGGTTCCAGCGGCACGCCCTCCAGCACGGCATCGCCCTCGACCAGGTAGATCGCGCGTTCGTCGGCATCGGCATCGATCGGCACGCTCGCGCCGGCCGCCAATGCGATATCGGCGTAGATTGTGTCGGCATAAGTGGTCGTGGGTGCGGACTTGCCCCACAGGCTGCCCATGATGACGCGCGCGTTGACGCCCGCACCCTCCACGATCGGCAGGTCGCCGGCGGGCACGTGCTCGAACGCGGGATCGATCTCCTCGCGCCCGTCCGGCAGTGCCAGCCAGGTCTGGATGCCGGACAGGCCCGGGCCGGCCGCGCGCTCGTCGCCCGGCGATCGCTCGGAATGGACGATGCCGTGCCCTGCCGTCATCAGGTTCACCGCACCGGGACGGATGACGATCTCGGTACCCAGCGAATCGCGATGCCCGATCGCGCCGTCGAACAAATAGGTGACGGTGGCGAGATTGATGTGCGGGTGCGGCCGAACGTCGATCCCCTGCCCCGGCGGCAGATGCGCTGGCCCCATCTGGTCGAAGAACAGGAACGGGCCGACCATCGTGCGCTCGCGATGCGGCAGCGTGCGGTGAACCTTGAAGCCGCCGATGTCGTGCGTCGCCGGTAGCAGCGTCAACTCGATCAGTTCGTCTCTCGTCATCGATCCGTCGCCTCCAGCATCGCCATCAGATCCGCAGGATAGATCAACTCGGGCCAATCCGCGATCTCATCACGCGCGAACCAGCGCCACTCGGTCATCACGCGCCGCTCAAGCTCGGTATGGCCCACCGGATCCACCTCCGCCGCGTCGATATCGACACGGAACCAGCGCTCGTCCGCAGTCACCGGCACCCGCTCGATCGTCAGGAAATCAACGGTGCGCTGCGCAACTTCAGGCCCCGGATCGGCGATGATGCCGGTCTCCTCGAACAACTCGCGCCGCGCCGCCGCGACGTAGCTTTCGCCGGGATCCAGCGCGCCGCCAGGCGTACACCAGAACGGCGGCCGATCGTCCGTCACGAAACGGAACAGCAGCGCGCGGCCTGCTCCATCGACCAGCAATATCCGCGCCGCGGGCCGCGCCGCCCGCGCAATCGTGTCACTCACCGTCAAGCTCGGGATAATGGCGGAAGATGCCGTCGGTGTTGAACGCCAGCCGCCGATCGCTGGCGAGATAGGCCGCGATGCCGGGCAACGCCGAGACAGAATCGCGGATCCGGATCAGGCCGGGATAATCCTCCTCGATCGCCGCCATCCGGCGCGGGAACATGTAACGAAGCCCCTCGATCAGCTGGAACAGAGACGTATCCGCACAGGTCCAGCGGCCCTCGATCAGCCATTCGCCGGGGTTCGCGTTCGCCGCGGCCTCGAAATAGTCCAGGAACTTGGGCAGCCGCTCTTCGCGGAACTGGCGTGCGGCACGTGCCGCCTCGTCCTTCTGCTCGTCATAATAGGACATCAGTTCCACCGGATGGTGGACGTTATGGACCTCGGCCACAATGTCCGTGACGGTCAGTTGCAGCTGGTGGATCCAGTAACGATCGGCGGGTGCCTCCGGCGCCAGATCATGACGCTCGCCGAGGAACAGAAGGATGTTGGCGACCTGCGCGATGGTGAAGCCGTCCGCCTCCAGATAGGGCGGCGCGAACGGCCCGCGCCCCCCCCATGCCTCCATGTTCGCGACCAGCGCGTCCGCACCCTCTTCGCGCGCGCAATCCTCATATGCGATTCCGGCTGCCTCCAGCGGCAGGCGGACGAACTCACCCCGCCCCTGGATCCCCGGCCAATACCAGAGGCGGTACGTCATCACGCTTCTCCCGGTGCCATGGTCTTCATCGCCAACGCATGAACATGATCACGCAACAGCTCAGCGAGCGCCTGGTTCACCAGTCGCTGCCGCGCGACTCGATTGAGGCCGGCGAAGGCGGCGCTTTCCACCATCACGCGAAAGTGCGATTCGCCGGAGCCGTCATCGCCGGCGTGGCCGCGATGCTGGGCGCTTTCGTTGATCACCTCCAGCCGGGTTGGATCGAGCGCCTCGGTGAGACGGGCCGTGATCGCCTGCTGGATCGGCCCGATGAAAGTATCAGTCATCGCGCCTATATAGCCGGTTTTTGCAGGGAAGATCGGATTTTGGCGAAGGAGCGTCGGAACACGCGCTTTCATGGAAGGATCGAGGGGGATCGGCCGTGCGGCGTGCCGGGCTGCGATGAGCCGGGCGAGTTCCGCGCGCCGCCGCTGGAGGGTCCCAGCAGCGATGGTCCGCCGGCGTTCCGCTGGTTCTGCCTCGATCACGTGCGCGCGTTCAATGCCGGCTATAACTACTTTGACGGCATGACGGCCGAGGAGATTCACCACGCCCAGCGGCCGATGGCCGGCTGGGAGCGGGAGACACGCGCCTTCGCGCGTGCCGGCGGCGGGGACCAGGGGCCACGCTGGGCCGACTTTGCCGATCCGCTCGACGCGATCGGCGCGCGCTTCCGCCGCGAAGTCGCGCCCGAGCGCAAGGACGGCAAGCCGCTTTCCGGCCAGGATCGCGCCAGCCTGAAAGTGCTCGGCCTCGCCCCCGACGCGGATCGCAGCGCCCTGCGCAAGCGCTACAGCGAACTGGTGCGCCGCTATCATCCGGATCGGAACGGCGGCGATCGCAGCCACGAGGCGATGCTGCAGAAGGTAATCTCCGCCTATCAGCAGCTCCGCCAGGCGCCCGCGTTCGCCTGACCTTCCGACTCCTCCACTCCCCGAAACGAGAAAGGGCCCCGGCATCGCTGCCGGGGCCCTTCCTGTATCACCCGAAGGCGACGGATCGCTTAGTCGCGATCGCGGTCGTTCGTCAGGAACGCAGGTGCGAACTCGGGCGCCGGGCCGTCATCGTTGCCACCGCCGTTGCCGCCTTCCGAACGCTCGCGGCGCGGGCCACGGTCACGGCGCGGGCCGCGATCGCCACCACGGTCACCACCGCGACCACCGCGATCACCACCGCCATCGCGGCGCGGACCACGATCACCACGCGGCTCGCGCGGTTCGCGTGCCGGACGAGTGTCTTCCAGCTCTTCGCCAGTTTCCTGGTCCACGACCCGCATCGACAGGCGAACCTTGCCGCGCGGATCGATCTCGAGGACCTTGACCTTCACTTCCTGGCCTTCGGACACGACGTCGGTCGGCTTCTCGACCCGCTCGTTCTTCATTTCGGAGACGTGGACGAGGCCGTCCTTGCCACCCATGAAGTTCACGAATGCACCGAAGTCGACGATGTTGACGACTTTGCCGGTGTAGATCTTGCCGACCTCGGCCTCTTCGACGATGCCCTTGATCCAGTTGATCGCGGCTTCGATCTGCGAGTGGTCGGACGAGCTGATCTTCACCACGCCCTCGTCGTCGATGTCGACCTTGGCGCCGGTGGTGGCGACGATCTCGCGGATCACCTTGCCGCCGGTGCCGATGATGTCGCGGATCTTCGACTTGTCGACCGTGATCGTCTCGATGCGCGGTGCGTGCGCGCTGAGCTCGGTGCGGGTCTCGCCCAGCGCCTTGTTCATCTCGCCCAGGATGTGCGCACGACCGGCCTTCGCCTGGTTCAGCGCCGCCTCGAAGATCTCCTTGGTGATGCCCGCGATCTTGATGTCCATCTGCATCGTGGTGATGCCTTCGGACGTGCCAGCCACCTTGAAGTCCATGTCGCCCAGGTGATCCTCGTCACCCAGGATGTCGGACAGGATCGCGAAATCCTTGCCTTCCAGGATCAGGCCCATGGCGATGCCGGACACCGGACGCTTGATCGGCACGCCGGCGTCCATGAGGGCCAGCGAGCCGCCGCACACCGACGCCATCGACGACGAGCCGTTGGACTCGGTGATGTCGCTGGTCAGACGGATCGTGTACGGGAACTCTTCCTTCGATGGTAGCACCGGGTGCAGCGCACGCCACGCCAGCTTGCCATGGCCAACCTCGCGGCGGCCCGGCGCGCCGAAGCGGCCCACTTCACCGACCGAATACGGCGGGAAGTTATAGTGCAGCATGAAGTGCTGGTACGACAGGCCGTTCAGACCGTCGATCATCTGCTCCGCGTCGCGGGTGCCAAGCGTCGCAGTCGCGATCGTCTGGGTTTCGCCACGCGTGAACAGTGCCGAGCCATGCGCACGCGGCAGGAAGTGGGTTTCCGCCTCGATCGGGCGGATCTGCGTGGTGGTGCGGCCGTCGATGCGCTTGCCGTCCTTCAGGATCGCCTGACGGACGATGTTCGCCTCCAGCTTCTTCACCAGCTTCAGCGTGCCGAGATACTGGGCGGGATCGCTTTCCTTGAGGTCCGCGAAGGCTTCGCGGGCCTTGGCGCGCGCCTCGTTCAGGGCGTTCTGGCGCTGCTGCTTGTCGGTCAGCTTGTAGGCAGCGGCGATATCCTTGCCGATCGCCTTGTCGAGCTTCTTCAGCGTCGCCGACTTGTCGTCGACCGGCGCCAGCTCCCACGGATCCTTGGCGGCCTGCTCGGCGAGCTTCACGATCGCCTTGACGACCTCACGGCAGGCATCGTGCGCGAACAGCACGGCGCCCAGCATGATCTCTTCCGACAGCTCCTTGGCTTCGGATTCGACCATCATCACCGCGTCGTAGGTAGCGGCGACGACCAGGTCGAGCTGACCCTCTTCGACCTGCTTGTCGGTGGGGTTGAGGATATACTCGCCATCGACATAGCCGACGCGCGCCGCGCCGATCGGGCCCATGAACGGCACGCCCGAGATGGTGAGCGCAGCCGAGGCGGCGACCATCGAGAGGATGTCCGGCTCGTTCTCGCCGTCATAGCTCAGCACCTGAGCGATGGCGTTGATCTCGTTGTAGAAGCCTTCGGGGAACAGCGGGCGGATCGGGCGGTCGATCAGGCGGGAGACCAACGTCTCCTTCTCGGTCGCGCCACGCTCACGCTTGAAGAAGCCGCCCGGGATACGACCGGCGGCGGAGAACTTTTCCTGGTAGTGGACGGTAAGCGGGAAGAAATCCTGCCCTTCCTTGACCGTCTTGGCCGCGGTGACGGCGCACAGCACCACCGTCTCGCCGAGCGTCGCGATGACCGCGCCGTCGGCCTGGCGGGCAACCTTGCCCGTCTCGAGCGTCAGGGTCTTGCCGCCCCACTCGATGCTTACCGTTTTCTTGTCGAACATTTCGTTTCCTTCACTCCGGCCGCCCTATGCAGCCGGGGCCTGCTTGAGCCAGTCTTGGCTCGTGCCAGTCGGGCCTTATTGCCCGCTGGCGTTGCACGCTCGCGTCACACGCGAAGCGCATATGCGAGAAGGGCGCCGCGAGGGCGCCCTTCCGTTATTACTTGCGAAGACCGAGCTTCGCGATGAGGGCGAGGTAGCGATCCCCGTCCTTCTTGCGGAGATAGTCGAGAAGCGAACGACGCTTGTTGACCATCATCAGCAGGCCGCGACGCGAATGGTTGTCCTTGGCGTGGCCCTTGAAGTGCTCGGTCAGGTTCCGGATCCGCTCGGTCAGGATCGCGACCTGAACTTCCGGCGAACCGGTGTCGCCTTCGGCGCGGGCGTGATCCTTGATGAGTTCCTGGCGGCGTTCCGCAGTGATCGACATGTGTTTTCCTTCGACATCTTTACAGGTTGAAGCCGCGGACGACACGACCCTCGCGGGCCTGGACCTCGATCAGCGCTACCGGCACATCGTGCAGGCAGGCAAAATACTGGCCATCGTCGGCAACGATCCCGGCCAGAACACGCCCCTGGCGGAGCGCCCCTGCCTGGTCGGGAGTGAGGGGTAGAGCCGGGATGTCGTCCAGCCCCGCCCTCAACGGCAGGAGAATATGTTCAAGGGTGCGCGCCTTAGCGGCTTCGCTCAAATTGTCCAGCGATATCGCTCGGCCGAGGCCAAAGGGCCCCGCCTTGGTCCTCCTGAGATAGGTGACATGGCCGACGGCTCCAAGGGCGAGCGCAATGTCCCGCGCGAGGCTGCGGATATAAGTGCCCTTGGAAACATGCGCGGTCAGCGTCGCTTCTTCCAGCGCGCCTGCGTCGGCCGCCGCGGTGACGCTCAGCGCGAACACCGTCACCGCGCGCGTCTTCAGGATCACCTCCTCGCCCGCCCGCGCCAGGTCATAGGCGCGCTGCCCATCGACCTTCAGCGCGGAGAACGCCGGCGGCATCTGCTCGATCGGCCCGGTAAAGTCCGCCAGCACCGCCGTCAGCGCATCCCGCGTCGGGCGCACGTCGCTGGTCGCGATCACCTTGCCCTCGGCGTCCAGCGTATCGGTCTGCTCGCCGAAGCGGATGGTGAAATCATATACCTTATCGCTGTCGAGCATCCGCCCGGCGAGCTTCGTCGCCTCGCCCAGCGCGATCGGCAGCACGCCCGACGCCAGCGGGTCGAGCGTGCCGCCGTGGCCCACCTTCGCCTTGCCATATCCGCCCTCGCGCAGCGACCGCTTCACCGCGCTCACGCCCTGAGTCGATCCAAGCCCCAGCGGCTTGTCGAGGATCAGCCATCCATGCATGTCAGGGGTCCTCAGGCGAACAGCTGCGCAAAGGCGAGATACTGGCGCACGAGCCAGTCGGCGGGCGGACCGACGATCTTGCCGACGATGCTCGCGCTCGGCCAGATCATCGGCACCACCACCAGGAGGACGATGATCAGCGGAAAGCCGAAACGCGCCAGCTTCGCCCATTCCACTGCCAGCCGCCGCGGCAGCACGCCTTCCACCACATGCCCGCCGTCAAACGGCGGCAGCGGCAGCAGGTTGAACACCGCGAGGAAGATGTTGATCAGCAGGAAGTTGACGAGATTGGCGAAGATGAACTGGCTGACGCCCTCCGGCGGCCCGCTCATTTGCCCATAAAGCACGCCGATCGCGATCGCCGCGACCGCCGCCAGCAGGAAGTTCATCCCCGGCCCGGCGAGCGCCACCGCCACCATGCCCCAGCGCGGATTGCGCAGCCGCCGCGCATCCACCGGCACCGGCTTGGCCCATCCAAACACCGGCGCCTTGGCGAGCGCAAGGCCCAGCGGCAGGATCACGGTTCCAATCGGATCGACATGGCGGATCGGGTTGAACGACAGCCGGTTGAGCTGCGCCGCGGTCGGATCGCCGAGCGCACGCGCCATCAGGCCATGCGCCACCTCGTGAAAGACGATCGCGATGATCAGCGGAATGATCCACACCGCCGCGGCGTAGATGGGATTGTCGGGTGTCATGATGCCGGCGAGATAGGGGGGCGGGCGAGCGAGCGCCAGCGCCCCCGCGTGTCACGCCTGGCCCGCGGCGCCCAATTCCAGCGCGGCGGTGAAATGCCGCCGGCACAAGGCGACATAGCGGTCGTTCCCGCCGATCACCGTCTGCGCCCCCGCCGCGACCGGGCGCCCCTTGGCGTCGACCCGAAGGTTCATGGTCGCCTTGCGCCCGCATTCGCAAACCGACTTTATCTCGATCAGCGCGTCGGCCAGCGCCAACAGCCGCGCCGATCCCTCAAACAACGCCCCCTGGAAATCGGTGCGCAGGCCATAGGCCAGCACCGGAATGCCATCGACATCCGCCAGCCGCGCGAGCTGATCGACCTGCGCCGCCGTCAGGAACTGCGCCTCGTCCACCAGAACGCACGCCACCGTTTCCTCGGCATGGCGATCGAGCACGCAGGCGGCGATGTTGGTGCTCGCGTCGAACATCGTCGCCGGCGCCGACAGGCCGATGCGCGAGGTAATCGTGCCCGCCGCAAAGCGATCGTCGATCGCAGCGGTGAACAGCATCGTCGCCATGCCGCGCTCGCGATAGTTGAAATCGGCCTGCAGCAGGTTGGTCGATTTCCCCGCATTCATGCTGGCATAATAGAAATAGAGCTTGGCCATCGCGTTGCTGTTCCCCATCGGCGCGTGCCGCGCCACTATTTTCCTGCCGCCCGTTTTGCAGCTCGCGCGGGATACGAAACCGCTCCCAGCGATTGTTCGCGCGAACCACACGAGGAATTCGCCGATGCTTCGTTCCTACCTCATCGGGCTGGCCGCGGGTCAGCGCGGGATCGTGCCGCTCGCCGCGCTCGCCGCCGCCGGCCGTCGCGGCGCGCTGCCCGATGACATGCCGCTCGCCAAATTGTTCAAGAACCCGCTGATCGCCTGGGGCGCCGTCGCCTTCAGCGCCGCGGAAATGGCGGGCGACAAGCAGAAGACCGCACCCGACCGGATCGTGCCGATCGGCCTTGCCGTGCGCAGCGTCACCTCCGCCTATGCCGGCGCGGCGCTGGCGCCCAAGGGGCAACGGGTGACCGGCGCCGCGGTCGCGCTCGGCACGGCACTTGCCAGTTCCTACATCGGCTGGCGCATCCGCATGGCCGCGCTTCGCCGCTATGGCCAGACCGCCACCGGCTTCGTCGAGGATGCGCTGGTGCTCGCCACCGGCGTCGCCGCCGCCGACCCGCGCCTCGTCAAGCGCGCTGCCTAAGCCGGATCGTAGCTAAGCTGAACCTTCGACGCCGCCTCGGCCGCAATGCGCCGGGCGTCGTCGGTGGTCGCGGCGCGCGCCAGCGCCACGCCCATGCGGCGATAGGGCCGTGTCGTCGGCTTGGCGAAAATCCGCACGTCCACGTCGCCCCCCGGTGTAGCCAGCGCCTCGGCGATGCCGTCATAGCGCACCGTGTCCGACGCGCGATCCGCCAGGATCACTGCGGAGGCGGACGGGCCGTAGCTGGTCAGCGTCGGGATCGGCAGGCCAAGGATCGCGCGGGCGTGCAGGTCGAACTCGCTCAGCGATTGCGAGATCAGCGTCACCATCCCCGTGTCATGCGGGCGCGGTGACAATTCGGAAAAGATCACCTCGTCATCCTTGACGAAGAACTCCACGCCGAACAGGCCATACCCGCCCAAATCGTCGACCACCTTGCGCGCCATGTCCTGCGCGTCGGCGATCGCCTTTTCCGACATGGCGGCCGGCTGCCAGCTTTCCTGATAATCGCCGCGTTCCTGCCTGTGGCCGATCGGCGGGCAGAAGACGACGCCGTCGCGCGTGCGCACCGTCAGCAACGTGATCTCATAGTCGAAATCGACGAACTCCTCGACGATCACCCGCGCCCGGTCGCCGCGCATATTGGCGACGGCATAATCCCACGCCGCTTCCAGATCCGCTTCGCTGCGAACCGTGCTCTGTCCCTTGCCCGATGAGGACATGACCGGCTTGATCACGCACGGCAGCCCGGTGTGTGCCGCGCCCGCGCGCACCTCGTCCAGCGTCTCGGCATAGCGATAGCGCGACGTGCGCAGCCCCAGCTCGACCGCCGCCACTTCGCGGATGCCGTCGCGGTTCATCGTCATCATCGTCGCGCGCGCCGACGGGACGATCGTCGTCCCCGCCGCCTCCAGCTCGGCCAGCACTTCGGTGCGGATCGCCTCCACCTCCGGAACAACGAAATCGGGCCGGTGCCTCTCCACGGCTGCACGCAGTAGGTCGGCGTCGAGCATGGAGAAAACCTCGCGCGCATCCGCCACCTGCATCGCCGGCGCGCCGTCATAGCTGTCGCAGGCGATGACATAGCAGCCGAGCCGCTTGGCCGAGATCACGAACTCGCGTCCAAGCTCGCCCGAACCGAGCAGAAGGATTGTTGCCGTGAACGCCATGCCGCACCGCCTTGCTGTTGCCGGTCGCGTGAGTGGCCCGATCGACGCGGCTTGTCCACGGGGGGCATCACTCGTAGCACCCGGCAAAAGGGCGCGCCGCGACGCGCCGGTGCAATCTGCGAGGGGATGAAATGGCCGGTTCCGATTTGCCGAAGGTGCTCGCGTTCGACGTGTTCGGAACGGTGGTCGACTGGCGCACCAGCATCACCGCCGAATCCGCCGATTTCCTCGCGCGCATCGGCCGCAGCGACCTCGATCCCGCCACCTTCACGGACAATTGGCGCCGCCGCTATCTCACCGGCATGGCGACCTATGCGAAGTCGGGCCGCGACTTCACCATCCTCGATGTGCTTCACCGCGAGATGCTGGACGAAACGCTGAACGATGCGGGCGTCGATCCCGCCACGCTCGACGAGGCATTGCTGCAGGACTGGACCTTCGCCTGGCGCCGCCTCACGCCGTGGCCCGACTCGGTTGAGGGGCTGACGCGCCTCAAGGGCCGCTTCCCGATCGTCACCTTGTCGAACGGCAATATCGCGCTGATGCTCGAAATGGCGCGTCGCGGTCGCCTGCCCTGGGACGCGATCATGGGGGCTGAGGTCACCCGCGCCTACAAACCCGATCCGCGCGCCTATCTCGGCACTGCCGAGATCCTCGGCTTGTTGCCGCAGGAGGTGTGCCTGGTCGCCGCACACCACAGCGACCTCGCGGCCGCGCGCGCCTGCGGGCTGAAGACCGCCTTCGTGTCACGCCCGATGGAATATGGCGGCCGCCCCGCCCCCGATGCCAAGCTGGCGCAGGATTGGGAATGGTCCGCCGACAGCCTCATCGACCTGGCGGCAAAGCTCGGCTGCTGATCGGCAGCCGGCGGCTTACTCCTCGCCCGCCTCCAGGTCGCGCGCCACGGTGGGCGATCGTAGCAGCTGGTCGATATGGCTGCCCTCGTCGAAGCTCTCGTCGCTCAGGAACTTCAGGCGCGCGGCATATTTCATCTTCACCCGCCGCGCGACTTCGCGCTGCAGATAGGCGGTGTTGGTACGCAGCGCCTTCAGCACCGCTTCCTCGTCCTTGCCCAGCAGCGGCTTCACGAACACCGTCGCATGGCGCAGGTCGGGGGACATGCGCACTTCGGTGATGCTCACCAGGTGAGTCGTGAGCACGTCGTCATGCACGTCGCCGCGCTGCAGGATCTCCGACAGGATATGACGCACCTGCTCGCCAACGCGCAGAGTACGGACGGATTTTTCTGGTTGATCGGTCATCGTGAGACTCCCCTCTCCCCGCATGGGGGAGAGGGTTCATGTCCTTACAGCGTGCGTTCGCGCAGCTCGACCTCGAACGTTTCGAGGAAGTCGCCCGGGCGGATGTCGGTGAAGTTCTGCGTGAACGTCACACCGCATTCCAGACCAGCGCGAACCTCGGGCACGTCGTCCTTGAAGCGCCGCAGCGAAGCAATTTCGCCATTGTAGATAATGACGTCGTTGCGCGTGATGCGGGCCTTGAGCGCCTTGCGGATGACACCCTCGACCACCAGCAGACCGGCCGCCTTGCCGTGCTTGCCGGCGGAGAAGACCTCGCGGATTTCGGCGCGGCCAACGACCGTCTCGAACGCCTCGGGGCCAAGCTCGCCCGCCATACCGGCGCGGATCTCGTCGATCAGGTCATAGATGACGTCGTAATATTTCAGCGCCACCTTGTGCCGCTCGGCGATCTCGCGCGCCTTGGCATTGGCACGGACGTGGAAGCCGATGATCGGCGCGCCCGAGGCCGCAGCCGCGTTCACGTCGCTCTCGGTGATGCCGCCGACGCCCGAATGCAGGATGCGCGCGCGGATGTCGTCGGTCGAGATCTTGTTGATCGCAGCGACGATCGCCTCGACGGTCCCTTGCGTATCCGCCTTCACCACCAGCGGATATTCGATCGCCTTGTTCGCTGCCAGCGCAGAGAACATGCTCTCGAGGCTCGCCGGCGCCGCCGTCGTGCGCTTCTGCGTCAGCACGCCCTGGCGATATTCCGCCACTTCGCGTGCTCGCGCTTCGCTCTCGACCACCTGCAGCTGGTCACCAGCCGACGGCGTGCCCGAAATGCCAAGCACCTCGACCGGGGTCGACGGGCCCGCTTCCTTCAGCTGGCGACCCTTGTCGTCGACCATCGCACGCACCTTGCCGCTTTCCGCGCCGACGACGAACACGTCGCCGACCTTCAGCGTGCCGCGGGTGACGAGCACGGTGGCAACCGGGCCACGGCCCTTGTCCAGCTTCGCCTCGATCACGCTGCCTTCGGCATCGCGGTCGGGGTTGGCCTTCAGGTCCATCAGCTCGGCCTGCAGCTGGATCTTCTCGATCAGCTCGTCGAGGCCGGTCTTCTTCAGCGCGGAGACCTCGACGTCCTGCGTCTCGCCGCCCATCGCCTCGACCTGGATGTCATGCTCCAGCAGGCGCTCGCGCACGCGCTGGGCATTGGCATCGTGCTTGTCGATCTTGTTGATCGCCACGATCATCGGCTTGCCGGCCGCCTTGGTGTGATTGATCGCCTCGATCGTCTGCGGCATCAGCCCGTCGTCTGCGGCAACCACCAGCACCACGATATCGGTGACGTCGGCACCACGCGCACGCATGGCGCTGAACGCCTCGTGGCCCGGCGTGTCGAGGAAGGTGATCTTCGACTTGTCCTTCAGCGTCACCTGATAGGCGCCGATATGCTGCGTGATGCCACCGGCCTCGCCGCGCACCACGTCGGTGCCGCGCAGCGCGTCGAGCAGGCTGGTCTTGCCATGGTCAACGTGGCCCATGATCGTCACGACCGGCGGACGCGGCTTCAGATCGGCCTCGGCGTCGGGCGCGGTATCCAGCACCAGATCGATGTCGCTGTCGCTGACGCGCACGACATTGTGGCCGAATTCGGTGACCAGCAGCTCGGCCGTATCCTGGTCGATCGTCTGCGTCATGGTGACGGGCGAACCCATCTTGAACAGCGCCTTCACCAGGTCAGCGCCGCGTTCCGCCATGCGGTTCGCCAGCTCCTGGACGGTGATCGCCTCCGGCACCTGAACGTCGCGGACCTGCTTGGCCTGCGGTTCGCGCGGGCCGGTCCAGCCACGCTTTTCCTTTTCGCGCGCACGCTTCAGCGCGGCGAGCGAGCGGGCGCGTGCGCCATCCTCGTTCAGCGCGCGGGTAACCGTCAGCTTGCCGCCACGACGCTCGTCGCCCTTGCGGTCGCGCTGCTGCGGACGCGCCGGCGCCGCATTGTTGCGCGGCGTCGCCTGCCCCGACGGCAGGTTGCGCTGCTGCGGGGTGGACGACGAGGACGACGACGAAGCGGTCGCGGTGGGCTGCGCAGGCTCGGGCTTCGGCTCGGGCTTGGGCTGCGGCTTAGGGATCTCCGGGCGCGGCACCGGCGAGAAGCGGCGCGGCGCCGGCATCGACGGATCCCGGCTCAGTTCCAGCACGGGCGGCGGCGCAGGCGGTGCCGGCGGCGCAGCCTTGGGCGCGCGCGGTGCTGGCGTAGCGGCAGCACGCACGACTTCCGGCTCATGCGCCGGCGCGGCCGGTGCAGGCGTTGCCGCCGGCGCGTCAGACGGTTCCGCCGCCGCGGGCGTCACGTCAGCCTTCGGCTCTTCCGCTGCAGGCGCCGGCGTAGCAGCCGCCTCGGGAGCCTTCGTCGGCTCGGGCGCGGGCTCGGCCTTGGGTTCCGGTGCAGCGGCGGCAGCAGCGGCAGCGGCGCGCTCTTCCGCACGGCGGCGCTCCTCCTCGGCCTGGCGGGCGCGCTCGGCTTCCTCGCGCAGACGCTGCTCTTCCAGCGCGCGCATCCGCTGCGCTTCGGCCTCGCGCAACAGGCGGGCCTGGCGCTCCTGCGGCGTCTCGTTCGACGGCGGGCGCGCGGGTGCGGGCGCCGGGGCAGGCGCCTGCTGGACCGGCGCGGGCGCAGCTTCAGGCGCCGCAACCTGCTCGGCCGGGGCGGGGTCGCCCGGCCGGCGCATCGGGCGCGCCTTCTTCGTCTCCACGATCACCGTATTCTTGCGGCCGTGACTGAAGCTTTGCTGCACCTTGCCGGTCTCGACCGTGCGCCGAAGGCCCAAGGGCGCGCGCATGCCAAGTTTCGGCTTTTCGTTGTCGGTGTCGCTCACTCAAATTCCTCGTGTGTCGTCACGGCCGGTACGCGCCCGGAAAGTCCGGGCGCCGATGCGCCTTGCGCGGCCGTTGCGCAAGATGCGGAGTCTAAAGCGCCCATCAAAGTGTCACCTTGACGGGCTTCTACAGGGTCGGGGCCGATAAAGCGCCGCCAGCGATCGAGTGCTTCGCCCAATCTGCCGGCCGCCATGCGGTCGATGACGCCGATATGTACCACGTTCTCGCGGCCCAGCGCCATCGACAATATGGGGCGTGGGACCGGAAGAACCAACCCCTCAAGATCGCTGCCCTCCCGATCGGATCCCACGCGCCATGCTTGGGCAAGCCGGCGACGGCCGTCCTCGCTGGCGTCCGACGCATGATAAAGCGCGAATACCCGCCCTTTGCGCGCCGCCTCGACGATGCGCTCCGATCCCGTCAGCACCATGCCGGCGCGCGATTCCAGCCCCAGCCGGTCGAGCGCATTTCGCTCGAGTGCAATGGCGATCAGCGCCGGCAGATCGTCCGGTACGGTGAAGGTGCCGGTCTTGAACGAACGGGCAAGCGCGCCGCGCAGCTTGCCCTTGGCCTGCGCCTCGGCAAGCTCGGCCGCAGTCACGCCGATCCAGGCGCCGCGGCCCGGCGCCTTCGCGCGCACGTCAGGCAGCACGCGTCCTTCGGGCGCCAGCGCCAGCCGGATGAGATGCGCCGGCGACGACGAGTCGCGGGTCAGGATACAGGTACGCTCGCTCATCGCCGCGCCTCCTTCGGAAGCGCGTCGCAACGCGAGACACTGATACGGGGCGGCGTTAGCGCATCATTGTGAGGGTTCCGCATGTGCGTCTCCCTCACTTGGCACCTTGGCACTTGGCACCTTGGCACTTGGCACCTTCGGCGCGTCCCGGTCGGCGATCAGCACGCCGCCGGCACCATAATTCTCGGTCGAAACTTCCTCGATCACGATCTGCACCGCGGCCGGGTTCTTGCCCAGCCGCGTGACCAGCGAGGACGTGACGTCAGCCACAATCCCCGCCTTCTGCTCCTTGGATGCGGAGCCCGACAGTCTGATCGATACGAACGGCATCAGGCGTTCGATTCCTCCGTTGCGGCCGCCGGCTCGCCAGCGTCCTCATTCTCGTCCTCGAACCAATGGGCGCGGGCAGCCATGATGATCTCGTTGCCCTGCTCCTCGGTCAGGCCATACTGGCCCAGCACGCCGCCCTTGTGCTCCGGCCGGCGCGGCGCATCCTCGTTGCGGCGACGCGGCTCGGCGCGCTTCTTCTCGATCAGCTCGTCGGTCGCCAGATCGGCGAGATCGTCGAGCGTCTTGATGCCCGCCTTGCCCAACGTGACGAGCATCGCCTCGGTCAGGTACGGCAGCTCGGCCAGCGCATCCTCGACGCCCAGCGCACGGCGCTCGTCGCGGTTCGCCTGCTCGCGACGCTCGATCGCCTCGGCAGCGCGGCTCTGCAGCTCCTGCGCGAGATCCTCGTCGAAGCCTTCGATCGCGGCGAGCTCGTCGAGCTCGACATAAGCGACCTCTTCCATCTCGGTGAAGCCTTCGGCGACCAGCAGCTGCGCCAGCGTCTCGTCAACGTCGAGCTCGTTCTGGAACATCTCGGTGCGGGCGACGAAGTCCTGCTGGCGCTTCTCGCTCGAATCGGTCTCGGTCATGATGTCGATCGCCTTGCCGGTCAGCTGGCTGGCGAGGCGAACGTTCTGGCCGCGGCGGCCGATGGCAAGGCTCAGCATGTCATCGGGAACGACGACTTCGATCCGCTCCTCTTCCTCGTCGATGATCACGCGGCTGACGTTTGCCGGCTGCAGCGCGTTGACGACGAAGGTCGCGATGTCGGGCGACCAGGGGATGATGTCGATCTTCTCGCCCTGCATTTCCTGCACGACGGCCTGAACGCGGCTGCCCTTCATGCCGACGCAGGCGCCGACCGGGTCGATCGAGGAATCGTGGCTGATGACACCGATCTTGGCGCGGCTCCCAGGGTCGCGGGCGGCGGCCTTGATCTCGATGATGCCGTCGTAGATCTCGGGCACTTCCTGCGCGAACAGCTTCTTCATGAAGTCGGGATGCGCGCGGCTGAGGAAGATCTGCGGCCCGCGGTTTTCGCGCACCACCTTCAGGATCAGCGACCGGATACGATCGTTCACGCGCACCACTTCGCGCGGGATCTGCTGGTCGCGGCGGATCACGCCCTCGGCGCGGCCCAGGTCGACGACAATGTGCCCGAACTCGACGCGCTTGACGACCCCGGTGATGATCTCACCCGCGCGGTCCTTGAACTCCTCATACTGGCGCTCGCGCTCGGCGTCGCGCACCTTCTGGAAGATGGTCTGCTTGGCGGCCTGTGCCTGGATGCGGCCGAATTCGATTGGCGGCAGCGGATCGACCAGGAAGTCGCCGACGCTCGCGCCCGCCTGCAGCTTCTGCGCGCCCTTCAGGTCAACCTGCTTGTAGATGTCGTCGACCTGCTCGACCACCTCGACGACGCGCCACAGCCTGAGGTCGCCGTTGTTCGGGTCCAGCTTCGCGCGGATATCCATTTCCTGGCCGTAGCGGGTACGTGCCGCACGCTGGATCGCATCCTCCATCGCCTCGATGACGATCGCCTTGTCGATCATCTTCTCGCTGGCGACGCTGTTGGCGATCGCGATCAGTTCCGCGCGGTTCGCGGTGACGCCGGTAGCCATTACTCGGTTTCCTCTGCTTCGATTTCTTCTTCTTCCGCGCCCTCGACGGAGAGCGGGACGGTGGCAGCGATCAATTTGTCGGTCAGCACCAGCTTCGCATCGATGATCCGACCGAAGGGAACGTGGGCGACCGTGCCGGTACGATTGCGGATGGCGATGTCCTCACCCTCAACGCCGGCAATCTCGCCGCGGAACTGCTTCTGCCCGTCGAGCGGCGCGTCCAGTGTCAGCTTCGCCTCATGCCCGGTCCAGTCGGTGTAATCCGACAGGCGCGTCAGCGGGCGATCGATGCCGGGGCTCGACACTTCCAGGCGATAGGCGCCCTCGATCGGGTCACGCCCTTCTTCCTCCAGCACGTCGAGCACGTCGGAGATGCGGCGCGACAGGTCGGCGCAATCGTCGATCGTCAGCTGCCGCGTATCGGGCCGCTCGGCCATCACCTGCAGCGTGCGCTCGTCACCCTTGCCGAACAGCGCGACACGCACGAGGTCGAAGCCGAGCGCCTTCGCCTCGGTCTCGATCATCTGGGTCAGCGCGGCAATATCCGCCATCGGGGCTCCACATACACACAGGTTGTTGCCGCCGCGAAGCCTTGCCCCGCGACCCCTCGCATCTGACGATGTAAGAGAAAGCACAGCCAATATAGATCGGGATGGGTTGCGGAGCAATCCCCCACCGGCGGGCAGGCCGCATCCATCATCCACGGGGCCGGGCACGTGTTACACAATGTTGCCGGCCAGCACGGAACGGTCGCTCCACGGCATCGTTCACAAGGCATAAGCTTGAAAGGAACGCGCCTTGCTCTGGACGATCGTTGTTATCCTGTTGATCCTGTGGCTCCTCGGCTTTAGCCTGCATGTCGCCGGCGGCCTGATCCACATTCTCCTGGTGATCGCACTGATCGTCGGCCTCGTGCAGCTCTTTACCGGCCGCCGCGTCTAGCGACTTGCGTCCGGCCGGCGCGGCGAATCGTCAGCCGCGCTCGGCCAGCGCCTTCAGCGTCGCCAGGTCCTTGCGGATCCAGCGGCGGTCGCGCGCAAACGCCTCGTCATCCATGCCGGGCTGGCGGAACAGCGTCAGCTGAACCTCCGCGCCTTCGCCATTGGCGATCACGCGCAGCGGCACGTTCACCGGCTCCCCGCCGTCCGGCTCGACGCGATGATCCATCACGCCAAACTCGTTGTGCGGCGTAAAGAAGACGCGGATTCCACCGTCCGCGCCCTCGCCGACCCACGAGTCGCCATCCTCGCGCAGCGCGAACTCGCTGAGCCCTGAGGCCCAGCGCGGGAAGGCCGTCGGGCGCCAGAACGCCTCGTAAACCTCTCGCCATGGCCGCGCGATCGTGACGGACAGGACGATAGCGGGAAGCATCGCCCCCCTCAGTCCGCAAACAGCAGCACGGGCGTCTCGAGCAGCTTCTTCACCGCCTGGACGTAGCTTGCCGCATCCCAGCCATCGACCACACGGTGGTCGCAACTGATCGACAGGTTCATCAGCTTCGCGCGCACAATATCATCCCCTCGGAACACCGGCCGCTCGACGATCTTGTTCGGCCCGATGATCGCCACTTCCGGCCGGTTGATCACCGGCGTCGTCGCGATACCGCCCAGCGGGCCGAGCGAGGTAACGGTAATTGTCCCGCCGCCCAGCTCCTCGGGCTTCAGCTTCTGCGTGCGCGCCGCTTCCGCCAAGCGCCCGATCTCGGCGGCGAGCTGCCAGACGTTCTTGTCCTGCGCATCGCGGATCACCGGCACGGTAAGGCCCGCATCGGTCTGCGCCGCCATGCCGAGATGCACCCGGCCCGACCGCGTCACCACGCCCGCCTCGTCGTCATAGCGCGCGTTCAGCATCGGGAAGTCCGGCAACGTGCGGCAGATCGCGACGATCAGGAACGGCAGCATGGTCAGCTTCGGCCGCTGCCCGCGATTGTCGTTCAGGTCGGCACGCATATCCTCCAGCGCCGTCACGTCGATCTCGTCGACATAAGTGAAGTGCGGGATGTTGCGCTTCGACGCGGCCATGTTCTCGGCAATGCGACGACGCATCCCGATCACCTTGACCTGCTCGTCCGCGCGCGCACGGCTGGCATGCGGCGGGTGATAGCCCTGCCCGCCCGCGTAGCGCAGGTACGCGTCCAGATCGGCGTGGCGGATGCGATCGCCTTCCGACACCTTCACCTCGGACAGGTCGACGCCCAGATCCTTCGCGCGCGCCCGCACCGCGGGCGAAGCAAGGACGGGAGCCGTTGGCGATGCCGCGGCATCAGCCGGAGCCACGTCCGCAGCGGGTGCAGCAGGAGCCGGCGTGGCAGGAGCGGCTTCCACCACCTCCTCGACCCCCGGGTTCTCCGCCTCGAACGCCTCGGCTTCGTCCGCGCCGCCCAGCTTGTGCTCGACGTCCGCCGCCGTCTCGCCCTCCGGCTCCACCGCGCCATCGGCATCGGTCTCGATCACCACCAGCATCGCGCCGATCGCGATCTGGTCGCCGACCTCGCCGGCCAGCTCCACCACCACGCCGGACACCGGCGATTCCATCTCGACCGTCGCCTTATCGGTCATCATGTCTGCGATATTCTGGTCTTCCTCGACGCGGTCGCCCACCGCGACGTGCCAGCCGACGATCTCCGCCTCGGCAATGCCTTCGCCGATGTCCGGCAGCTTGAAGGTAAAACGCGCCATGTGCCGATCAGTCCTTCAGAATCTTCTTGAGGGCCATGCCGATGCGCACGGGGCCCGGGAAATATGCCCATTCCAGGCTGTGCGGATAAGGCGTGTCGAAACCCGTCACGCGCTCCACCGGCGCCTCGAGATGGTAGAAACAGCGCTCCTGAACCAGCGCCGACAGCTCCGCACCGAACCCGCCGGTGCGCGTCGCCTCATGCACGATCAGGCAGCGCCCGGTCTTCTTCACGCTCTCCTCGATCGTCTCGATGTCGAGCGGCACCAGGCTGCGCAGGTCGATGATCTCGGCATCGACGCCGGTATCCTCCACCACCTGCGCACAGACGTGCACCATCGTGCCATAGGCCAGCATCGTCACCGCCTCGCCCTCGCGGACGACGGCGGCCTTGCCGATCGGGATCTTGTAATAGCCGCTCGGCACGTCGCCGCCGGGATGCTTGGACCAGTTCGCCGCCGGCCGGTCCCAATGGCCGTTGAACGGCCCGTTGTAGATGCGTTTGGGCTCGAAGAAGATCACCGGATCATTGTCCTCGATCGCGGAGATCAGCAGGCCCTTGGCATCATACGGCGTCGACGGGATCACGGTCTTCAGGCCCGATACGTGGGTGAAGATGCCTTCCGGGCTCTGCGAGTGCGTCTGCCCGCCGAAGATGCCGCCGCCGAACGGCGATCGCACCGTGATCGGCGCGGTGAATTCCCCGCCCGAACGATAACGCAGCCGCGCCGCCTCGCTGACGAGCTGGTCGAGCGCGGGATAGATGTAATCGGCGAACTGGATCTCTGGCACGGGCCTCAGGCCATAGGCACCCATGCCGATCGCGACGCCGATGATGCCGATTTCGGTGATCGGCGTGTCGAACACGCGCGTCTTGCCATATTTCGCCTGCAGGCCCGCGGTCGCGCGGAACACGCCGCCGAAATAGCCGACGTCCTCGCCCATCACCACCACGTCCGGGTCGCGCGCCATCATCACGTCCATGGCGGAATTGATCGCCTGGATCATGTTCATGCGCTGGGTGGCATCGGTGCCATCCGCGGCTCCGGCCGCTTCAGCCTGTGCAGTTTCGATCTGCGTGTCGGTCATAGCATGTCACCGTCACCCCGGCCCTGAGCCGGGGTCCCGCTGTTTTGAAGCGGGAGAAGAGAAGCGGGGTCCCGGATCAAGCCCGGGGTGACGACAGAGGAGAGGCTCACTTGCGCGCCCATGGCCGCCCGCTTTCCTCTTCCTCGGCCAGCATCTGCGCCTGCTGTTCGCGCAAATGCCACGGCATCTCCTCGAACACGCCGTCGAACAACGTGTCGAGCGGCTGGTGCAGGCCATGGCCAAGGATGCCGTTCTTCTCGGCTTCCTTCTGCGCGGCCTTCACCGCGTCGGCAACTTCCTTGTCCATCGCCGCGTGGCGTTCCTCGTCCCATTCGCCGATGGCGATCAGGTGGTCCTTCAGCCGCCGGATCGGGTCGCCCAGCGGCCATGCCGTTGGTTCGCCCGCGCTGCGATATTGCGACGGATCGTCGGAGGTGGAGTGCCCCTCGGCACGATAGGTGAAATGCTCGATCAACGTCGGGCCCTGGTTGGTCCGCGCGCGCTCCGCCGCCCATTGCGTCGCGGCATAGACCGCCAGCGCGTCATTGCCGTCGACCCGTAGGCCAGCGATGCCATAGCCCACGGCGCGCGCGGCAAAGGTCGTCGCCTCCGCGCCGGCAAAGCCGGAAAAGCTTGAAATCGCCCATTGGTTGTTGACGACGTTGAAGATCACCGGCGCGCGGTAGACGGTGGCGAAGGTCAGCGCGGAGTGGAAGTCGCCTTCCGCGGTCGATCCCTCGCCGCACCAGGTGGCGGCGATGCGCGTGTCACCCTTCGATGCCGACGCCATCGCCCAGCCCACGGCCTGCGGATATTGCGTCGTCAGGTTGCCGGAGATCGAGAAGAAGCTGAAGCGCTTTTCCGAATACATGATCGGCAGCTGCTTTCCCTGCAGCTTGTCGCCCGTGTTCGAATAGATCTGGTTCATCATGTCGACCAGCGGGCAGCCGCGCGCGATCAGCAGGCCCTGCTGGCGATACGACGGAAAGCACATGTCGTCGGCGTCCAGCGCATAGGCCTGCGGCACGGCGACCGCCTCCTCGCCCAGCGACTTCATGTAGAAGCTGGTCTTGCCCTGCCGCTGCGCGCGGAACATGCGCTCGTCGAACGCGCGCACCGTTGCCATGTGGCGCAGCATGCGCCGCAGCGTGTCGGGTGACAGCTTGGGATTCCATGGGCCGACGGCCTGGTTGTTCTCGTCCAGCACCCGCACCATCGTGTAAACGAGGTCGGTGAAGGCGCGTGGGTCCTCGGCCGTGTCGGGCCGGCGCACGGATCCTGCCGCGGGAACATCGACGTCCGCGAAATCCACCGTGTCGCCGGGTCGAAACTTGGGCTCGGGCACATGCAGCGCGAGCGGGGGCAAATTGCTGCGGGCGGCGTCCGCCATGATCTCTCCGGTCTGAAAACCGCCGGCAAAACGCACCAGCGGGTCCTTGGAGCCCTTGTTATAAAATTTCAAAGCGCCGCGCTAGTGATGGTTGCAGCTGAAACGATCAGCGCGGAAATCAGGGCGCGGTTTTGCCTGATTGACTCTGATGACTGTTGGAACAAAATGGGAACAACAGTCTTGATCGAGTCGTGCCAGTGTCCTCTCCCGCCGTCATTGCAGAGCTTCGCGAAACGCTCCGCGCCATTGAAGGCGACGGTCATCGCCGGCGTGAAACCCTGCCGTTCGGGATTGCGCAAGTTGATTCGCGGCTGGCCGATGGCGGGCTGCGGCTGGATGCCCTGCACGAGGTCGCGGCCGGCTCTGCCGAAATGTCGGACGATGCCGCCGCCACCTTGTTCATGGCCGGGATCGCCGCGCGTGCCTGGGGCCCGATCCTGTGGGTCGTGCGTCGCCGCGATCTGTTCGCTCCCGGCCTCTATCAGGCAGGGCTGACGCCCGAACGCGTCCTTTATGCCGAGGCACGCGATGATGCCGAATTGCTCGCGCTGATGGAGGAAGGGCTGCGTCACCGCGGCCTTGGTGCGGTGATCGGCGAAGTGAAGCGCGCCGGCATGGGCGCCACCCGCCGGCTGCAACTCGCGGCAGAGGGGGGCCGCACGATCGCGCTCCTCATGCGCCGCCATGCGCGCGAGGATTCCGATCCGCTCGGCATGCCTTCTGCCGCGCTCACCCGCTGGCGAATCGGCGCTGCTCCTTCCGTTCCCCTGCGCTGCGGCAGCATGGGCCGTCCGCGCTGGTCCGTCTCGCTGGTGCGGCAACGCGGCGGCGAACCTTTCGATACTTTACTGGAGGCCTGCGATGACACGGGTCGTCTCGCTCTACCTGCCGCACTGGGCAATCGATCGCGTGCGCCGGGCCGAGCGTCGCCGCGCACCAACGCCGCGGCCTGAACCGGGAACCCCGCTCGATCTCGCGCCGCTCACCGCGGCGGTGGCCGAGGAACAGGTGCTGCAATGCGACGCGCCCAAGAACACCGGCTGGCGTCCCGGCGCCCGCTGGGCTCGCGGTGATGCGGCTGCGCCTGTTGAGAAGCGCTGGTCGCAATCGACGCGCGCCGATGTCGCACGTCAGGTGGAGGCCATGCCCGCGCACCAGCGCCCGCCGATGCGCGAAATGGGTCGCCGCAGCGAGGCCGCCGATCATCCCTTCCGCGCCATGCCGCCGGACGAGGGCGCGCGCCCCGTGCCGACGAGCCTTCCCGGGCGTCCCGATCCGGAGGACGTGCCCAATACCCGCTGGCGCGGTTTCGAGGGCCTCGATCCCAATGCTGACGACCGCGCCGCCGCCGCGCTCGCGCGGTGGAATGCCATGCCGTCGGTCCGCTACCCGGGCGAGGGTCCACATCCCGACAAGCACGCCCGGTGCGGCTCCAACGATGCCGGTGCCCATGTGCCGGGCGTCGCCGCCTTTTTCGACACTGGCCGCACCCTCGCCAACACCGTCGCCCGCGCCAGCAATCTCCAAAATCCCGCCAACCAACCCCATAAGCGCAATGTTCGAGAAGTTTGCGCCCCCCTCATCACCGTGCACAAGGTAGGCAGCCGCATCGAAATCGCCGCCGCCTCGCCCGAAGCACGCGCCCTCGGCCTCACGCCCGGCATGGCGCTGACCCAGGCACGCGCCTCCGTGCCCGACATCGACGTGCGCGATGCGGATGCCACCGGCGATCTCGCCGATCTGCAGCGCCTTGCCACCGCGCTCGCCCGCCGCTGGTGCCCGGTGGTTGCGCTGTCCGGCGAAGACGGCCTGTTCCTCGAGATCAGCGGCACCGCCCACCTTCACGGCGGCGAGGAAGCGATGGCGCGCCGCCTGCTGCGCCTGCTCGCCCGGCTCGGCATCACGGCGCAGCTGGCGATCGCCGACACTGCCGGCGCCGCCTGGGCCTTCGCGCGTCAGGCCGCGCCCGCTGCGATCATCCCGCCCGGCGCGCACGTCGCCGCGCTCGCCCCGCTGTCGGTCGCGGCGCTGCGCCTTGAGGATGCCGCGCGCGAGCTGCTCGCCCGGCTCGGTGTCGACACGATCGGCGAACTCATGGCGATGCCACGCGCCCCACTCGTCCGCCGCTTCGGCAAGGCAATTGCGCAGCGGCTCGACCAGGCGACCGGCGCCGTGCCCGAACCGCTCGATCCGATCATCCCGGTGCAGCCGATCGCCATCACCCGCCGCTTCGCCGAGCCGATCGCCACCGCCGATGCGATCGGCCATTGGTTGTCCGGCCTCGTCGATGATCTGGCAGACGCGCTGGCGAAGGCTGGGGTCGGTGCCCGCGCGCTCGCCTTCGTCGCCGCGCGTGTCGATTCGACCGATCAGGTGATCCGCATCGGCCTTGCCCGTGCCAGCCGCGAACCATCGCACCTCTTGCGCCTCATTGCCCGCCGCATCGAGGAAATCGACGTCGGCTACGGCCTTGACGCGCTGACGCTTCACCTCGTCCGCGCCGATCCGCTTGCCCCCGAAACGCTGGGCGCGGCCCTCGCGGAACAGCAGGCGCCCGATCTCGCCCCGCTGGTCGATACGCTCGCCAATCGCATCGGCCCGACGCGTCTGTGGCGGCACCAGCCGATCGAAAGCGATGTTCCCGAACGCTCGGTCGCCCCGCTGCCGCCGCTCGATCCCCCCGCCACTGCTGCCACCCGGCTGAAGCGCGACGACGTGCGTCAGCTCGACGCCCGCACGCCGGATCATGCCTGGCACCCGCGCTGGCCGCGCCCCCCGCGGCTACTGCGCCGGCCCGAGCGGATAGACCACGTCATCGCCGAAATGCCCGATCATGCGCCCCGCCGCTTCACGTGGCGTGGCCGCCCGCACCGAGTCACCCATTCCGACGGCCCCGAACGGATCACCGGCGAATGGTGGCGCCGCGCCGGTGAGCGCGACGGGGTGCGCGATTATTTCCGCGTCGAGGACGAACATGGCCACCGCTACTGGCTGTTCCGCCGCGGCGATGGCGTGCGCGCGGAAACGGGCGATCTCAGCTGGTACATCCATGGCACATTCGCGTGATCCGCATGGTGCCGCATGACCTACAGCGAGCTTCAGGTCACCACGCACTTCTCCTTCCTGCGCGGCGCATCCTCGTGCGAGCAACTGTTCGCCACCGCCGCGCTGATGGGGATGCCAGCGCTCGGCATCACCGATCGCAACTCGGTCGCCGGCGTGGTCCGCGCGCTCTACGCTACCGAACAGGTACGCAAGGATCAGGGGCTGGAGATCCGCTCCATCCCCGGCTGCCGGCTCGATCTTGTCACTGGCGAATCCCTGCTCGTCTGGCCGGAGGATCGCGCCGCCTGGAGCCGGCTCACCCGTCTGCTCACGCTCGGCAAGTCGCGTGCGGACGCACAACGCGGTGAAAAGGGGCAATGCTTCCTCCATTGGGAGGATGTCTCCGCTTACGCCGATGGCCTCGTTTCGGCGCTGGTGCCGGGGCGCAGCGGCGCGCCGCCCAATGCGCTCGCCGCCACCGCCGACATCTTCGGCAAGCGCGGCCATGTCTGCCTCACCCCCTGGCGCCGCCCGGGCGAGTGGCGGCGCTTCGCCGAGACGATCGCCGCCGCCACCGCTTACGGCCTCACCCCGCTCGCCACCGGCGACGTGCTTTACCACCATCCCGACCGACGGATGCTGCAGGATGTCGTCACCGCGATCCGCGAGAAATGCACCATCGACGAACTTGGCTTTCGCCGCGAACGCCATGCCGATCGCCATCTCCAGCCACCCGAGGAAATGGCGCGCCGCTTCGCTGCCCACCCCCATGCGCTCGCCGCGGTCGAGGCGATCGTCGAACGCTGCACCTTCTCGCTGCGCGACCTCGACTATCAATATCCCGACGAGATCATCATGTCCGGCCGCAGCGCGCAGGAAGCGCTGGAACGCCTGTCGCGCAACGCGCTCGCCGCCCGCTTCGATGGCCAACCACCCGACGCTTATACCCGGCAACTCGAACACGAACTCTTGCTCGTCGCGAAGATGGGCTACGCGCCGTATTTCCTCACCGTAAACTCGATCGTCAGCTACGCCCGCTCGATCGAGATCCTGTGCCAGGGCCGGGGATCGGCGGCCAATTCGGTCATCTGCTTCGTCCTTGGCATCACCTCGATCGACCCGATCAAGCACCAGCTCCTCTTCGAGCGCTTCGTCTCGGAGGAACGCCGCGAGCCGCCCGACATCGACATCGATTTCGAGCATGAACGGCGCGAGGAAGTGATCCAGTGGATCTACGAAACCTACGGCCGTGACCATGCCGCACTGACCGCCGTGGTCAGCCGCTTCCGTACCCGCGGCGCGATCCGCGAAGTCGGCAAGGTGCTCGGCCTGCCAGAGGACATGACCTCCGCGCTGGCCGGCCAGGTGTGGGGCTGGTCGAACGACGGCGTGCCCGACAGTCACGTACAGGCACTCAACCTCGACGCCGGCGAACCGCGCCTCGCGCTCGCGCTGGAGCTAGCCCGGGAACTGATCGGCACCCCGCGCCATTTGTCGCAGCACCCCGGCGGTTTCGTCCTGACGCGCGATCCGCTGCATGATCTCGTACCGATCGAGCCCGCCGCGATGGTCGATCGCCACGTCATCGAATGGGAAAAGGAGGATATCGAGCATCTCGGCTTCATGAAGGTCGATATCCTTGGCCTCGGCATGCTCGGGTGCATGCGCCGCGCGTTTGATCTGCTCGGCCAGCAAAAGGGCATCGCGATGACGATGGCCAGCGATCCCTTGCAGGACGACGATGAACCGACGTTCGAGATGATCCGCCAGGCCGATACGCTCGGCGTGTTCCAGATCGAGAGCCGCGCGCAGATGAGCATGCTGCCGCGCATGAAGCCGAAAAATTTCTACGACATCGCCATCCAGGTCGCGATCGTTCGTCCCGGCCCCATCCAGGGCGACATGGTGCATCCGTATCTGAAGCGCCGTGAAGGCAAGGAACTGGTCGAATACCCCAATGAGGCCTTGAAAGCGGTGCTGCAGAAGACACTTGGCGTGCCCTTGTTCCAGGAACAGGCGATGCAGGTCGCGATCATCGGCGCCGGCTTCACCCCAGGCGAGGCCGACTTGCTGCGCCGCGCGATGGCGACGTTCAAGATGACCGGCGGGGTGGGCGAGTTCCGCGAGAAGCTGATCGCGGGGATGCGCGCCAACGGCATCTCGCAGGCTTTCGCCGAACGGCTGGTGAAGCAGATTGAGGGGTTCGGCAGCTACGGCTTTCCCGAAAGCCACGCGGCCAGTTTCGCCAAGATCGCCTACGCCTCGTCATGGATGAAATGCCATCATCCCGACGTGTTCTGCGCGGCATTGCTCAACGCCCAGCCGATGGGTTTCTACGCCCCGGCGCAGATCGTCCGCGACGCCCGGGCGCATGGTGTCGAGATCCGGCCGGTATGCATCATGGCCAGCGAATGGGACACGACGCTGCTGGAGGATCGGAGGGCGCGAAAGCCGCTCCGCCTCGGCCTGCGCATCGTCCACGGGCTTTCCGCCGCCGATGCAGGCAAGATCCTCACCGCTCGCGCCGTCCGCCCCTTCACCTCCGTGGAGGATGTATGGCGCCGCTCTGGCGTACCGCTCGCCGCGCTGGAGAAGCTGGCCAAGGCCAATGCCTTTGCCGGCATGGGGCTCGATCGGCGGCAGGCGTTGTGGGCGATCCGCGGCCTTGGCGATACGCCGCTCCCGCTACTCGCCGCGATCGAGACGAAGGAGGATCCTGTCCACCTGCGGGCGCTCACCGCGGGGCGCGAGGTGGTGGAGGATTATCGCGCCACGCAACTCACGCTGCGCCAGCACCCGCTCACCTTCCTGCGCGATCGCTTGCGTGAACGGCGCTGCGTCCGCTGCGAGGACCTGAAGACGATCAAGGAAGATGCGCTGGTCGACATCGCCGGCATCATCCTCGTCCGCCAGCGACCGGGCAGCGCCAAGGGCGTGCTGTTCATCACCATCGAGGACGAAACGGGTGTCGCCAACGGCATCCTGTGGCCTGACCGGTTCGAGGCGCAGCGCCGCACCGTCATGTCCTCCGCGATGGTGAGCATCCGCGGGCGCGTGCAGAAAGAGGGCATCGTGATCCATGTCGTCGCGGATCTGATCACCGATCTCACCTGGATGCTGCGCGAGGTGGGCGAGATCGACCTCCCCTCCCTCGTCGCGCGCGGCGACGGCGCGACCCACCCCGGCGCCCCCGATCGCGGCGACGCCGGGTGGAAGCCGCGCAACCGTACGGATTATCATTATCGCGACAGGCCGGAGGACGTGATTCCGATCCGCAGCCACGACTTCCATTGATCTTGATAAAGCGATCGGCTTACGTCGCGGCGAGCCGGCGGTGCGACCGGCATGATGGAGAGAGATACCATGGCCACAGCCGCCGCCATTGCCGAACCGGACATCGGCCTCACCCCCAACGTTCCCTCGCCTGCTGACAAGGCCGCTCTCGATGCCGCGATCGTCGATCCCGACAGCTACGCGCATGAGGAGCGGTACCACGCGATCTTCAAATACCTGCGTGAGGAAGCGCCGGTTTATTGGTGCGAGCCAGAAGGCTATCGCCCGTTCTGGACCGTGGCGCGCCACGCGGACATCAAGCGGGTCGAACTCGATACCGACACGTTTCTCAACGACCCGCGCCTGACGCTGACGACCATCGCCGACGAGGAACGCGTCAAGGCGATTACCGGCGGCGACGGCAAACTGACCCGCAATCTCGTCAGCATGGACAACCCCGATCACCGCCACTTCCGCGCGATGACCCAGGGTTACTTCTCGGCCAAACACATGCGGCAGCTGGAAGAGGACATCCGCTTGCTGGCGAAAGAAAGCGTCGAGCAGATGGTCTCGCTCGGCGGCGAATGCGATTTTGCGACCGAGGTCGCGATCTGGTTCCCGCTGCGCGTCATCATGCTGACCCTCGGCGTGCCGCGTGAGGACGAGAAGTTCCTGATGAAGATCACCCAAGAAGTATTCGGCGCCCAGGACTTCGATCACATGCGGCCTGAAGAGATGGGTGGCCTCTTTGCTACCATCGCCGAATTCAACGCCTGGTGTGATCGCATCACTGCCGACCGCAAGGCCAACCCGCGCGACGACGTGTCGACCATCATCGCCAATGCCACCCTGACCGACGGTTCGCCGATGGGCAACATGGAGGCGATGAGCTATTACCTCATCATCGCCGCCGCGGGCCACGACACTACCAGTTCCTCCTCCTCCGCCGGCTTGCTCGAACTGATCCGCAATCCCGGCGAGCTTCAGAAGCTGCGCGACGACCCCGATCTGCTGCCCAACGCAGTCGACGAGATGATCCGCTGGTCCAGCCCGGTGAAGCATTTCTTCCGCACTGCCGCCGCGGATGCGGAAGTTGGCGGCATGCAGGTCAAGGCCGGCGACGGGCTTGTCATGGCCTATCCGTCCGCTAATCGCGACGCTGCGGTGTTCGAAGATCCTTTCGCATTCCGCGTCGATCGCGAGAATGTGCGCCAGCATCTCGCCTTCGGCTATGGCCCGCATCTGTGTCTGGGCCAGCATCTGGCCAAGATGGAGATGCGTATCCTGTTCGAGGAATTGCTCGCCCGCTTCGATGATTTCGAGCTCGCCGGCGAACCAGCATGGACCCGCGCCAGCTTCGTCAGCGGCTTGAAGCGCCTGCCGATCCGGTACCGCACGAAGTGAGCCGCAGCGATCCTGAGCGGCTGTACCCGGGCTTTCCGGGCAGCCGACCCAACGAGCATATCAGCACCATCCCGGCCTGCGCAGCACTCGGCATGCGCCAATGCGCGACCGTTGGCGAACCAGTGTCTACCTCGCTTGACGGGGCGCTGCCGGCCGTCTGCGACGCGGACGGACGCATATCACGCGGCGCAGCGCTGGTGCTTGCAGACCAGGCGACTGCCGGCGGCGTGTTCACCATCCTGCCGCGGCCAACGCCGATGATGACGCTGGACCTGCGTGTCGACTGGTTCGGCCCGCTGCCCGCCGGCCCGCTCGACTGCGTCATCGACGACGTGACGCGCGAGGGCGACCTGGCGCTGTCACGCGCTCGCCTGACGTCGAATGGCCAACCCGTCGGAGCCGCGATGGCACGATATCTGATTGGTTCGATGCCTGGCGGCACGCCGGGGCGGATGGATGAACGCCACGAGGTGCTGCCGCCCTCGCCCGCGCCAGACTTCGCCGCTTACCTCAGCGCGATCGCTTCAACTGACGGGCTGACGATGCAGCCGTGCGTGGAGCATGTCGGCGCGCCACTGCCCGCTTACCACGGCGGCGTGATCGCGGCATTGCTTGAACATGCCGGCGTGTCAGCGATCGATCCTGCCTTCCGCCCGCTCGATATCGAGATCCGCTTCCTGGCGCCTGCGCTCGCCACGCTACCGCTCGTCGCGCGTGTCACACCGCGTCGCACCGGCCGCCGCGCGGTGACGCTCGACATGGATGCACATCAGGGTGATCCGAACCGCCCCGTCGCGAGCGCCCGCATGCTGGGGATCACGGACGCGGCGGGGGAGCCCAGCCGCCACGAGCTGCCCCGCGGCTAAGAAGCCTTCCAGCCGCCGGCCGCCCGGCGGCTGGCGTCGCATCAGCCTCCAACAACCTGCTCGATTACGCCGAAGATAGGATGATGCCGATCATCCTCGGCCCAGATGCGGACGGTGTCGCCCTTCCTCAGGAACGGCGTCATCGGCTTGCCCCCCGCGATCGTCTCGATCGTGCGCACCTCGGCAATGCAGGAATAGCCGACCCCGCCCTCGGCGATCGGCTTGCCCGGGCCCCCGTCAGCATCACGGTTGGACACCGTACCGGAGCCGACGATCGTCCCCGCGCCAAGAGCACGTGTTCTCGCGGCGTGCGCGATCAGCGTACCGAAGTCGAACGTCATGTCCTCGCCCGCCTCGGCGCGGCCAAACGGCTGGCCGTTCAGGTCCACCATCAGCTTGCGGTGCAGCTTGCCGTCCCGCCACCAGTCGCCCAGCGCGTCAGGCGTCACGAACACTGGTGAAAAGGCGGATGCCGGCTTCGATTGGAAGAAGCCGAAGCCCTTGGCGAGTTCCCCCGGGATCAGATTACGCAGCGAAACGTCGTTGGTGAGGCCGACGAGCCGGACGGCCGCCAGTGCCTCCTCTCGGGTCGCGCCCATCGGGACGTCACCGGTGACCACCACCACTTCCGCTTCCAGGTCGCAGCCCCAGCTCTCGTCGGCGAGCGGGATCGGATCGCGCGGGGCCAGGAAACCATCCGAGCCGCCCTGATACATCAGCGGATCGTGCCAGAACGTCTCCGGCATCTCTGCGCCGCGCGCCTGCCGCACGAGCGCGACATGATTCACATAGGCCGAGCCATCCGCCCAATGATATGCCCGCGGGAGCGGTGAGGCCGCCTCGCGCTCGTGGAAGCGCTCCCGCGGGATCACCTCATGATCGAGGTCGGTGGCGAGGTTCTGCAGGTCCGGCAGCAGCCGATCCCAGTCGTCCAGCGCCGCCTGCAGCGTTGGCGCGATGTGCGATGCATCGGCATACCAGGCGAGATCGGTCGACACCACGACGAGCTTGCCGTCACGACCATGTTTCAGGCTCGCAAGTTTCATCCGTTACCTCTCTTTCCCATCCCGCATAGGCCTTGGCCGCAATGGAAGTCGAGGGCCGCGGCACGCCGCCTGCCACCATAACAAAAGTTACTTGACCCTCTGCGGCCGCATCGCGAGAAGAAGCGATCAGTTTTCGGAGGGGTTTCTTCAATGTCGCTCGACCAGATCGCGGGCCGTTTCGCTTACAACGAAGATCATGAGGCGTTCCGCCAGACCGTCCGCAGCTTCCTGGCCAAGGAAGGCGTGCCGCACGCGGATCAGTGGGAAAAGGATCGCCTCGTTCCCAAGGCTTTCTGGCAGAAGGCAGGCGAAGTCGGCATGCTCTGCCCGACCGTTCCGGAAGAGTATGGCGGCCTTGGCCTCGACTTTGGCTATAATGCCATCGTCGACGAGGAAATGGCCTATTCGGGCGTCCCCGCCGGCTTCTCGCTCCAGTCCGACATCGTCGCCGGCTATATGGAGACCTACGGCTCCGAAGAGCAGAAGAAGGAATGGCTTCCGAAGATGGTGTCGGGCGACGTCATCACCGCGATCGCGATGACCGAGCCGGGCACTGGCAGCGACCTTCAGTCGATCCGCACGACCGCGAAGAAGGACGGCAATCACTACGTCATCAACGGCTCGAAGACGTATATCACCAACGGCCAGAACACCGATCTGACGCTGGTCGTCGCGAAGACCGATCCCGATGCGCAGCCCGCCTATAAGGGCATGTCGATCATCCTCGTCGAAAGCGACCGTGAGGGCTTCAGCAAGGGCCGCAAGCTCGACAAGATCGGCCAGGACGCCGCCGACACCTCCGAGCTGTTCTTCGAGGACGTGCGCGTTCCGATCACCAACTGCCTTGGTGAAGAGGGCATGGGCTTCATCTATCTGATGAGCCAGCTGCCGCAGGAGCGTCTGTCGATTGCGGTCAGCACCATGGCCTCCTCGCAAAAGGCGTTCGACGACACGGTTGCTTTCGTGAAAGAGCGCAAGGCGTTCAAGGGCACCGTGTTCGATTTCCAGAACACCAAGTTCGTACTCGCTGATCTGAAGGCGAAGCTGCAGGTCGGCTGGGCGCACCTCGACTGGGCGATCGCGCGCCATCTGAAGGGGGAACTCACCAACGAGGAAGGCGCGGCGGCCAAGCTGTGGCATACCGACCTCCAGTGGGAAGTCATGGACAAGTGCCTCCAGCTGCACGGCGGCGCTGGCTATATGAACGAATATCCGATCGCCAAGATGTGGCGCGGCGCGCGTGTCAGCCGGATCTATGGCGGCACGAACGAGATCATGAAGGAAGTGATCAGCCGCAAGCTTTAAGCAGCGCAACTAAGCGGCCTTGCGGCCGGCCGCCACGCTGCCGGCCGTTCTTTTCTGGCTATGCCGCGACTTTGGCCGTCAAGCTGTGCGGTGCCGGCGTATCGCCACTGCGCAGTTGCTGCACGAAGCCATCGGTGGTGACGCGCAGCCTCCGCGCCTGATCGGACAGTGCGTCCGCAGCGTCGCGCACGTGACGCGACAGCGCACCCACTTCGTTCGCCGCGGTGGCGACCTCGACGATGCGCCGCTCGATCATATCGACGCCCCGGGCGGCCTCCTGCGAGGTTCGCTCGATCGTTGCTGCCATCAAACGCTGATCGCTCACCGCACCGCGGATGTCGCTTGCGGCTGTTGCGACACGGCCGACCCCGTCGGACGCCTCCACGATGTTCGCCTCGGTCGCCCGGATTGCCTGTTCGACGCCCTGCATCAGCGCCACAATCTTTTCGGTAGCGCGTGCTGTTCCGCCAGCAAGCTGCTTCACCTCACCTGCCACCACCGTGAAGCCGCGGCCGGCGTCTCCTGCGCGCGCGGCCTCGATGGTCGCGTTCAGCGCGAGGAGATTGGTGCGCGCGGCAATCGCGTGGATCTCGCCCACCAATCCGCCAATGCTCTGTGCCTGCACGGAGAGGTCAAGCACCGCGCCTTTGCCCTCATCGGTATGGCGGCGCACGCTGCTGGTGAGTGTCGCCTGAGCCTCCGCGCTACCGGAAATCCCGACGATCGAGCCGGTAAGGCGGTGAACCGCGTCGGCCACGTCCTGGGTTGCACCGGCAGCCTGGCTTGCACCTGCAGCCACTTCGCTCGCCTGTCTCCCCGCATCCGCGGCAATCCGCGTGAGGTTCGCTGCCGACACTTCCATTGATGACGCCGCGCCTTCGATCGCGACGGCCACACCTGCCACGGTTTGCTCGAACTCGTCCGCCAGGGCGGCCAGCGCATGACGGCGCTCATCGTCCAGCCGCGCTTCCGCCGCGACACGCCGACGACGTTCATCGGCGGAACGCTCCTCCGCGACCTTCGCGGATGCCAGCGCGTCGATCGCGCGCCGCCGCTCCTCCTCTGCTACGGCGACCAACTGCTCCCCTTCGGCCCGCGCCGCATCCAGCCCGACGATCAGCGTGCGCAGGCGTACGGTGAGATAGCCGAGCGCCGCGAACTGCAGCGCTACGGCAAACGCATGGAACAGCACGCGCCCCATCGTTCCATCGGTTCCAAAGACCCAGGCCGGCATCAGGAAGGACAGCGAGAAATGGTGAAGCGCGACGAGGACCGAGGCCAGCGCCAGCGGTCGCCAGTCGCACAACACCGCCAGCATCGACAACGCGACGAAAAAGTACATGTGCGCGTCCATCTGCCACGCATTTCCCGCCAGCATGTAGACGAAGCAGGCCGGCAGAACCGCACCCAGCGCAGCAACGCTCATCCGCGCCGCCGCATCGTGCCGGCGGCGCAGCACCATCATCGTGGGCACGACGTTCGCCGCGGCGGCGACAGCGACAGCAAACCCGATGTTCGGGCTCGACAGCGCGTGCCCCAGGATCAACAGCGAGGGAATGCACAGCCAGCCCATGCCGACCAGCAACCGCATGCCGCGACGCCGCAGTGAGACGAGGGAGGACATCAGCCCGGCTCCCCGCAACCACTGACCGGCGCGGCCACGACGAGAATACCCGCCTTCATGAGGGGCCAGAGCAATTCGTCGCGCTCCCCCCGCACGACCAGTTGGCCGCCGGCACTCGACGAGACGAGCAGCGCATCATGCTTGCGCGCAATCGCAACCCCCGATGCGCCGTCCGTCAGCGGTAGCAGCAGCATCGCGCCGTTGGCGGGCGGCGCGAACGCCAGCGCAGCCAGCGCGCCGCTCCCAAGGGCAAATTGCGTGAGAACCGCGATCCAGGTTGCAGGCACAGAAGATACGCTCATGCGCTCCCCTTGGCGGAAGAACAATTAGCGCCAAGTAAAGGTTAATCCGCGCCATGCGTGGCAGTTGGCACTCGCGGCGCAGCTTGACTTACGCGCCGCACGTGCGCATTTATTCGAGCATCGAGGCGTATGCAGCGTGATCGGGCATCAAGCCCAGGCTCCGCCTCGGTCGATCGAACCGGCTTCCCAAGTCACGCGGGGTGTCATTTTTCCCCGCTACCCGTGTGTCCTCGTGATGCGCGGGTGCGATCATATTAGGTACGTTTTTGATGAACTTCTCCGATCTCGGTCTCGCCGAGCCTCTCGTTCGTGCGCTCGAGACCAAGGGTTATGAGACGCCGACGCCGATCCAGCGCGATTCGATCCCGATCGTGCTGACCGGGCGCGACCTTCTCGGCATTGCCCAAACGGGTACCGGCAAGACCGCCGCTTTCGTTCTCCCCTCGATCCAGCGCTTGCTCGAAGGCCAGAAGCGGGTGCTGCCGACGCATGTGCGCATGCTCGTGCTCGCCCCGACGCGCGAACTCGCCAATCAGATCGCGGACAATGCGCGCGGCTATGCCCGCAACTCGCGGCTGACCGTCGCGACCGTTTTCGGCGGCACCAGCATCAACAAGAACCGCCAGGATCTGTCGCGCGGCGTTGATATCCTTGTCGCGACGCCGGGTCGCCTGCTCGACCTCGTCGAGCAGGGTTTCTGCAACCTCACCATGCTCGAGATCCTCGTGCTGGACGAGGCCGACCAGATGCTTGACCTCGGTTTCATCCACGCACTGCGCAAGATCGTGAAGATGGTCCCGCGACGCCGCCAGACACTGTTCTTCTCGGCCACCATGCCAAACTCGATCCGCGAACTCGCGGACCAGTTCCTGCATCAGCCGCAGACCGTCTCCGTCGTTCCGGCCTCGACCACGGCGGAGCGCGTCGACCAACAGGTTATCTTCGTCAACCAGACTGAAAAGCAGGCGCTGCTGACGATCCTGATCCAGGAAGAGCAGATCGACCGTGCGCTCGTCTTCACGCGCACCAAGCACGGCGCCGACCGCGTCGTGAAGCTGCTGGCGGGCAACGGTATCGCGTCCAACGCCATCCACGGCAACAAGAGCCAGCCGCAGCGTGAGCGTGCGCTCGCCGCGTTCAAATCGGGCGAAGTGCCGATCCTCGTCGCGACCGATATCGCGGCGCGCGGCATCGACATTTCGGGCGTCAGCCACGTGTTCAACTTCGAACTGCCGAACGTCGCGGAGCAATATGTGCACCGCATCGGTCGTACGGCGCGCGCCGGCGCCAGCGGCATCGCAGTTGCCTTTTGCGCGGACGATGAGCGTCCGTACCTGAAGGACATCGAAAAGCTGACGCGCCAGAAGGTGCCGGTCCGCGCGCTTCCGGCAGATTTCATGAAGCGCGCCGACGCGTTGAAGGCGGCGCGGATCAAGGCGATCGGCAATGATCCCGCCCCGCGCGAGGATCGCCCACGCCAGCAGCGTGGCCCGGCACGTCCGAAAGCAACGCATCAGCCGACCGCCACACGCGACTATGCGAACGCCAGCCGCCGTGGGGCGGGCGGCAGCCGTGGTCGCGGCGGACGCGGCCGTGGCGGCCCGCGTGCGGCCGCCCAGGCCTGAACGGCTTACGGTCGTTGATAAGTGCGGCGCCGTGGAAACCCGGCGCCGCCTAAACTGTTGCTTCTCCGGAACAAGGAGAAGCCAGCATGGATATAGCTACCGTCCCGGCACTTGAACGGATTGCGCGGGTCCTCGCCGGCCAGCGCATCAGCGCGAACGGGGAAGGCGATCAGGAATCGGCGGCCGATGCGGTGGACGCAACCTGGCGCGATTTCCGCAACGATGCGCTGGCGGTTCTACACACCCTGCGTGCGCCCACCGAAGCGATGGCGAACGTCGGTGATACCGCCGCATGGGAACGGATGATCCTCGCCGCCATCGACGAGGGCAAGCCAGACTAAGCGCCGATAGCTTGCTGAAGCAGGGGAAGCCGCGATCCGCGCGGCCCCCCTCCTTTTATCCCTACCGCTGCCTACGCGAGGATGGTCAGCCATTCCTCTTCCGGCGCGCGCGGCGCGCGTGTCCGGTTCGCTGGCTCCTCCGGGTCTTCATAGCCGATCGCCACGCCGCAGAAGAGCATCCGCTCCGCCGGTGTGCCGAGGAAGCCTTCAACGGTATTGGGGTAAACCGCCCAGCATTCCTGCGGGCAGGTCGCCAGTCCTTTCTCGACCGCGAGCAGCATCAGGTTTTGCAGGTACATGCCAAGGTCGGCCCATTGCGGCGGCCCCATGCGGCGGTCCACCGTCACGAAAAACGCCGCCGGCGCGCCAAAGAACTGGAAGTTGCGCGCGAACCATTGCGCGCGTGCCGCCTTGTCCTCGCGCGGAATGCCAAGATGGCCGTACATGATCTCGCCGATCTGGAAGGTGCGCTTCTTCGTCGCCTCGGTCATTTCACGCGGATAGATGTCATAGCCCGGCGTTTCCTTTTCGCGCCGCTCCAGCTTGCCGCGCATGATCGCCTTCAGCTCGTCCATCTTCGCACCGGTGACGATGTCGATGTGCCAGGGCTGAATGTTGCCGCCCGTCGCGGCGCGTGCCGAGCGCAGCGCGAGTTCCTTCAGCACCTCCAGCGGCACCTCCTTGTCCAGGAACCCGCGTACCGAGCGCCGCTCGATCACTGCATCAGATACGTTCATTCACCTCTCCACCTCTTGCCGAGCGCGTCAAACCGCGCCACATGACGCACCGGGATAACATCTGTTATGGAGAGTCGGAAGATGGCCGAGGCGTATATCGTCGACGCAGTTCGGACGGCTGGTGGTCGTCGCGGGGGTAAGCTCGCGGGTGTCCATCCAGTTGATCTGGCAGCGAAGGTTCTGGATGCGATCGTCGAGCGTAGCGGGATTCCCGGCGACGCGGTTGACGATGTGGTGATGGGCTGCGTCAGCCAGGGTGGCGAGCAGGCAGGCCAGGTCGGCCGCAACGCCGTGCTCGCCTCGAAGAAGCTCGCGCAGTCGACTCCGGCGGTCACGATCGATCGCCAGTGCGGCTCCTCGCAGCAGGCGATCCAGTTCGCCGCGCAGGCAGTGATGTCGGGCACGCAGGACGTGGTGATCGCGGCAGGCGTCGAGAGCATGACGCGGGTGCCGATGGGCTCCACGTACAAGCTGTTCTACGATGCCGGCCTCGGCAAGAACAAGTCGCCGGGCCTTGAGGAGAAGTTCCCGGGCATCAACTTCAACCAGTTCGCTGGTGCGGAGATGATCGCCAAGAAATACGGCTACACCCGCGAGCAGCTCGACGAATACTCGCTCAACTCGCATCGCAAGGCGGTCGCCGCGACGCAGGGTGGTAAGTTCAAGGACGAGATCGTCCCGATCGAGATCGAAACCCCTGAGGGCAAGGACGTGCACACGTCCGACGAAGGCATCCGCTACGATGCCTCGGCTGAAGGCATGGCCGGCGTGAAGAAGCTTTCCGAAGAAGGCGTTCTGACCGCCGCTTCGTCGAGCCAGATCTGCGACGGTGCCAGCGCGGTGCTGATCGTCAGCGAGGAAGCGCTGAAGAAGTACAACCTCAAGCCGCTGGCGAAGATCGTCAACCTCACCGTCACTGCCGGTGACCCGGTCGTGATGCTCGAAGAGCCGCTGTTCGCCACCGACAAGGCGCTGAAGAAGGCCGGCCTCTCGATCGACGACATCGACCTTTACGAAGTGAACGAAGCGTTCGCCTCGGTGCCGGTCGCTTGGCTGGAACACACCAAGGCAGATCCGAACAAGCTCAACGTCAATGGCGGCGCGATCTCGCTCGGTCACCCGCTGGGCGCGTCCGGCACGAAGCTGATGGCAACGCTGGTGCACGAACTGCGCCGTCGTGGCGGTCGCTACGGGCTGCAGACGATGTGCGAGGGCGGCGGCGTCGCCAACGTGACGATCATCGAAAACTGCGATTGGCAGGGCGAGGCGAAGGCCGCGGCCTAAGCCACGTTCGATCAACCTTGTGATGCGTCCCCGCCCTTCGCGGGGACGCCCTTGTGCCGCCGCCTGTGCGGGGCAACTCTTCGGGAGGGGAACCACCAATGAAGCTCGACAACACCATTTCCGCCGTGATCACCGGCGGCGCGTCCGGTCTCGGCGCCGCGACGGCCCGCCTGCTCGCCTCGAAGGGCGTGAAGGTCGCGCTGTTCGACCTGCAGGAAGAGAAGGGTGAAGCACTCGCCCAGGAACTCGGCGGCGTCTTCTGCAAGGTCAACGTGACGGACGAAGCTTCGGTCGACGCCGGTTTCGCCAAGGCCCGCGAAGCGATCGGTCAGGAGCGGATCCTCGTGAACTGCGCCGGCACCGGCAACGCCATCAAGACGGCGAGCCGCAGCAAGGAAGACGGCTCGATCAAGCACTTCCCGCTCGATGCGTTCAACTGGATCATCCAGATCAACCTCGTCGGCACCTTCCGCTGCATCGCCAAGTCGGCCGCCGGCATGATGACGCTCGATCCGCTGCCGGATGGCGATCGCGGCGCGATCGTCAACACCGCGTCGGTTGCGGCGGAGGATGGCCAGATCGGCCAGGCGGCCTATTCGGCGTCGAAGGGTGGCGTCGTCGGCATGACCCTGCCGATCGCGCGCGATCTCATGAGCGAGGGCATCCGCGTCAACACCATCCTGCCGGGCATCTTCAACACCCCGCTGCTGCAGGGCGCGCCGCAGAACGTGAAGGACGCGCTCGCCGCTCAGGTTCCGTTCCCGAAGCGCCTCGGCGAACCGTCGGAATATGCCGCGCTCGCCACGCTGATGATCGAGAACGGCTATTTCAACGGCGAAGACGTTCGCCTCGACGGCGCGATCCGCATGGCACCGCGCTGAGCCGCAGGGAGTCGGCGCGCAGCTCGTGCGCTGACTCTCTAGGCCGACCAGCGCAGCGTTCGCTGCCGCGCCTGACGTCACGGGACTGGCTCCCGTGACGGACCATGAAAGACAACACCTTATTCCCCGGCGAAGGCCGCGCCCACAGACGAGCCGCTCGTCCCGGGCACGAGCCTCCGCCGGGGAATTTGTTTCAGCTCGACAGGAACAGCATCATGTCCCGCCCTGCCGCTTGGCGCCTCGATCCCGCCTCCTATCCGCAGCACGAGACGAAGCAGACCCGCTTCCAGGATCTCGACACGATGGGGCATTTGAACAACGTCGCTTACGCCTCGCTGTTCGAGGACGCGCGGGTGCGCACGAACCAGCGGCTGGGCCGCGTCAATCGTGGCAAGATGGCGGAAGGTACGTTCCGCGCCGTCGTGGCCCGCAACGAGATCAACTATCTCGCCGAGGGCACCTTCCCCGAAGATGTCGAGATCGCACTCGGCATTGGCCGGATCGGCAACCGCAGCTTTGAGATGCTGGCTGCGATGTTTCAGTCCGGAAGCTGCATCGCCACCTGCGACACGACGATCGTGATGACCGATCCAAAGGGCGTCAGCCTGCCCGCGGAGTTTGTGGAGCGGCTGAAAGAGATGCGAGTCAAAGGCGAATGAAAAAGCCACGCGGGCAACTGCACCCGCGTGGCTTCTTCCTTAGCTCAGCCTGCTCTGTGTTCGTCAGCGCTGTCCGCGCAACGTGCCGAGGGTCGCAAGCCCAAGCACGCCGACCAGCGCAGCCGTCGCCCAAGGGCGTTCCTTGGCGAAGGCCTTTGCCTTGCCCACCGCCTCTGGCTGCCCGTCGGCGCCCGGCGCCATGGCTTTCTGAACCGCGCCCTTCAGCTGGTCGAACATGCCGCCAGCCTGCATGGAACGGTCGTTGGTGGCGGCACCAGCAGTTTCCTTGATCTTGCCGGTCACGGTGTTGATGTCGCCGGTCAGTGCGTCGGTCATGGCGATACTCCTTGGATGAACGATCCGGCTATCAACCAACGACCGACGCTTTGGTGCCGTGGAACGATGCTTAGTCGGCAAACACCGGCGCACGCTTCTCCATGTTCGCACGCACCGCTTCCACTTGGTTGGGGGAGCGCATCAACTTGATCTGCTCGTCGCTTTCCGCCTGCAGCATGGTCGCGGTGTCGCCGTCGGCCATCAGGTTGATCAACCGCTTCGATGCCTTCACCGCATCGGGGTTGCGACTGGCGATCTCGCGCGCCAGTTCGAATGCCGCGGCTCTTGGATCATCGGCCACCCGCGTGACGAAGCCATAGCGTTCCGCCTGCTCGCCGGTGAACTCGCGCGCACTGTACGTGAGGTCGCGAAGCACGTCGTCCCGCGCCAGCGTACGCCACAACGCCAGCCCGGCCATGTCCGGCACCAGACCCCAATAGGTCTCGCGGATCGACATCCGCGTGTCCGGTCGCGCGATACGGACGCAGGCACCGGACATGATCTGGAAACCGCCGCCGAGCGCCACGCCGTGTACCGCGGCAATCACCGGCATCGGCAGCGATCGCCAGCCCCAGGCAACGTTCTGCGCCGTATTGGCCAGGCCATGGCTACGCCTGCCCAGATCGTTGCCTGATCCCCCGGCCGCCATAGAACCCATGTCGAGCCCGGCGCAAAACGCCCGCCCTTCGCCGGAAAGGACCGCAACGCGGACCTCCGGCATGCCGGTCAGTCGCTCAAGTGCAGAATTGATCCCGGCGAACATCGCCGGGTCGAGCGCATTCATCTTATCCGGGCGGTTCAGCCGCACATCGGCGATGCCGTCCTCCACCGTGATCGTAACGCGCTCGTCCATTCCACCTCTCCCGAGAACTGATACGATCGACTTAGATGACCCGCGCAACGGCATCAATGCCGCTCTTCATGGCGTCGGCCGCGCGGCGTTGCGATCGGCGGAGGCTGGTGTAGAGCCGTCGCCCATGAGCATCAACGCGGCACTGGCCGGCTTGCCCGGCATGGAAGACGTGCGATTTGGCGGTCACGGCGGCCGCCTTGGCATCGATTATCACGCGCATGGCGAAGGCTGGGTCGAGTTGACGCTCCCCTATTCCGAAGAGATCATCGGAGACGAGGACAGCGGCGTCATCGCCTCTGGCCCGATCTTCGCGTTGATGGACATTGCCACCAGCCTCGCCAGCATGCGCCGGCTCGGTCGCTTCGTGCCGCACGCAACGCTCGATCTGCGCGTCGATTACCTTCGCCCCGCCCGCCCCGGCCACACCGTCATCGGCCATGGCGAATGCTATGCATTGAAACGGTCGATCAGCTTCGTTCGCGGCCAGGCCCATGACGGCGACCCCGACGATCCTATCGCCCATGTCACCGGCACCTTCATGTTCCTGGAGCCGCAGGCATGAAGCTGCCGCCCTATGCCGATCTGCTCGGCGCAAGCCTCGAATGGGAGGACGATCGGCCTGTGCTCGCAATGCCGTTCAGCCCGGCCGTGCTCGGCCGCCCCGGCTTCGTTCAGGGCGGCGCGATAACGGGGCTGCTGGAGGTCGCCGCGATCGCGGCGCTTCGCCACCAGCTTGAAGCCGACGGCGGCGGCCGGGTGAAGCCGATCAACGTGACGGTCGATTTCATGCGCGGCGGCCGGCAGCGCGTGACCCGCGCCGCCGGCGTCGTCACTCGGCTCGGCACCCGCATCGCCAATGTGGAGGCGACCGCCTGGCAGGATGACCGTACCAAGCCGATCGCCTCGGCGCGGATGAACTATCTTATCGTGCGGGAGTGAGCTTGATCAGCCGGCCCTGCGATCCCTGCGCGCCGTCCTCCAGCACGTAGATCGCCCCGTCCGGCCCCTGCTCGACCTCGCGGATGCGGGCACCCATGTCGAACTGGTCGCCCTTGCGCGCATTGGTGCCATCAAGATCAACGCGCACCAGCGACTGGGACGAAAGCCCGCCGATGAAGGCGTCCCCCTTCCACTGCGGGAACAGATCGCCGGAATAGACCATCAGCCCGCCCGGCGAGATCACCGGGTTCCACCACACCTTCGGCGCTTCGAACCCGTCGCCCGGGTTGTGGTCCGGGATCGGACGCCCGTCATAATGGTCCCCGTTCGATACCTTGGGATAGCCATAGTTGCGCCCCGGCAGGACAAGGTTGAGCTCGTCGCCGCCCTTCGGCCCCATCTCCTGCTCCCACAGGTTCCCCTGCGCGTCGAAAGCAATGCCAAGCAGGTTGCGGTGGCCATAGCTCCACACCGCCGGGTGGAAGCCCTGCGCGGCAAGCGGATTGCCCGGTGCCGGCTTCCCGTCGAGCGTCAGGCGAAGCACCTTGCCGAGCGTGGCCTTTGGATCCTGAGCAGGATCGAACTTCTGCCGCTCGCCGTTTGTGAAGAACAGATACTTGCCATCCGGCGAGAAGGCGATCCGCCCGGAATAATGGCCGTTGCCTTCAACGAACGGCGTCGCCCGGAACAGCTCCTCGATCTGCTGCAGCTTGGGGCTGCCGCCCGTCTCATCCAGCACGCCACGCGACAGGACCACACCCTTGCCGCCCGGCCCAGCCATCGACCAGCTGAGATACACGCGCTTTGAGGTGGCGAAATCGGGCGCCAGCACCACGTCCATCAGTCCGCCCTGTCCGGCGCTATCCACCGGCAGCGTCGCGATCGTGGAGCGCGTCTTGCCGTCCGCGGATACCAGCAGCAGGCTGCCCGCCTTCTCCGTCACCAGCATCCGCCCATCGGGCAGGAACGTCATCGCCCACGGCGCGTCGAAATCGGCGACAACGGTCTCGACGAACGGCTTGGCTCCGGCGGTCGTCGCGGCAGGCGCGTCCCCCGCGTTCGACATTCCTTGCGGCTCGGCAGAGCAGGCGGTGGAGGCCAGCAGGCTGGCGACGAACAAGCTGCGCAGGATCACGTTTTCTCCCTGGATAATCTGGTCAGCGACATCGCTGCATTCCGTCACTTGGTTCCCGCAGGCAAGCGCCCCGGATGCTCGGCATCATTCTTCCACAATCCTGGCGTGGCCAATTCGAGCACATGGCCGTCGGGGTCCTCGAAATACAGGCTACGCCCACCTGCCGGCCATTGCACCTCATGCGTGATGCGGACATCATTCTTCACAAGATGCGCGCGCCACGGCTCGTAGGCGTCATCCGCAATCGCGAAGGCCATGTGAAGCGGCCCGCTGCCGTCGTGTCCAGGAATGGTCCCGCCCGGGATCTGCACATCTTCGATTGATTGGCTACGCGCGAACACCAGCAACACGCCGCCGCGCCCGGCATCGAAGGCGGTCAGCCGATCGCTCTCGATCATCGGGGCGAGGTTCAGGACATCACGGAAGAACCGCGCGGCTCGCGCCATGTCGTCCACATAGAGCGCTGTCTCCAGCAGCCCCGAAATCCTTGGTGTATTCATCCTACCCCTGTCTGCGCCACGGCCCCGCTTTAGGTCTCGCCCAGCCGGAATAACCAGCCAAGCCGCCGGAAGCTCCGTTCTACCTGCCGCATCGAAGCGCGCGGGCGACGATCGACAGTCGCATGCGCGCTATCTGACATCCTCCCGCTACGGCCCGGCAGACGCGCTGCCTATGGTCGATCTCCCAAGATGATGACCGGAACCAATTGCGGCGTAACGAACACGTGCGCCAAACCGAATGGGGCCGGTCGAGGGGCGAGATGGGCAAGGAGGCGAGAACGGGGACGGCGGCGCCTGACCATTCATCCTCGGTGCGGCTTATCGGCCTGACGAAATCAGCTCGCCCTTGTGCTTGCTTCCGCTGACCGCAGGAAGCGTCACGCCACGCCTCCGAGGCCAGCGCTGCAAAAAAGTCACGCTACTTCAATGGCTAGGAGCACAGTTCAACCGAGCGGCAACATTTTCCACGAGGTTAGTTACTGCGCGCCCCGAAACAGTAACACAAAAGAAAAGGGAGGCCGGCGAACCGACCTCCCCAATCTTTCAGCCTTGTAGGCGTCAGCCTTACTGACCCGCACCCGGGCCGTAGGTGATTTCCACGCGGCGGTTCTGCACTTCGCGCACACCGTCGGCGGTGTCGACGCGCGGGCGGCTTTCGCCGAACGCTTCCGTCGAGATCACGCCATCCGGGATCGAACGCGAGGTGAGGTAAGCCTTCACCGCGTCTGCACGACGCTGCGAGAGACCCACGTTGTACGAGGCCGAACCCGAGCGGTCGGCGTGGCCGGCCAGCATGACCTGCGCGTTGCCGCACGACTGGTACTGCGTGACGGCGTTGTCGAGGATCGACGAAGCCTCCGGAGTGATGTCCGACTTGTCCCACTCGAAGAAGACAATGAACGGACCCGGCGAGCAGACCACTTCCGGCGGCGGCGGCGGCGGCGGCGGGGGGGGAGGCGGCGGCGGCGGCGGCGGCGGCGGCGGCGGAGCAGCCGGTTCGCCGAAGTTGTAGGTCAGGCCGCCCAGGATGCTGTGCGAGCGGAACCGGCCCTCGAAGCCACGGTTCAGCACGTCGACCAGCTTGACGTTGTCGGCGTTGAAGAAGCGGTACTTCAGCGAGACGTCGACATTGTCAGTCAGCGGCGCACGGACACCCGCGATACCCTGCCAAGCGAAGACGGTGTCCGAGTCGTTCAGGAAGCTTCCGCGCTGGTTGAGCGCAACGCGTGCCTTGACCCGCGCCACACCGGCACCACCGCCGATGAAGCCCTGGATGCCGTCATCGTCACCGAAGTCGAGCAAGCCGTTGACCATGAAGCTGAGCGCCGTGGTACGGCCGCCAGCGAGGTCGAAGGTGTTCGGAGCGGCGATGCCGTTGTTGAACGGCGTCGGCAGGCTCGACGCGTAGCTGTCGAGATCAGCCGACTTGTACGCGACTTCCGCTTCCAGGCGGAAACCGCCGAAATCGTAACCAACGATGCCGTCAGCGTCATAGCCGTAATCGCTATTGACGGTGCCGGTGCCGGTGGTGGTGGGCGTGGAGATGTCGTAGGTGATGTCCTCGACGATCATTCCGCCGAACTCGGCGCCCACGTACCACGCATTGTCGCGGGCGAGTGCAGGCGAGGCGAGTGCGGTGGAGGCGAGCGCCAGTACTACGGCAAGCTTCCGCATCTTAGTCCCCTTTCATCAGTGTCACTACGGACAAGGCAAACTCCCTATCGAAAGCTTGGTTTCCACGCAAGAATACAAAAGGCGAGACCTGTTGCCGAAGTGCCACACCTTTTTTAGCGGCCTATCAAGCCATGCTCTTGCAGCGCAGAAAGAACGCTGCCCAGCACCGCCCGCGCCTCCGCATCAATCGTGCCGCCCCCACTCGGGTCCGCGATCGCCGGCTGGCGCTCCGACAAGACCTGAACGCCGCCGAGGAACAATGCGCTCCCCTGCAATGCACCGATCACCCAAGTGTTTCCATCGAACCGCGCTGGCATGCCGTCGTCGCGCCGTGAAACGCTCATCCCCGCAATCGCCGCAAGGAACCGCCAGCCGCCCTGCGTCCAACCGGCGACGGCATTTGCTCGGCCCGCCCACGCCCCTACGGGATCGCTGCCGACCACCCAGCACGCGCCCGTCTCCGGTGCATCAGGCGGATCGTTCCGGCCGATCGAGATCACCACCGGCTGCACGGCAAGGTCGAGCCGAAGCAGCGCTTCATTATGGTCCATCTCCTTCTGCGCCTGACCGGCGTGCAGCAGCGGCAGGCCCAGGCGAGCAGTCCGATCATCGGTCATGGAACCAGTCCTTCTTAGAGAATGATCTCGGCCGCGGCGGAGACGCCGTGGGTGCCGCGCTGGCGGACAGAAACCCTGGAGCCCGCGCTCACGTATTGCGCGTCGAGGAGCAATGACGGTGTCGATGTTTCGAACGTCGCCGTTTCGCCACCGGCCTCCGTCACCGTGACGAGATACGCCTCCGCTTCCTCGCCCAGCGCCGCATCCACGCCGTCGCGCCACCGCCAGTCCGTCCGACTGCGCCGCCGCCATTGCAACATGGTTCCCTCGGCCACAGCCGCGGCGTGAAGCCGGACGGGTGCCGGCGGCAGAATCGACGCACCGCTCAGCACGACTTCGGCAGATGCGGGAACCATGTCGCCCGCCCCGCTTGCGTAGAGAAGCACACGCCCGCCCGGTGCAGCGTCAACCGCGAGCCGCCTCGCCGCGGCCTGCTCGATCAACACGAAGCGCGCGTCCACTGCGATCGGCGCGGGCACTGTCCCCCGCCGCCCGCGCCACAAGTCGCTGAGTCCCCACGCGCCGCCCTCGATCATCCGCGCCCGGCCGAACTGCACCAGTTCCTCGCCCACCAGCGCCAGGTTAGCTCCCCGGTCGAGCGCCGCGGCATCGGCATCACCCAGCATCATCGCGCCGTGCGCCAGCTTCACCCGGATCACCGCCACGCGATCCACGATGGTGGCCGGCCCTGCGGGAACCGCTGCGATCAAGCTGCCGACGATCCCCGCCGCCGCCGTGCCGCCAGCCGGGCTCCACGACGCGCCATCATCGACACTGTATTGAAGCGCCGCGCGCCGCCACCCCGCCCCGGTTCCGGCCGCCACGATCGTCACGCTCGGCGCGCCGGGCACGAACTCGCCCATCGGCGGCAGTTCCGCAGCGTGTAGGATCGTGGCGCCGAGCGGGTTGTCCCGTGCCCGCAGCACCCGCCCGGGGCTCGCTGCCAGGGCCGGCAACGCCGCCGGCGCCAGCGCGACAAGGTCAAGCGCCACCTGATGCCGCTCCAGCGTTGTTCCGCGAAGCCGCCAGCGGCCGCCGCCCTCACCCGCGATTGTCACCACCTCGCCGGGCAGAACTTCGATCATCGTCAGGTCACCGGTCACCCGGCGCGTGCGCCGCTCGCTCTCGACGCGCGCCAGCATCCGTTCGGCCGCCCCCCTTGCCGCCGGGGCGGGCAATGCGGCAGCGATCTCCACCTGCTGAACACTGCCAGAGCGCTCCGGCCGCGCCGCGCTTTGCACCCCGATCTGCCAGTCACGTTCTGGATCATAATGCGCGACGCATACCGTCGCCGGCGCCTGATCCGCCGCCGCGATCCGCCGCATCGGGCCCTCGTCGGTGATCACCCGATCCGGGCTGTCGCCCGCGCGCATCGTCACACCGCCCGCCACCGGGCCGAACCACGCGCCGGACATAGCGGCCAGCGCCTCGACCACGTCGCGGACGGAATCCCCGTCGGCGGCAAACCCCGCCAGCGGCATCGCGGCTTCAGCCGTCACGATCGTCCCACCGCCAAGATCCTGCGCGATCCTGCCGACGGGCACATCCTCTTCGTCCGCCACCACCTCGAAGGTCAGCGACGGGATGCGATTGCCGAACGCCTCCAGCGGCAGATCCTCGAACACCACATAGGCAAGGCCGCGATGCGCCGGTGCCCGGCCGATCCCTTCCGCGCTCGCGATCAGCGGATCGGCCTCCTGCGCCTCGTCGCCGTCATGCAGCCGGAAGCCGGTCTTCACCTTCCAGTCGTCCGCCGCGCCGCGCAGCAGGTTCCCGTCCGCCCAGATCCGCCCGATACGCCGCACTCGACGGCTCGATATGGCGACCGCGAAGGACACCGAATAGCTGTAGCTCGTGACGCTCGGCTGCCCCTTGCCCCCGCCCCGCTCGCCGCGATGCTCGATGAGGTCGGTTGACCAGATCACCTGTCCCGCCACGCGCATCCGGCCGTAGATCCTCGGGATCGATCGGCCATAGCTCGACGTCTGCACCGCCAGATCGGCAAGGCGCGGCCCCTGCCGCCCGCGTGGCTTGAACAGCACCGCGCCGTCCACCGCCCGGCCGAGCGTGGCGCCAAGCGCCGCCCCCAGCGGTCCGCCGACCAGTCCGCCGACGGCCGTCAACACCAGCGTCGCCATCAACCTGCCTCCTGTTCATTGCCGGCGATGCGCCAGGCGCCCAGCATCGGCCACGGCGGCACCCCCGGGCGCTCGGCGACGCGGCGAAGGCCGGCATCGGCGTGGACGAACCCGTTCCCGACATGGATTGCGAGATGCACCTGCCCGGGTCCGCTGCGGCACAGCAGCACATCCCCCGCCCCGATGCCCGCGCTTGGCACCAGCCCATCAAAACAATTTCGGAACCGCGCGACATCGCCGCTGCGCAGTGGGTATCCTTCCGGTACCGCGCCCTTATGGCCGCTCGCGCGCAGCGCCAGCGCCACCACGCCGACGCAATCGAGCCCCGTCGCCGGATCACGCCCGTGGAGCCGAAACGGTACCCCTACGAGCCCCCGCGCCGCCGCCGCGACGCGTTCTCCGCGTGTCACGCGCCCGGATAACGCGTCAGCAGGTCCATGCCGGGCAGATACGGCTCGCCGCGGAAGTTCGCGGCATTGTCGAACCGCCCGCTACAGGTCGCCAGGATCTTGTCGCAGCCTTCCTGCACCTCGACCAGCATTCCCGGCGTGACGGCGACCGGCGGCGGCGTGCGCAGCAACACCGTCGCCCCTTCCGACTGCGCGATCGCACTCTCCAGCCCGCATGCCTCGCCACCGAACCAGCGCAACCGGCCACCGCCATAAGCGTCCGCGCTCGGCTCCACCCGGTCCAGCGTCAGCAGCCCGCCCGTGGCTGCCACCACCCGCGCGAAGCGCCGCCGCCCCGCCATTGGCACGCGGCAGCGGTGGTCGCCCAGCATTGCGCGACAAGCCGCGCTCGTCACTTCCGTCGCCGGGCGGTCCAGCCGAGCCGCAACGCCGCGCAGCTCGGCCGTGAAGCCGGTCTCGTCGATCTCGATCGCGCCGATCGTACCTTCGCCCAGCGACACTGGCGCGCCAGGGATCGCCCAATCTACCGCGGCAACGCTCACCCGCGCGCCGTCCCAACGTCCGATCGCCAGATCCCGCTCGGTCACCGCACCCGCTGTCAGCGCCCCGCGCGCCTCCATCGCGGCCCCGTCCAGCCCGTCGCCGCGCTCGATCGCCGACGGCGTCATGCCGGGCGCTGCACGATACAGCTGCCCCTCCACGATCAGGTCGCGGTCGTGATCGGTCAGCCCGATCGTCACGCCATCGCGACGCGACAGCAACCACAGCATCGCGATGGTCGAAAGCCGATCGCTCATGCCTCGCGCACCTCGACCAGCGGCACCGACGGCGCCGACCCGGCCAGGAAGGTCGCGCGTGCGACGATCAGCTGATCCTCGGCAAACCGCACCGCCACGTCGAAGATGTAGGACGCCGCGATCACCGCGCCAGCAGCCGGCGCCACGTCGAGGACGATCATGCCGCCCGCTTCCACGCTGAAGCCGTGCTCCGCCGCGCCATCCACCGTCACCGCCACGCTGCCCGCCACCGGCCGCGTGATCCGCCGCTCCGCGCCTCCGTAGTGTTTTACCAGTGGGAAGCGCCGCGTCACGGCGTCGCCTCGGCCGATCACCTCGTCCTCCCCGATCGAATCGAACGGGTCACGCAGCCGAAAGGCGCGCGCCGGCCCCATCCGCGCGCGAAAGAAGCCCAGCAACGTCGCGATATCCGCCTCGCTGCGCACGCCCGGCCCGGCATCATAGCGCGTCCTTGCCGCCGCCCAGCTCGCGTTGCGGCTCTCCCGCCCGCCGGCACTCGTCACGATCGCGGTGGAAAAGCCGGGGCTCACTTCCGCCTCGCGGCCCAGCTCCAACGGGAACAGCACGTCGTCGAATGCTTCCACCTCATCCTCCCCTTGCCGCTCGTCCCAGTGAACGAAGCCGTCGCGCATCACCTGCGGCAGCGCCCATACATGCGCCCGCCGCACCCCGCGCCGGCGCGCCGCATCCGCCGCCGCATCGATCGCCGGCCACTGTCCCCTGTCCTCCGGCCGCAGCACGAAGCCCGAGAAATAATCCTGTCGCTCGGGTGGATAGCCAAGCCGCGCACTCGCCAGCGCGACGCCCGCCGCGGTGGAGGCGGTATCGCCCGCCACCACCCAGTCGTAATCTTCCAGCTGCAGCACGTCGAAGGCCGGGCTCGCCCAACCGAGCGGCATGTTCATCCGCTTCGCTTCCGGCGCTTTGGCGTCCAGCACGGTGGGCAGATAGGTAAGCAGCAACGTCTCGCACGCCGGGTGCACCCCCCGCACCGCCTGGCACAGCGCCGCCGTCGATCCGGCGAGCATCGCACCTGCCGTATCGAGCGTCGCGCGCTGCGCCGCAGATTGCGGGCCGTTGACGCTCGGGATCGGCACTGGCGCGAAGGCCACCACGGCGGCCGCATCGTACAGGCAGGGGCGCCCGTCCGCCTTCACCCACCACCAGGGTTCCCCCACCTGGAACTTCGCCGCCAGCCCGGCCGCCGCGCCGATCCCGACGAACGCCAGTGCGATCGCCTGCAGATAGGCCATCGCCGTCGCATTGGCCGGCGACAGCAGGGTCGAAGGCGGCTCCCACCCGGTCAACGCCGGCGCGCCTTCCGCATCGCGCTGCTTCCACGCTTCCGGGCAATGCGCGTCGAACAATTCGTACGAGAGGGACCAGATCACGTCATAGCCAAGCTGCGTCGCGCCTTCGGCAAAGCCACGGTGCCAGGCGACACAAGGCGCATTGAGCGTGCCGGTGACCTTGAGGTCGCCGTCGAGCCGGAAATAATGGCTCATGCCCACATAATGGACGATCGCCCCGCGGTACCCGAGGTGAAGCATGGTCCGCAGCACACGCGCCGGCGTCAGGTGATACGTGTCGTCATAGCCATTGGCGATCGCCAGGCCATGTTCCGGCAGCACCGCCTCGCCGATCGCCAGCACTGATCCCGGTCCGTCACACCGGATCGCGCTAAGCTCCGCCCAGCCCTCAGCCGGCGCCGCCAGCGGGCGATCGCTTTCGTCATAATCGGGCGCGACCAACGACAGGAACATGCGATCGACGTCCCCAGCCCACACCGGATCTGCTTCCGCCGGCAGCTGGAAACCGCCCACGACGTTCGCGAAGTCGATCGACACCTGGGCATCCTCGGGCGTGCCTTGGGCATAATTCCACAGCCGCACGTACCAGGATCGCGCCACGCCCGCGGCGTCGCGCCCCTCGATCGTCAGCACCGGGCCGTGCGTGGCGTCCAGCGGCCGCACGCCTGACGATTGCCAGCGGAACGACAGGCGGCAGCGGCGGAAATCGCGCGCTGTCTCATACGCCAACAGCGGGTGATCGTGGCGGTCCTCGGCCGCCCAGATCAGCCCGGCGAGATCATTCTTACGATAGAAGACGCAGTCGACGCGCATTGCGTCCGGCGCGCTCGTCGTCACCGCCGCCATCATCGGCCGCGGGAAATTCACCGTCCAGAACCGCGGGTCGAAGCGCGTGATGACGCCTGCTTCATGGTGCGCGCCGCGCGCGGCGACGAGACAATGGCCCATCAGTCATCCGCTCCTGCAAGCGCTGCCCGCACGGCCCGCGCTACCTGCCGGCTCGATCGGGCCAGCGCAGCCGGCGCTGCCTCGCTCGCGGCGTTGACGGTGATGTTCACCCGCACGTCGCGTGGGGTCCCGCTGCCACCGTTTGGCATCACCGATCCGGCCGCCGTGGGCACGAACAGCTCCGGCCCCCGCTCCCCCACCCAGAACGGCCGCCCCGGCGATACCGGCCCGCCGGTCGCCCGCCCCGGTGCGCCGATCGCCCCGATCAACGCGGACAGCAGCCCGGCCCCCGCCGGCTGCGCCCCGCCGCCGAGCACGCTTTCGATCCCGGTCCGCAGCGCGCCCGCCGCAATTTGGTCCAGCACCGAAAGCGCCGCGCGCTTCAGGTCCTCGAATCCCAGCTTGCCAGTCCGCACCGCGCGCGAGAGCGTCGTCTCGATCGCCCGCCCGGCGCGGTCTGCTCCGGTCGACAGCGGCCCCTCCAGCGCGGCGCGCATCTCGGCGACATCGCGCGCGAAGCCGGCTGTGTCGGCCCGCACGCTCACCAGCATGCGGTCGAAATCCTCATCCATCGGGAAATGTCCCCTTCAGCCGCGCGATCATCGCGCGATCGGGCGGGGCGGACTGCTCCTCGCCGCCCAGCGCCCGCACCAGCGCGCTCAACTCCGCCGGCGTCGCCTGCCAGAACAGGTCCGGCGACCAGCCGAACGCCACGCCTGCGCAGCCCGCCAGCCGCGCCGCGTTTTCCGCGAACGTCACCGTCCTGCCAGGATCTGGCCCAGCAGCAGCCTCAGCGCCGGCATCGCCGCGGTCAGCCCCTGCGCCGCCACTGCCTCGCCCAGCGAATCGCGGGTCAGCGCCGGCGGTCGATCACGCAGGCAGTGCCAGAACAGCGCCACCAGCTCGCTGAGCGCCATCCGCCCCTCGGCGGCCCGCTCCACCAGCGCGAACAGCGGCCCAAGCTCCTCCTCCGCCGCCACCAGCGCGGCAAAGCTCGGCCGCAGCACCAGCAGCTCCCCGGCCACCCGCAGGTTCGCCTCGCCGCGGGCTAGGTTCGCCGCGCTCATGCGGCCACCACCGCGCCGGAGCTTTCGAGGTTCACGGTGTAGCTGCGCTCGCCGTTGAAATCCCCGGCATAGTCCAGCCGCGTCACTAGGAACCGGCCGGTCAGCGTCTCGCCGCTTTCGAAACTCAGCCGATAATCGTCGATCGTACCGGCAAGCGCATTGGTCTTCACCCGCGTCTCCGCCGCCGATCCGGTGAACACCCCCGCCGCCGACACGCTGACGCTGCGCGCGCCCGCGCCCGACAGCAGCTCGCGCCAGCCGCCCGATCCCTTGTGAGTCACCACCACCGCCTCGCCGTTGATGCTCAGCTGCGTCGTGCGCATGCCCGCCACCGTCGCGAATGCCGGCGTCGCGCTGCCATCGCCCACCTTCAGCAGGAACGCCGAACCCTTCTCCACCGCCATGCCTATTCCTCCCGATAGAGTTTCACCGCGAACTCGCTCGTCGCGGTCCAGCGCTCGCCGCCGCCCGCCCGCGCGATGCGTCCGCGCACCAGCCGCAGCGCGACGACGCGCCATCCCTCGCCGATCGCGCCGGACAGCGCCGCCACCGCGCCTTCCGCTGCCGCCATCAGCATGCGCAGCCGCACCGGCCGCTCGCCGGCATCGTGCAGCACGATCCGCACCCGCCCCTCGCGCCCGTCGATCCCCGCCCCGCCCCAGCGCGCCAGCACCGGATCCTCGACCAGCCCGTACGGCAGCGCCGCTCGCACCGGCGGCGCATCGTAAGCGGTGACGATCTCCTTCAGCGCCGCCACCATCGCCGCCTGAAGCGGCACCGCGGCGCTCAAGCCCGGGCCTCCGCCGTCAGCCGCATGCGGCGATAGGGCCGCCACAGCGCCGCGACCGCCGCCGGCGGTGCTTGCCCCGCCTCGCGATCGTTGAAGAGGTGCGCGATGAGCAAGCCAACGCCTTGCGCGATCGGCGCCGGCACCCCGGCCCAGTCATCCGCCAGCCCCGCCGAATAGCTCACCGTCACCCGCCCCGCCGCACCTGACGCAATCACGCGCACCCATCCGCGCGCCTCACCATCCACGTCGACGGCAAAGCCCCCTGCCGGCAGTGCGAACGCAGCGCCGTCCGCCGGCAGGCCGGCCACATTGCTGATCGCCCGCACCGGCACTGCCGACAGCAGCTGCCAGTTCCCCGCCGCCGCCGGCAGCACCTCGGCCAGCCCTCGCGCTATCAGCAGCGTGCCGGTGAACGCCTCCGCCAGCGCGATCGCGCTCGCCGCCAGCCGCTCCAGCAGCGCCTGCTCGCCCGTGCCCTCCAGCCGAAGCAGCACGCGCGCCTCCCCCACCGCCGCGGCAATCGCGGCGGACGGCACCTCCGAAACCGTCATGAACGTCTCCCCGGACGATCCAGAACAATCCCCTCCCGCCGATCGGCGGGAGGGGCACCGGCATCACGCCGCGGCGAACTTCATCACCTTGATCGCCTCGCTGTTCGAAACGCAGCCGCCGACGCGCTTGGTGGCGTAGAAGTTCACGAACGGCTTGTTGGAGTAAGGATCGCGCAGGATCACCGTCTCCTGCCGCTCGGCGATCAGATAGCCCGCACGGAAATTGCCGAAGGCAATCGACAGCGTGTTGGCGGCCATGTCCGGCATGTCCTCGGCCTCCACCACCGGATAGCCGAGCAGCGTCGCCGGCTGCCCGGCCGACAGGCTCGGCTGCCACACGAACGCGCCGTCACTGGTCTTGAACTTGCGGATGCGCGCCAGCGTCGCCGCGTTCATCACGAAGCTCGCGCCCTGACGGTATGGCGCGCGCAGCGCCTGGACCAGGTCGATCAGCCGCTCCTGCGGATTGCTCCCGAAATCGCCCGCCGCGCCGGCCAGCACGTGCTGCAGCGTCCCGAAGGGGCGGGTCGCATCGCCGATCGCCGCGGTCGGCTGCTGCAGGAAGCCCTTGGGCCGGTTCGTCCCGTTGCCGTTGACGAACGCCGCCCCTTCCGCCTTGGCGAACTCCGCGGCGATCTCACCGGCCAGCCACTCCTCGACATCGAAATTGGCGTCGTCCAGCATCGCCTGCGTCGCGGAAGGATTGGCATAGAGCTCGCCCATCGGCGGCGCGATCTCGACGAAGCTCGGCGTCGCCGTCTCAGTGCGTGCGCCGTTCTCGGCCGCCCAGCCCGATGGTGTGCCGCCCGTCGTCACCAGCTTGCGATAGCCGGCGCTGCCCACCTTCACGACATTGGCGATGCCGCGGATCGGCGATGCCGCCTTCAGCGTCGCGTCGATCGTCGCATCGATCTCCCTGGGCAACGTATAGCCGCCCGCATCCCCGCTCAGCCCGGAAAAGGCCTTCATCTCCATCACCGCGCCGCTGCGCACGAAGCCGGCGAACGCCGCATCGCCCACTGCCGCCGCACCCTCGAGCACCGGCCGTGCCACCACCAATTCGCTCATGCTCTTCTCCCAACAAGAAAATCCTCCCCGAGCTCGCTCGGGGAGGGGGACCATCCGGCAGAGCCAGACGGTGGAGGGGCGCCCGCCACGGGCACCCGACTTCAGATCTCGAAAACTGCCTCGACGCGCGCCGCCGCCTGCATCGGCACCGCCACCAGGCTCACCTCGATCAGCCGCGCACGCAGCACTTCGCGCCACGCGCCCTGCTGTGTCGCCAGCGCGCGATAGCCGACGGAAAGGCCGCGCAGCGCCCCGCAGCGCACCAGCCGCGCCACCCGGGGCTCGATCACCGCGCCCTCGATCCACAGCCCGCGCGCATCCTCGCCGATCGCCCAGATCTCGCCAACAGGGCTGCCGCGATGCTGCATCAACAAGGGTACCGGCCCCGCGTCGGCAAACACGCCGCGGCGGAACACGTCGCCTGCGCGGTCCACCCGGTCGAACACCGCGGCAAAGCCCTGAAACCTGAGGCTCAACTCACCCACTCCCCGAACCCCAGCTTCACCGCCAGCACCGCCAGCACGAGCGCGGCGATCCAGCCGGCAAACGCCTTCCACGCCGTCCGCTTCGCGTCGCGCCACGCGGTCAGCAGCTCACGCAATTCGGCCAGGTCGCGGGTCGCGGCATCGTCGGCCAGCCCCAGCCGCCGCAGCGCGCGGGTCGCGCCAAGCTCCCCCGCTTCCTCGATGATCGCGCGCAGCGTCGCCATGTCGGCGCCGGCCGCCGCGCCCTGCGCGATCAGCTGCGCCAGGATATTCCCGCTTCCGCCAGACCTTGTCATTGCGCCCACCCCACCATCTGCCGTTTCTCGTCGGCGGAAATGAAATCGGCGGCGGACACCATCGCCCACAGCCGCTCGCGATCCTCCACCAGTGCCGGCACGCGATCGGGATCGATCTCGATCCGCGCCTCGGCGAACTGCTCGCCCAGCCCGGCGGCAATCGCCCCGAACACCGCATCCGCCAGCGGCAGCACCGTCAGCCGCCACAGCGCGCGGTTGGCCTCGCGATAATTGGCGTAGGTCGCGTCGCCCGGCAGGCCGAGCAGCATCGGCGGCACGCCGAAGGCCAGCGCGATCTCCCGCGCGGCGGCGGATTTCAGCCCGACGAAGTCCATGTCCGCTGGCGACAGGCTCAGCGCCTGCCACTTCAACCCGCCTTCCAGCAGCATCGGCCGCCCGGCATTGCCCGCGCCCGCGAAGCCCGCGTCCATCTCCTCACGCAGCCGCCGGAACTGCTCTGCCGACAGCGCGGAGCCATCGCCCGGATCATAAACGAGGGCGCCGGACGGGCGCGCCGCATTGTCGAGCAGCGCCTTGTTCCAGCGCGCCGCGGCATTGTGCACCGCGATCGCCGCCGATGCCGCGCCAAGGCAGCCCAGCCCATAATGATCGTCCAGCGGGTGGAACCCGCGCACATGGATGACCGCATCGGGCGCAATCTCGCTCACCCGCCCGGCAACCGTGTAGCGATACAGCGCGGGCCACCCGGCCGCATCGAGCGCCATCGACATCCGTTCGGGGCGCAGCGGGAACAGCTCCGCGACCGCCCCGTCGGCATCGCGCAGCATCTGGATGAAGGCATTGCCGTGCAGCAGAACCTGCGCCGCCACCACCTCGCCCAGCCGCCGCCCGCCCGTCTTCTGCGTCACCAGCGCCAGCAGTTCAGGATCGCTCGCGTCGAGCGGCGCGGATCCCACCGCCTCCGCCACCAGCCGCACCGCCCGCTGCGCCACCGCATTGCCGAGATAGCCGGCACGCACCTGCGCATCATAGCCTTGCGGCCAGTCCCCGCCCGCCAGCGCCTGTCCCCCACGCGACAAGGCCGGGCGCGATCCCTCGCGCCCGGCCTTCCAGCCGAACCATTTCATCTGTCTCTCCCGATTGCGCGGCGCCCGAACCGGCAAGCCACGCTACACCGTTCGCACCGAAGCCTTCCCGCGGCGCCCCAGCATCAGCTCGGTCAGCGCCCAGACCAAAGCGTCGGCGCGGTCGGGGGATCGCCCCGGCCCTTCATAGCCGCCGCCCGTCACCAGACCGCAAAGCTCGTCCTCCAGCCCGGGGAACGCGCCGACATGGCTCACCCGTCCCCGGCGATAGAGCGTCGCCACGGGTTCCGCGCGCGCCACCTTGCCGCGGCTCGCATGCACTAGGCTCACCGGCAGCGTATCTTCCGCCGCCAGCAACACCGATTGCACCATCGCGCCGCCCTGGTTCGCCTCGGCCACCACATGGTCGGCGCCGTGCCGCGCGACGCAGGCCGCCACCGCCGCCGCCCAGACTTCGGGCGTTGCCCCGACGATGCTGGCATCCTCGATCACATAGCCGCGATCATCCTCGCCCAGCGCCACCGCGACGATCCCGCACGCGTCGCCGCCGACGCCCGCCGGCGGATCGACACCGACGACGATGCGCCGCACCGCCGGCATGCTGGCCACACGCGCAGCCTCGATCACCGCCCGCGTCCACAAGGCGCCGGCGACATCCTGGATCAAGTCTCCGTCCAGCTCCTGCCGGCCCAGCGCGGTGCCGCCGTAATTCGCCTGCATCGCGTCGAGGAAGCTCAGCGGCAGGTGCAGATTGTCGACCGTGCGGCCAACCGTCTCCTCCACGTCCGGCCCGTTCCTCACCCGCTTCATCAGCGCATTGGGCCGCGGCGTCGTCGTCACCACCACCTTGGGCTGGTCGCCAAGCCGCATCGTCATCATCAGATTGTCCCACGCCGCGTCGCCGCGCCGCCACTTGGCCAGCTCGTCGCACCAGGCGATGTGATGCTCCGGCCCGCGCAGTCCTTCGGGCGAATCCGCCGAGTAGACGGTCGCGCAGGCGCCATCCGGCCAGCGCACCTCGCCGCGCGTCGGCTTCCACTCGGGATGCTCGTTCAGCCGCGCCACCGCCAGCAGCCCGCTTGGCCCCTCCACCATCACGCGACGCGCCTCCTCGAAGGTCGCGCCGACCAGTGCGATCCGCACACCCGGAATGTCGCGCACCTTCTGGCTCACCCATTCCGCGCCCGCCCGCGTCTTGCCGAAGCCACGCCCGGCGCGGATCAGCCACACCCGCCAGGAGTCACCCGGCCAGAACTGCCCCTTATGAGCGAACTTGTACCAGCGCCCGGCAAGCTCAATCTTGTGCGGCGTGCTGAGCTGGTCGAACACGAACTGGCGCTCGCGCGGCGGCTTGAGCGCCAGTTCCATCAACAGGTCGCGGCTCAATGCGCCTTCGCCCGGCGGGCCAGCCCGTCGAGCGCTCGCTGCAACACCGCGTCCGTCTCCGCCCGGGTCGGCAGCGGCTTGGCCCGCACCGCGATCTTCTTCGGCTCGTCACCCCCGCGGTGCCGCCCGAGCAGGCCGACCGCAAACTGCAGGTCTGCCGCCGAAACCCCGCGGCCCGCCGCTCCGTCGTCCCCCACCGCCCGCTTCACCGTCGCCAGCGCATGCTGCAGCAGGCCCGCCTCAAGCCGGTCGTAGGTGATCGCGATCGCCGCGTCCCAAGCTCCGGCAAACGCCGCATTCTCGTCGCGCCAGCGATAGCAGATCGCCACCGCCACGCCTGCCGCCTGCGCTGCCGCCGTCACGCTGCACGTCTCCGCCAGCATGCTGACGAACTTCACTTGCCGTTCCCTGACGCGGCGCCCCGTGCCGTTCGGCGCCCGCGGTATCCGGGATGCGCCACCACCGCTCCTGCGCCGCGGCGTCCTTCCGCTGGAAACCCGCCCTCCCGAAGCCCGATCCTTCGACGCCCGCCCGTCCGACGCTTCGCCCATCGCGCCCTCCCCTGTCTTGCTGCCGGCCGCGCGCAGCAGGCACCCGGCCACCGCCCGCACGCCATCCGCCGCTTCGCTGTGCCCCAAACGCCGACGGGCCGGGAGCATCGGGGGCCCATCCCCCGCGCTCACCGGCCCGTCGGCTCATTGAAGAAGCAAGCCTTCAGCCGCCGCTTGCACTTCTCCAATGTTCCTGTTTTGTACACAAACAGCGTGACGCTGTCAAGCACTATTGCACGCCCCTTCAGGCTTGCCCTCGCGCCCGTTGGCTTGCAGGGAAGCGCGTAAAGAGGACTGAGGGGAGCGCGATGCGCAGTTTCGATGTGTTGATCGTCGGCGCCGGCCATGCCGGTGCCCAGGCCGCGATCGCGCTGCGTCAGGCTAAGTTCGACGGCACGATCGGCGTGATCGGTGCCGAGCCCGATCTGCCCTACGAACGCCCGCCGCTCTCCAAGGAATATCTCGCCGGCGACAAGACGTTCGATCGCATCCTGATCCGTCCCGAGGCCTTCTGGCAGGAACGGGGTGTCGAGATGCTGCTCGGGCATGAAGTCACCAGCGTCGATCCCGCCGCCCGCACCGTCACCACCGCAGCCGGCGGATCGTTCGGCTACGAGCATCTCGTCTGGGCCACCGGCGGCAGCCCGCGGCGCCTCACCTGCGCCGGCAACGATCTTGCCGGCGTCCACACCGTGCGCACCCGCGCCGACGCCGATCGCATGATGGGCGAGCTTGCCGGCGTCGATCAGGCAGTCGTCATCGGCGGCGGCTATATCGGCCTCGAGGCCGCGGCAGTCCTCGCCAAGTTCGGCAAGAAGGTCGTCCTGCTCGAAGCGCTCGACCGGGTCCTCGCCCGCGTCGCCGGAGAGCCGCTCAGCCGCTTCTACGAGGGCGAGCATCGCGCCCACGGCGTCGACGTCCGGCTCGGCGTCGCGGTCGATTGCATCCTCGGCGATGGCACCCGCGCCACCGGCGTGCGCCTTGCTGATGGCGAAGTGGTGCCGGCGCAGATGGTGATCGTCGGCATCGGCATCGTCCCCGCCGTCGCCCCGCTCCTCACCGCCGGTGCTGCTGGCGGCAACGGCGTCGCGGTCGACGCGCAATGCCGCACCAGCCTCGCCGGCGTGTTCGCGATCGGCGATTGCGCGCTTCACGCCAACGGCTTCGCCGACGGCGCCGAGATCCGGCTCGAATCGGTGCAGAACGCCAATGATCAGGCGAACGTAGTGGCCAAGTCGATCACCGGCCAGGAAGCCAGCTACAATGCGGTGCCGTGGTTCTGGTCGAACCAATATGATCTGAAGCTCCAGACGGTCGGCCTCTCCACCGGCCATGACGAAACCGTCCTGCGCGGCGATCCTGCGACCCGCAGCTTCTCGCTCATCTACCTGAAGCAGGGCCGCGTCATCGCGCTCGACTGCGTCAATGCGATCAAGGATTACGTCCAGGGCCGCAAGCTCGTCGAACAGCGCGCCCAGATCGCCGCCGATCGCCTCGCCGACGCATCGGTGCCACTGAAGGAACTCGCCGCCTGATCGCTCCGGGCGGCGCAACGTCACGCTTTTGCCGCGGCGCGCGGCCCGCTACGCTGCCGGCATGAACCACGCCGAACCTTCGCGCCGCACCGGCGGCCGCATCCTCGTCGACCAGCTCGTCGCGCAAGGGTGCGACCGCATCTTCACCGTGCCGGGAGAAAGCTTCCTCGCGGTGCTCGACGCCCTCGTCGACACGCCGTCGATCGAGGTGGTGACGTGCCGGCAGGAAGGCGGCGTCGCCTTCATGGCCTGCGCGGACGGCACGCTCACGCATCGCCCCGGGATCGCCTTCGTCACGCGTGGCCCGGGCGCGACGAACGCCTCGATCGGCGTGCATGTCGCCCGCCAGGATTCGCAGCCGATGATCCTCTTCATCGGCGACGTCGATCGCGGCACGCGCGATCGCGAGGCGTTTCAGGAGGTGGATTTCGCCGCCATGTTCGCGCCGCTCGCCAAATGGGCCGCGCGGATCGACGATGCGCGCCGCATCCCGGAATATGTCGCCCGCGCCTATGCCGTGGCGATGAACGGCCGCCCCGGCCCGGTGGTGCTCGCGCTGCCGGAGGACATGCTGCTCGACGAAGTGGTCGCGATCGATCGCCCGCGCGTGGAGCGCGTCGGCCAGGCGCCCGATCCCGATGCGATGGATCAGCTCGCCGATCTCCTCGCCACTGCGGAGCGGCCGGTGGCGATCATCGGCGGCGCGGGCTGGGATGCGCCGGCGGGGGAGGACATCGCCGCCTGGGCCGATCGCGCCGGCGTGCCGCTGGTCGCCGCCTTCCGCCGCCAGGATGCGGTGCCCAATGATTGCCCCGCCTATGCCGGTAACCTCGGCTACGGCCCGAACCCGGCACTGGTCGCGCGTGTCAAGGACGCCGATCTGCTCCTCGTGCTGGGCGCGCGGCTCGGCGAGGCGACGACCGACGGCTATACGCTGATCGATCCCGAGCACCCCGGCCAGCGCCTCGTCCACGTCCACCCGGACGCGACCGAACTCGGCATGACATACCGCACCGATCTCGCGATCTGCGCCACGATGGCCGAATTCGCCGAGGCGCTGGCGCTGGTCGACGGCCCCGCCCGCTCGCACGATCTGGAGGCGCACGAGGCCTATCAGGTCTGGTCCACGCCCGCCGCCCGCCCCGGCGTCACCATGGATCTTGGCCCCTGCGTCACCGCGATGCGCGCCGCGCTGCCCAAGGATACGATCATCTGCAACGGCGCGGGCAACTTCTCCGGCTGGTGGCATCGCTACTGGCCCTATGCCGGCCCGGGCACGCAGCTTGCCCCCACCGCCGGCGCGATGGGCTATGGCGTCCCGGCCGCGGTCGCCGCCGCGCTGCGCCGCCCCGGCCGCACGGTCGTCGCGCTTGCCGGCGATGGCGATTTCCTGATGAACGGGCAGGAACTAGCCACCGCGGTCCAGCACGGCTGCGACATGCTGGTGATCATCGTCGACAACGGCGCCTACGGCACCATCCGCATGCACCAGGAACGCGAGTTTCCCGAGCGGCCCTCCGCCACGCGCCTCGTCAATCCCGATTTCGCCGCGCTCGCCCGCGCCTATGGCGCCTGGTCCGAAACGATCGAGCGCACGGAGGATTTCGCCCCGGTCCTCGCCCGTGCCCAGGCCGAAACCGGCGTCCGCCTGCTCCACCTGAAGACTGACGTGGAACAGATCACCGCCGGCACCACGCTCAGCGCCGTCCGCGCCGCCAAGCGCTAGGCCTACAATCCGCCACCCCGCGCGGGGTGGCGGCCGCGCCTCCCGCTCGTCGCGAGCACCGTCGAGGGACGCGCCCCGAGCAGCGCGCGTTACTTCTTCGTCAGCTTTCCCAGCCCGGCGGCAAGCGCGCTATACGGCCGCGCCTCGTCGTCCGGGATCACCCCGGCCTCGCGCAGCTTCTCCTCCGCCCCGGGCGCGCGGGCGAAGGGATCGAGCGACAACGCCAGCGTTTCCGCAGCCGCCTCGCCAAGGTCGATCGCCCCGCCCTCGATCGGCAGCACGTCGATCGCATCGCCGTCCAGCTCGATCTCCTCGCCTTCCTCGCCTTCCTCGACGAAGCGGAGCGTGATCGCCTCGTCCACCGTGGCGGGCAGCGGATCGCCGGTGATCGAGCAGGCCTGTGTCACCGCCCCCGTCACCCGGCCCTCGACCAGGATGCCGGCCGCATCGCGGCGCACGGTGAACTCGCCCGCCAGCCGCGCAATCTCGGGCAGCCCGAATCGCGTCGCCAGCGCGGCGCGCTCCGCCGCATCCGCCTCCACGCTGATCACACGCGGCGCCTCGCCGATCGTGTCGAGCCGCACCGGGCGGGAGAATTCCGGCGTCATGCCAGCCGCCCCGCGCGCAGCTCGTCCAGCGATCGTGCGTCCAGCGCCTGGCGGAACGCCAGCAGCTGCTCGCTCACATAAGTTGATTGGGCCGGGGCCGGCGCCTCGCCACGCCACAGGTTGCGCACCAGCGCGGGCGTCAGGTCGCCCGCCGCCACGCCCTCGCGATAGGCGCCCAGCCGGCCGCCCAGCATGCCCATCATGCGGCCGACATGCTTGCCCACCACCATGTCGCCGAACCCGATCTGGCGCACCTGCGCGTCCATGTCGTCGACGAACTGCTCGGTCACTTCCATCGACAGGCCGGCGCCCTCGTCGTCCACCTCCAGCCGCAGCAGCACCATCGACAGCACCGCCGCCACCATGTCGAACCGACCGTCCAGCGTATCGGGCACGCCGCCGTCGAGATACCAATGCGCCTCGCGCGCCTGCGCCACCACGGCGCCATACAGCGGGGCGGCCGCATTGCGGTCACGCCGCCGGAACCGGTCGAGAAGAGCCAAAATCGTGTCGTCCTGTCGCGCTTGTGTCGTTTGTCGGCCGGGCATATTGAGGGGAATGGCCGTCGGCGCAACGGGATGCCCGTTGCCCCTGTGTTTTTGCCCTATGCTTTCTTTGCGGAGTAGCCATGCGTTTCCCCCTCCTGCTCGCTGTCGCAGCCGCCCTCGCGGCATCGGCCTGCGCGCCGCTTCGCTCGCACCAGGGCTATGTCGTCGATGCCGATCTGGTGAACTCGGTTCAGCCCGGGGTGGATACGCGCCAGTCGGTGCTCGCCACGCTCGGCCAGCCCAGCTTCGCCAGTCAGTTCAACCAGGGCGACTGGTATTATGTCTCGCGCGATACCCGCAATTATTCGTTCCAGACGCCGAAGGTGCGCGAGGCGCTGACCGTGCAGATCACGTTCGACAATGCCGGCAACGTCGCCACGATCCGCAAATGGGGCGCCGATCAGGTGGCGAAGGTCGATCCGGCGAAGCGGACCACGCCTACGCTGGGCCGCAAGCGCGGCTTCTTCCAGGATCTGTTCGGTAACATCGGCACGGTCGGCGCCGCCGGTGCCGGGGCTGGCCCGGGCCGCTGATAAACCTCGCGAAGGCGTTGCTTGCATCCGTAACGCCTTCGACATGATCCTTTCACTTGGCTGACTGACACATTCCCGGGCCGTTCAGGAGAATCGGCCTAGTTCTTCTTCCCATGGCGCGGCGAAACTTCGTCGGCGCCGAAGGGATGGAGGTGCAGATCATGCGTAAGTTGATCATTCCAGCGTTGATGGCCGCAGTTGCTTTGCCGGGCATGGCAAGTGCGCAGTCTTATGGCGAGCTCCGCCGCGATCGGCAGGAGATTCGGGAACAGCAGCGGGATCTGCGCGATGCGCAGCGCCGAGGTGACTGGCGCGATGTTCGCGAGGAGCGCCGCGATCTGCGTGATGCGCGCCGTGAATATCGTGAGGATCTGCGCGATCGCGATCGCCGCTGGGGCCGGGACGACTGGCGCGTCTATCGCAATCAGAACCGGGCGCTCTATGCCGGCGGCAACTGGCGCGCGCCGTTCCGCTACAATGCCTGGCGGCCGGGCGTCCGTATCGCGCCGGTCTATTATGGCCAGCGTTACTGGATCAACGATCCGTGGCGCTATCGCCTGCCCCCGGTCCGCGCCAATTCGCGCTGGGTGCGCCACTATAACGACGTCGTGCTGGTCGATTATCGCCGCGGCATCGTGCTCGACATCATCCGCAACTTCTACTGGTAAGCGGATCCCACAAGCAAAGCCGGGCGAGCGATCGCCCGGCTTTCTTGCTGTGTGGGATGCTTGAGCCGTCCGAAAGAAACAGGTACGGCCGCGCTACGAAACGCCGCAGCGCGGCCGGTGCCTGGCTTGGGATCCGGCACTAGTCCCGAAAGGGGGTGGGACTATCCCGGCAAACGCGCTTGTCCTATTTTGGTTCTACCGGATCGTGAAAGTAACGCGATCAACGGTTTTTCCCGCCGGATCAATTAACGCGAGCTCATGTTTACCGGGCCCGGTGCGCAGCAATGGCCCCGATTGGGCGCTGCCCAGATCCTGTGCGTCCAGCCGCAGCCGATGCGCTTCGGCGGCCCCGGTCACGTCCACCGCCAGCCGCTGGCGATCCGCCGGAATGTCGGGATCCAGCGCATAGACGCTGCCCATCACCGGCGAGGAGATTCGCGGCCGGCGCGCGCTCGCCGGCGCCGCTGCCACCCGCGTCAGCCCGGTGCCGGTCAGGAAATAATCGGTCCGCGGCAGTTCGCGTGCGGCGGCAAAGGTCACGCGCTTCGCCTCCACTCGGCCGGGCCGCGGCGGCGCCGGCAGCGCCCCGCGCCGTTCCAGCGCCATCATCACGTCACGCCAGACCGGCGCCGCCCCGCTCGTCCCCGATACGGCGCGCATGGAGTCTCCCTCCACGTTCCCCACCCATACCGCCACCGTGTAGCGGCGCGAAAAGCCGACGCACCAATTGTCGCGCATCGCTTTTGACGTTCCGGTCTTCACCGCTGCCCAGAATGGCAGGCGCAACGCCGAATCCATCCCGAACGTGCCCGATCGGGCCGCCGGGTCGGCCAGCATGTCGGCCACGATCCACGCCGCCTCCGGGCTCGTCACCGCCCGATCCGCCACCGCCGGACTATCCAGCGTCAGCCGCAACGGAGACCAACGCCCGCCGTTCGCCAGCGCGCGATAGGCATTGGCCTGTTCGCCCAATGTCACTTCCGCCGATCCCAGCGCCAGGCTGAAGCCATAATAGCTCCCGTCCTCCACCAGCCCGCGATAGCCCATGTCCCACAGCCTGTCGCGGAACGCGTCGGTCCCCACCAGCAGCAGCGTGCGCACCGCCGGCACGTTCAGCGACGCGGCCAGCGCCACCCGCGCCGATACCGGTCCCTTGAACGCGCGGTCGTAATTCTGCGGCACGTAAAGGCCCGAAGCCGTGTCCAGCTGCACCGGGGAATCGTCCAGGATCGACGCTGCCGTCAGGTATCGCCGCTCGATCGCCTGGGCATAGAGGAACGGTTTCAGCGTCGATCCCGCCTGACGATAGGCCGCCGCCGCATCCACCGACGCCGCAGTCGAATGGCCGCCGATCCCGCCGACATAGGCCAGCACCTCGCCGCTCGCATTGTCCAGCACGATCACCGCCCCGTCGCGCGCCCGCGTCGCGCCCAGCCCCAGCAGCTGGCGGCGAAGCGCCGTGGCCGCGATCCGCTGCACGCCAAGGTCCAGCGTGGTCCGCACCTTCAGGCCGGGCTTGGTCAGCAGCCGATCCGCAAGATGCGGCGCAAGCCCCGGGTCCAGCGCCAGGCTGCGCGCGGGCCCCAGCATCGCCGCGGCCAGCGCGGGAAAGCGATCGCACGGCCCGCCAGCCAGCGCGCATGCCCGCCGCGCCACCGCGTCGGCGCTCGCCTGCGGGTTCGGCAGCAAGGCGGCCAGCAGCAGCGCATCGTCGCGTGACAGGCTCTCCGGCGTCTTGCCGAACAGCCCGAGCGCCGCCGCGCCGATCCCCTGCGCTTCGCCGCGAAAGCCGGCGAGGTTCAGATACGCCTCGAGCTGCTGGTCCTTGCTCCAGCGATCGTCCAGCGCCGCGGCGGCGCGCATCTGGCGCACCTTGTCGCGCCAGCCGCGCGCGCCCGGCTGCGCCAGCGCCGGCGACAGGAATCCCGCCAGCTGCATCGTGATCGTGCTCGCGCCGCGCCCGCGCTTGCCCTCCGCCCGATCGCGCGCCACCCCGGCCAGCGCCAGCCAGTCGATCCCGTCATGGTGCGCGAAGCGCCGGTCCTCGGCGGCGATGATCGTTTCGCGCACCACTAGCGCGATCCGGTCGATCGGTGTCCACGCCAGCCGCCGTGTCGCGAAATCGACCCGCGATGAATCGAGCAGCCGCCCGTTCCGGTCGTACAGCCATGCCTCCGACGGCTGCCAGCGCCCCCGCACCTGCGCATAGCCCGGCACCGGCGGCGGCCGTGTCAGCCAGTCGGCGATGGCAACGAGCGACGCGATCGCCAGGATCGCCGCGATCGCCACCCGACCGCCGCGCGTCAGTGGCGCCTCAGCCGCCCGCGTACCGCCCAACCCGTGCTCAGCTTCTCCGGGCACGTGTCCTCACTTCAGCCCCACGGTCACCGATCCCACCGGCACCGCCGCGCGGATGTCGGGCGAATACATCGCCTCCACCCGCGACGCCGGCAGCTGGAACCGCCCCGCGCCGTTCAGCCGCATCGTGTAGCTGACGGTGAAGCGCCCCTGCGGCACCCAGGCGAAATAGCCGCGCCAGGCCTCGCGCCCGCGTTCGATATAGGCCGGCGACACGCCCTCGCTCTCACCTCCCTCGCCGAGCATCGCGGATTGCCCGCCCAGCCCGCCGATCACCGTCGCGCCCGGCGGCACCGGGTCGCTCACCACCACCCAGTTGCGCTCCGCCGACGCGTCGACGGTCAGCGTCACGCGCACCACGTCGCCGCGCGTCAGCCGGCCCGGATTGCGCGCCTGCACCACTTCCGTCTTGCGCGTCAGGCGATAGCCGGCGGCCAGCGGCTTGGTCAGCGGCACCGCGGCGCGCACCGCCACGCTCGCCCACGGCCCCGCGCCACCCTCCTGCGCCATCACCAGCGGCGACGGCCGCGCGGGCAGCGGCAGGCGCACCAATCGCGCGTCGGCGGCTAGCGGCCAGCTGCGTGCCGCCGTCTGCCCGGCCAGCGACACCCGCGTCGTCCCCGCGATCGCCTGCGCCGGATAGAGTGCCGCGAACTTGCGCACCGCCACCGCGCCCCAGGCGTTGGCCGTCGTCGTGTCCCAGTGCCCCCGGCGCTGGCGCATCGCGGTGCCCACCATCATCCGTGGCCCTTCGTCCTGCCAGCCCGGCCGGCCGAGCGTCGCGATCAGCGCCTTGTTCGCCTCGGTATCGGCGGACGACATCAGCCACCACGGCGCGTTGGCCGCATCGGTCAGGTCGATGCGCGTTCCTTCATAGACCAGCCGGCTGCGCAGCACCTCTTCCGCCTGCGCCTTCAGCGCCGCGCCGTTGGCAAGGCCCGGCGTGCGATCCACCGCGACGATATAGTCGGCGAGCAGCCCGGTCGGCATCTCGCCCGGTGCGATCCCCAGCTGCCCGAGCATCCCCGCCTCCGCCGCGCCGGCACGGGCAAGCGCGGCAAAGGCCGCCACCCGCTGCAGCCGCGGATCGCCATATTCCTCGCGGCGCAGCCGGCCGTCGAGCACCGCCTTCAGCCCCTCCACCATGCGCGTGCGCACCGCGTCGGGGATCGCCAGCCCCGCCTCGGACGTGATCGCGAGGACATAGGCCGTCAGCGCCTCCGATCCCTGCAGCGTATCACCTGGGAAATAGCGCAACAGGCCATCGGGCGCCTGATAGGTCGGCATCTCGCCCGCCAGCACCGCCCAGCCGCGCATGTCGCCCAGCGTCACGATCCGGCTCAGCCGCTGCTCGAAGCAGGTGAAGGGATAGGCCGCCATATAGTCGCGCACCCCCGCCATTGGCGGCGCCAGCGTATCGCTCAGCGCCACGTCGACGCTGCCGAGGCCGGGCAGCGCGCCCGCCGGCGCGGTGATCGGCACGTTGGTCGCCTCGCCGATCCGCGCGATCGTCGCGGCCCAGGTTTCCACCGGCACCGGCGGGATCACGTCCTGCATCACGGTGATCCGGTCCGCCGCCCGCCCGTCGGCACTGCGCGCGCTCACCTGCCAGCGCAGCGTGCCTTGCGCATTCGGCGCGGTCAGGTTCCACGCGATCGGCGCCGCGCCGCCGGCCGGGATCGTCACCGTGATCGGCCGCCCCTGCGCCACCCTCGGCGTCAGCGACGCTTCCGCCGTCACCGTCATCGGCTTGTCGGAGCCGTTACGCAGCGTGAAGCCGGCCGCATAATAATCGCCGCTGCGCACCAATGTCGGCATCCCGGCATAGATCGACAGGTCCTGCGCGGTGCGAATGTCCGCCATGCCCGTGCCGAAAAGCTGCGCGCCGTCGGTCGCCACCGCCACCAGCTTGAACGACGACAGGGCATCGCTCAGCGGCACCGCCACCGTCGCACGCCCCGCGCCGTCCAGCGCGACGCGGCCCTTCCACAGCAGCACCGGCTGGAAATTCTCGCGATTGAGCGCGGACATGTCGCCGCCCCCGCCGCCGCCGGCCTCCACTGCCTTGCGCCCGTAATGCCGCTTGCCCACTACCTGGGTCTGCGCGGTCGAGGTCAGCACCGACAGCGGGCGCTCGCCCATCATCGCGGTCAGCACGTCCCAGGAATCGTTCGGCGCCAGCTGCAGCAATGCCTGGTCGACTGCCACGAAAGCCACGTCCGCCGCCTCTGCCGGCTTGCCGTCGGGCCGCTTCACCGCGATGGCCACCTGCGCCGTATCGCGCGCGCCATAACGTTCGCGATCGGGCTTCACGGTCACGCCCAGGCGATGCGCTTCCCAGCCCACCTTCACCTTGGCGATGCCCAGGCGATAGGCGGGCTTGGACAGGTCGACCAGCGCGGTCGCCGCTGGCGCTTCCTCGCGCCCGCCGAACAGCGATTTCAGCCACCCCCACCAGCCCTGCGTCGCCCGGCCCCGCACGGCCATCACGGAAACATAGACGTCGGGCGCATAGGCCCCCTGCAGCGGCACTTCGACCACCGGGTCCTTGCCCGACAGATGCGTGGTGAAGCTCGACAGCACGCCCTCGCGCTCCACCGTGACGAGCGCGGTCGCCTCGCGGAACGGCATGCGCACCTGGAACCGGCCGGTCTCGCCCGATTGATAGGCGGTCTGCTCGGGCACCACGTCCATGCGGTCGCCATTGTCCCCGCCGAACCACCAGTCGTCGTCCCCCGCCAGCCACACCGATCGCGTCGCCCGCGCGACATTGCCGTCACCGTCGCTGGTGGTGGCCACCACCTCCACTTCGCCGGACACGCCCGGATCGAGGCTGCATTGCGCCAGTCCCTGCGCGTCGGTCGTCGCCGAGCAGCTCGCGCCCAGCTTCTCCACCCGCACGCGATTGTCATAGGCATAGAAGCCGCCGATCAGCCGCCGCCGCGCGGTCAGCACCTGGCGGCTGTACACCGCCACGCTGATCTTCTGCCCCTTGATCGGCTTGCCCTCGGGATCCAGCGCCACGAAGCGCAGGCGCAGGTCGTCCTGCTTCATCAGCCAGCCGTCGGTCTTCACGCCAAGCTGCACGGCGGAGGCGAACACGGGCAGCGTCCGGCTCGCGGTCAGTGTCTCGCCGTTCGCATCCTGGTAATCCATCTCGACGCGCATGTCGGCATTGCCGTCCAGCCCGCCCGGCACCTCGACGGTCATCCGCTGCGTGCCGTCCGCGCCCAGCGTCGCGGGCAAAGTCTGCGTCGGCGGGAAGGCCGTTCCCGTCTCCTCGCCGTCGCCGTCCAGCGGCCGCACGCCTTCCTGCACCGGCCGGCCGCCGAAGCTATAGCCTTCATATCCTTCCGGCGTGCTCGTCCGCGCGGACCAGGCGACCCGCACGTCGACCGGCAGGTTCGATGCCCCGCCGCCGGAAAGATAGCCGACGAACAGGTCCAGCGGCACGGTCTTGGGCCGCACCAGCGCGCCCTTCGGCCCGCTCACGCTCGCGCGCATCGTCGGCAATTTGTATTCGTCGACCCGGAAGCTCTGCTCGGTGTAGATCGTGCGGTCGCCGGTCACCACCTGCAGGTCGTAATCGCCCATCGGCGCGCCGGCCGGCGCGGTCCACTCGGTCTCGCCGATGCCATTGGCATCGATGGCGAGCGGCAGCTCGAACTGCGTGTCCGATCCGCGATGCGACAGGCGCAGCGTGCCGCGGAAGCCCGGCGGGATGGCAAAGCCGCTGCCCACCGGCTGGCGGGAGATATGCTTCATGTGCACCGTCTCGCCCTGCCGCACCAGCGCACGGTCGAAGACGGTGTGGAGGATCTCGCGCCGCGCCTCATAGCCATAAGGCAGGTCGAAATCGTACGGGCGGATGCCCTGGCCCCAGTCGCTCAGCGTGAAGCTGTAATCGCCATCCTTGCGCGCCGACACCATCAGCGCATGCGAGGTCGAGCTGTTCTCGCAGCTGGTATAGGTTTCGGGCTGCGGCAGCCCGGCGGGGATCATCAGCCCGCCGCTCCGATCCGTCACGCCGCGCGCCAGCAAGGCGCCGGTGCAGCTGTCGGTCACCGCGATCGTGGCATTGGCCACCGGCTTGCCGCTGTCGAGGCTCGTCACCCAGGCAAGGCTGCGTTCGCGGCCCCATTTGAAGTGAACCGACATGTTGGTGACGAGCGCCGTCGCCGCGACATACCGCGTCGCCTTGCGCCCCAGCAGCGCCTCGCCCAGCACCGGGCTCGCCAGCTCGACGACATAGAATCCGGGCTTGGCCAGCGGGATGCCGACCACTTCGAAGTCACGCCCCTTGGCGGGTAGCGCGACGCTGATCTTCTCGCCCTTGCCCTCCAGCACGGGCTCCGCGCCGGTGCGATTGATCCGCCGGATCACTTCGCCATTACCGTCGGTGATCGTCTCGATGTTGGTTTCGCCGGCCTTGTCCACCGTGCGCAGCCATTCGGCGACGGTACCGTCCAGGCCGTTCGGCCCGCCCTCCACGCGCATCGCCGCGCCGCCCACCGCCAGGTTGCGGCCCTGCAGTTCCGACTCGACGTTGCGCACCGTCACCGGCAGCACGCCGCCTTCCTTGGCTTCCAGCACGCCGAACACCGCGGCGAATTTGACGAGCGGCGGCGCCTGGTCGAACTTCACGTCCAGCGGGAAGCGCTCGGCATTGGCCAGCACGCGGCCGCTTTCGTCCTTCACTCCCTGCGGCAGCGTCACCCTGGCATCGGTGCCCGCGGGCAGCGGCGCCGCGAACGTCACGTCGGTGACGGTCGCCTGCTGCTGGTCTTCCTTGCTGAACGTCGGCGCGATCGCCTTGCCGTCGGCCGTGACGATGCGGATTTCCTTCGCCTGTGACATCGGCACGGGTGCGGTGAAGCGCACCTGCGCCTTCTCGACCGGGCTGCATCCCGCCTGCGGATTGACGCGGCTGCATTCGAAGCGCGCCGTGAACGGCTTGCGCACCGTATAATCGAACCTCTGGTCCGCGCCCGCGCGCTTGCCAGCGGCAGAGGCAATGTCCGCGCCCCACACCAGCGCCATGTCGCGCCCGGGCGGCAGCGCGCGGCGGCAGCGAAGCGCCGTCACGCCCGCCAACGCGCGCTCGCGATCGGCCGCGGCTTCCGGCAGGTCTTCCGGCATCCCGCCGTTTTCGAGGAACTGGCGCACTTCCCACCGGTCCTTGCCCAGGCCCGTCAGGATCTTCCCCGCGGTATCGCGCCCCAGCACCTCCACCGGGATCCGCTCGCCGATCCCGTCGACCGCGCAATAAGCGTTGGCGGCAACCGACTGCGCCGTCGGCGGCAGGTTCGCCGCGACCAGGAACACCTGATCCTCTTCGATCTGGGTGCCATAAGCGGATGGCAGCACTGCGCGCGCCACCGGGCCGCCAGCATCCACGGTGAAGCTCTGCTCCCCGGTTACGGCAAACCCCGCCAGGCTCTTCAGGCCCTCGCGCGTCTTGAAGGTGCAGGTCGTGCCGCCCGGCAGCACGTTCGCGAAATCATAGACCCAGCTTTGCTGGTCCACCCAGCGGCCGGCGCCGCCCACGCTGCACGTCACGTCCATCGGGGCCGGGGCACGCGGATCGCCAAGCGGAACCATCGGCTGGCTGAAGCGCACGGTGTAGCGCGCGATCCCACCCGCCTCGACACCGGCCTGTGCCAGCACGACGCGCGGCGCATTGTCGGAAAGTGCCGCCACGGGCGCCATGGCCAGCCCCAGGATCGCCAGCCGAACCGCCAACCGCATGCGCACCCTCCCCCCGATCCTGCCGCACCCTTAGCCTGATCTGCGTCAAGCCTCCATCCGGCATCCACCGTCCTCGCCAGCCGAATTTGCTCACCCGAGGTCCTACCTTTTATTTCTGCTTCTCGAAATCTTCAGACCCATCATCAAATTGAACGCAGGTTATACCCCTAATAATTAAGTCTTTGCCGCAGCATTTTCTGTGTTAGCCATCATAAAAGTAACCGAGTCGGGGGGCGCGGGAATTGCTACAGTGGATGGCGGGCACAGCGTGGCTTGATGCCATGCTGGTCGAGTTGACGTTGTTTGCCGCAGTAGGATTTTGCCTGGGTGGATCAGACGATGTCCTGGTTGATCTCGCCTGGTTCTTTCATCGCCTCGTCTACGGCACCACGCGTCGTGCCATTACCAGCTTGCCGCATCCCGTCACCCCGGGTCGCTTCGCGATCTTCGTCCCGACTTGGGAGGAGGCCGGCGTGATCGGGGCGATGCTGTCCACCACGCTGGCCCGCGTCGATCATGCCGATTATCGCATCTACGTCGCCTGCTATCCCAATGATCGGGACACGATCGCGGTCGTATCGGCGATTGCCGGCCGCGACTCGCGCGTGCGGCTGGCGGTCGGCGATCGGCCGGGGCCCACCACCAAGGCGGATAATCTCAACACTCTGTGGCGGGCGCTTCGGTCGGACGACGCACGCGACGGCACGGTCACGCGCGCGGTGGTGCTCCACGACGCAGAAGACGTCGTCCACGCCGCCGAACTCACCGTGCACGACGCGCTGCTCGGCCCGTGCGGGCTGGTGCAGATCCCGGTCCTGCCGCTGATCGATCCCGCAGCGCGGATGGTGTCGGGCCATTATGCGGACGAATTCGCCGAATCGCATGGCCGCCAGATGGGCCTGCGCGCCGCGATGGGCGCCGGCCTTCCGCTCTCCGGCGTCGGCTGCGCGGTGACGTGCGACGTCCTCGCCGAACTGGAAGCGGCGTATGGCACGCCGTTCGACGAGGCGAGCCTGACGGAGGATTACGAACTCGGCCTGCGCGCCCACGCGCTCGGCCACAGGGCGTGCTTTGCACGCGTCACCGATGCCGATGGGGCGCTCGTGTGCGTCCGCGCCTTCTTCCCCGCCACGCCCAATGCGGCCGTGCGGCAGAAGGCGCGCTGGATGACGGGCATCGCGCTCGCCGGCTGGGATCGCATCGGCTGGGGCCGCTGGTGGCATGTCGCGGAACACTGGATGCGCATGCGCGATCGTCGCGCTCCGCTCGCCGTCATCGTGCTCCTCGCCGCCTATGTGGCGATCCTTGCCTGGCCGTTCTCGATCATCCTCCATTTCCTGCTCGGCACCGCCCCGCCGCCGGTCGGGCCCGGGATGGCCGCCATCCTCATGGTCAACGCAGCCCTTTTGTGCTGGCGCCTGATGTGGCGGATCGCGACCACGACGCGGTTCTATGGCTGGCGCGAGGGATTGTGGTCGGTGCCGCGCGCGGTCGTCGGCAACGTGATCGCGCTGTTCGCCGCACGCCGTGCCGCCGCCACATACGCGCGGATCCTCGCCGGCAACAAACCACAATGGGACAAGACGGCGCATGTCTTCCCGGTTCTGCCTCATGATGGAGCGGCCGAATGAGCGCGCCGGCCACTGCGCGCGGCCGCCCCTTGCGCTTCCTCGTCACCCTCCTCGGCCTCTGGACCGCCGCCCGCGTCGCCCAGCATTGGCCCGAGCCACCAACCCTCCCGCACCTCGCCACCGCCATCGAAGCGGCCACCATCCCCGCCGAAGTTGCCGCAGCACCCGCCGCCACTCACGCCACTTTTGAGGCATCCGGCGTAGCCACCGTGGCCTCCGTGGCGCGTGTCGCTCCTCCCGCATCGCGACCGCCACGATCACAGCCACAGCCGGAAACCGTCGCTGCGGCCCTGCGCCCCTACCTCATCGCTTCGCAGGCGAGCGTCGGCGTGGACACGGCAACCGTGATCCCCACCACGCCCGCACCGCTCCGCCCCACCCCGTCGCGCCTCGCCGGCAGCGCCTGGATGATCGTGCGCGGATCAGGCAACGCCACACCCTTCGCGCCCCAGCTCGGCGGCAGCCAGGCGGGCGTCCGGCTGACCTATGCGATCACCGCAAACCGGCGCTTGGCCGTCACCGGTCGCTTCTCCACGGCACTCGCCTCACGCCAGCGCGAAGCGGCAATCGGCCTCGACTGGCAGCCTACTGACCTTCCGATCCACATCGTCGCGGAACAGCGCATCGGCATCGAACAGGCACGCGGCGGCCCCTCACTCAACGTGATCGGCGGCTTCGGCCCGACGCCGATCGCGGGTCGGCTACAACTCGATGCCTATGCCCAGGGCGGCGCCATCGCACGTGATGGCGTCGAAGGGTTCATCGACGGCGCGATGCGGCTGAACCATCCGGTCGCCACCCTCGGCTCTGCGCGTCTTGATCTCGGCCTCGGCGCCTGGGGCGGGGCGCAGCGCGGCGCGTCACGCCTTGACGCCGGTCCCAGCGCCTCGCTGGCCCTCCCGGTCGCGGACCAGAACCTGCGCCTTTCGCTCGACTGGCGCCAGCGTCTGGCAGGCCGCGCCGCGCCATCGTCCGGCCTGGCGTTCTCGATCGGAACCGATTTCTGACCGCTGGCGCTTCCGCCTCGCGGCCGATAGGCATATCCGGGCGGCCATGGATCTTTACCTCCCGATCGCGAACCTGTCGGTCAACGCGCTCGTCATCATCGCGCTGGGCGCGGGGGTCGGGCTGCTGTCCGGGATGTTCGGGGTCGGCGGCGGCTTCCTCACCACGCCGCTGTTGATCGTCTATGGTATCCCGCCCACGGTCGCTGCCGCCTCCGCCGCCAGCCAGGTGACCGGCGCCAGCGTCTCGGGCGTCTCGGCCTATCTGCGGCGCGACGGGGTGGACATGAAGATGGGCGGCGTGCTCGTCGCCGGAGGAATCATCGGATCCGTCGCCGGCGCATGGCTGTTCCAGCTGCTCCAGGCGACTGGGCAGATCGATACCACGATCGCCATCACCTATGTGCTGCTGCTCACCACGATCGGCGGCCTCATGCTGAAGGAGTCGGTCGAGGCCATCGCGGTCACGCGCGGCCGCCGCCCGGCGCCGCCGCGCCGCCGGCGGCATCATCCGCTGGTCGCGGCGCTGCCCTTCCGCATGCGCTTCTATCGCTCTGGCCTCTACATCTCGCCGCTCGCCCCGCTGCTGCTCGGCTTCGCGACCGGCATCCTGACGATCCTTCTCGGCATCGGTGGCGGCTTCGTCCTCGTCCCCGCGATGATCTACCTCCTCGGGATGGCAACGCAGGTCGTTGTCGGCACCTCGCTGTTCCAGATCCTGTTCGTCACCGCCGCGGCCACCATGGTCCACGCGCTCACCACCAAGGCGGTCGATATCGTCCTCGCCGGCCTCTTGCTGCTCGGATCGGTCGTCGGCGCGCAGGTCGGCGCACGCTTCGCCGCGCGCGCTAAGCCTGAGTATCTTCGCCTCGCCCTTGCGCTGATGGTGCTGCTGGTCGCCGGCCGCATTGCGCTCGGCCTCGGATGGCGCCCGTCGGACATCTACTCGGTCGAGCTTTCGTGAAGCGCCTCGCACTCGCCCTCGCCGCGCCGCTGCTGCTGGCGCAGGCCAAGCCGGTGCTCGTGCCGGACGTGTCACAGCGCGACATCCAGATCGCCTACAGCTTCACGGGCGCCGAACTGCTGTTGTTCGGCGCGATCCTTTATCCCGGCGGTAAGGTGCCCGACGACGAGCATCGCACCGATCTCGTCATCGTCGTGAAGGGCCCTACCCAGTCGATCACGGTGCGCGAGAAGGAAAAGATCGCCGGCATCTGGGTCAATGCGCAGGCGCTACGCTATCGCTCGGCTCCAAGCTTCTACGCCATCGCCTCCTCGCGGCCGATCGACCAGATTGTCGACGATCGGACGCGCGCGATCTACGAGCTCGGCCTCGGCAGCCTGCAGCTCTCCCCGGTGTCCGCCGCGCCCTCTGCGGTGCAGGATCGCTTCACCCGCGGCCTCGTCGATCTGCGCCGCCGCGCCGGCCTCTATTACGAGGCGCCGGGCGCGGTCGAGATCACGGAGGGCGTGCTGTATCGCGCCCGCGTCTCGATCCCTGCCCGCGTGCCGGTCGGCCGCTTTACCGCGGAAACCTTCCTGATCCGCGACGGCAAGGTTCTGGCAGCGGCGGTGCGCGATATCGAGGTTCAGAAATCCGGCTTCGAGCGCTTCGTCGCACGCGCCGCGGACCGCGCCGCACTCGCCTATGGCCTCAGCGCAGTGGCCATGTCAGTGCTGTTGGGCTGGGGCGCGGGAAGCATTGCGCGCCGCTTTTGAAGCACTTCGCTGCTCGCACTCACGGTTAATTTACGATCTTTGCGCCAAGAGTGGCCGGATGAGCAACGCCCGGGACATGCCCGAATGACCGAGATGCCGCTTTCCGGCGCGTTCGAGGCGCGCGCGCTTCACGCCGCCGATCGCGCGCTCGCCGGGCCGGATGCTATTGGTATTGTGCTCGAAATTGCGGGCTCATCCAGTCAGGTGATGTTCGATCCGGCCGCCATGGCGGTGATCGCGCATGATCCTGATCCGGCCGCCGCTGCCACCGGCCAGGTCGGCGGCCAGATCAAGCTGCGCGTCGGCAATTCATGGCTGATCGCCAACGTCCGGTCGCTCCGGCTGGATGATTTCACCACCGGCCGCATCGTGGCGCACATCGATTTCCTCGGTGAAGGCGACGAGGAGCGGCTGACCGGCAAGCTCTACAATTTCCGCCGCGGCGTCACGCGTTTCCCCGCGCCCGGCGCTGAGGTCTATCCCATCTCCACTGCCGATCTGGTCCAGATCTATGCCGCGGACGATCGCGCCAGCATCGAGATCGGCCACGTCTATCCCACCACGGATATCCGCGCCGCGCTTTACGTCGATGCGATGCTCGGCAAGCATTTCGCACTGCTCGGCTCCACCGGCACCGGTAAGTCGACGTCGGCAGCGCTGATCCTGCACCGTATCTGCGAACTCGCGCCGCAGGGTCACATCGTCATGATCGACCCGCACGGCGAGTATTCCGCCGCGTTCAAGGGCAATGGCGCACTCTATGACGTGTCGAACCTGCAGATGCCTTATTGGCTGATGAACTTCGAGGAACATTGCGAGGTGTTCCTGACGACAGAGGGCGCAGAACGGCAGGTGGATGCCGACATCCTCGCCAAATGCCTTCTAGCCGCCCGCGCCAAGAGCCGCGTCGGCAGCGAGATGCCGAAGATGACGGTCGACGCGCCGGTCCCGTATCTGCTCAGCGACCTCACCAACCTGATCCAGCTCGAGATGGGCAAGATGGACAAGGCGACCAGCACCGCGCCTTACCTTCGCCTCAAGACCAAGATCGACGAGATCAAGGCCGATCCGCGCTACAGCTTCATGTTCTCCGGCATGCTTGTCGCCGACACGATGAGCGATTTCATCCAGCGCATCTTCCGCCTGCCCGGCGATGGCCGGCCGATCTCGATCATCGACGTGTCCGGCGTGCCGAGCGAGATCACCTCGGTGGTGGTCGCGGTGCTCAGCCGCATGGTGTTCGATTTCGCCATCTGGTCGCGCAACGAGCCGCAGCGGCCGATCCTGCTCGTCTGCGAGGAAGCGCATCGCTACATCCCGCGCGAGGATGATGGATCCTCCGTAGGCCGGATCCTCGGCCGCATCGCCAAGGAAGGCCGCAAGTACGGCGTCTCGCTCGGCCTCATCACTCAGCGCCCGTCGGATCTGGCCGAAGGCGTGCTCTCGCAATGCGGCACGATCATCGCGATGCGCCTCAACAACGATCGCGACCAGGCGTTCGTCCGCGCCGCCATGCCGGAAGGCGCGCGCGGCTTCCTCGATTCCATCCCCGCCCTGCGCAATCAGGAATGCATCATCTGCGGCGAAGGCGTGGCGATCCCGATCCGCGTCTCGTTCGACAAGCTGGAAGAAGCGAAGCGGCCGGCCTCCGCCGACCCGGTTTTCTCGAAGCTGTGGCGTGATGTCGGCCACGAGGAGGAGATCATCCAGCGCACCATCCAGAAGTGGCGCGCACAGGGCCGCTAGAGCGCGCCCCGCCCGGTCCGGGAGGAGCGCTGCCCCTCCCGTCCGAAACCATCTTCAGTCGCGATCAGCCCGCCGCCAGTGCCGCGAGCAGCAGCAGCGCGACGATATTGGTGATCTTGATCATCGGGTTCACCGCCGGACCCGCGGTGTCCTTATACGGATCGCCCACCGTGTCGCCGGTCACCGCTGCTTTGTGCGCGTCGGATCCCTTGCCGCCATGGTTGCCGTCCTCGATATACTTCTTGGCATTGTCCCAGGCGCCGCCGCCGCTCGTCATCGACAGCGCGACGAAGAGGCCGGAGACGATCACGCCCAGCAGCATGGCACCAAGCGAGGCGAAGCCCGATGCCTGCCCGTCCACCGCCGTGACGATGAAGTACAGCGCGATCGGTGACAGCACCGGCAGCAGCGAGGGGATGATCATCTCCTTGATCGCCGCGCGCGTCACGAGGTCGACGGTACGGCCATAGTTGGGCCGGCTCGTCCCCTCCATGATGCCCGGATTGTCACGGAACTGGCCGCGGACTTCCTCCACCACGCTGCCGGCGGCGCGGCCCACTGCCGTCATGCCGAACGCGCCGAACAAATAGGGTAGCAGCGCGCCGAGCAGCAGACCGACGATGACGTACGGATTTGACAGGCTGAAATCGACCTGGATGTCCGGAAAGTACGTCTGGAGGTCGGTTGTGTACGCCCCGAACAGCACCAGTGCCGCAAGGCCAGCCGATCCGATGGCATACCCCTTCGTCACTGCCTTGGTGGTATTGCCCACCGCGTCCAGCGCATCGGTCTTCTGGCGGACTTCATCCTCCAGGCCGGCCATTTCGGCGATGCCGCCGGCATTGTCGGTCACTGGGCCATAGGCATCCAGCGCCACGACCATGCCGGCCAGCGCCAGCATCGATGTCGCCCCGAAAGCGATGCCGATGATGCCTGCCAATTTGTACGCGGCCACCACTGCGATAACGATCACCAGCGTCGGCAGCGCGGTGGCTTCGAGGCTGATCGCCAGCCCCTGGATCACGTTGGTGCCGTGGCCGGTCTCGCTGGCCTTGGCAATCGACTTCACCGGGCGATAATTGGTGCCGGTATAATATTCGGTGATCCAGACGATGAGGCCGGTCACCGCCAGGCCGATCATCATGCACCAGAACAGATCCATGCCCGTGAAGGCATCCGCCCCGGGTGCGCCGGTGATGTCGGTGACGACCAGGTCGCCCGCCCCGCTCACCACCGTATCCGTCTGTGCGTCGAGGAAGCCCGACGCACCGATCGTCGCATTGAGATCCCCCAGGGTCATCTGCGTCGCGACATAGATCGCCGGAATGGCAAGCACCGCGGAGGTCCAGAAACCCTTGTAGAGCGCGCCCATGATCGAGCCGTTCGCGCCCAGCCGCACCATGTACGTGCCGATGATCGATGTGATGATGCACACGCCGCCGACGATCAGCGGCAGGCTCATCAACTGCATCAGTTCTGCCGCCGATGCCTGGATCAGCAGCGCGATCGAGATCATCGTCACGCCAAGCGTCACGACATACGTCTCGAACAGATCGGCCGCCATGCCGGCGCAGTCGCCGACGTTGTCGCCGACGTTATCTGCGATGACCGCGGGGTTGCGGGGGTCATCCTCCGGGATCCCAGCCTCAACCTTGCCGACGAGATCCGCGCCGACGTCCGCCGCCTTGGTGAAGATGCCGCCGCCGAGGCGCGCGAAGATCGAGATCAGCGATGCGCCGAACGCCAGCGCCGTCAGCGCTTCGATGATCTCGCGCGCATTGGGTGCGTAGCCGGCGGGCCCGGTCAGATACCAGAAGAAGCCAGCGATCGCGAGCAGCCCAAGCCCCGCGACGAGCATCCCCGTCACGGCGCCGGACCGGAACGCCATGGTAAGGCCACTCTGCAGGCTGCCGCGCGCTGCCTCCGCCGTGCGGACATTGGCACGCACCGAAATATTCATCCCGACGTAACCAGCGACACCGGACAGAAACGCGCCGATCACGAACCCGATCGTCGAAAGCGCGCCGAGTGTTGCGGCGAGGATCACGGCGACAATCACGCCAACGATGGCAATGGTGGTATATTGCCGGCCAAGATAGGCCTTCGCCCCTTCCTGGATGGCGGCGGCGATGTCTTGCATCCGGGCATTTCCCGGCGACGCACGTAGGACTTGTTGGCTCGTAAAGATGCCATAGACCACGGCCAGCAGGCCGCAGAGGATGGCGATGTAGACCGTGGTCATCGCGTTCCTTCCCCTAAACAATGCGCTGGTAGGCCTCATCTTTGATGAGCGCCGCCGAACTTCTATTGTGGGGTGGAGCGTAACCGCCTGAAGCGAAAGCGCAAGCGCGGGTTCGTGAAGGGCTGGCCGGCCCTCACGGATGGCGATCAGGCGCGGTGTTCGAAGCCGAGGCGCGCCGGCGGGGGCACCGGTTGCCCGCTCTGCGTCAACACCATGCCCTTGCCCGGAGCGAAGTGCCCGATCCGCGTCGCGTGGCCGGTCGGCCGCTGATCCGGCGGCAGCGCGCAGAGCAATTGATAATCGTCGCCAGCCGTCACCGCGGCCAGCACATCGTCCCCGGCGAACGCGCGATAGGCTGACGACAGTGGCACCGCATCGAGCGCGATCGTCACCTCGAGCCCGCTTGCCGCCGCCATCCGCCATGCATCGATCAGCAGGCCGTCGGAGACGTCCATCATCGCATGCGCGATCGGCCCCAGGACGCGCCCTTCGGCCAGCCGGGGCCGCGGCCGGCGATAGACCGCCAGCAGCGTGGACGGTCCGTCACCCGTTTGTGCGACCTTCAGCCCAACGCCCGCGTCACCGATCGTCCCGGTCACCCACAGTGCATCTCCCGGCCTGGCGCCCGAACGCGGCGGCGCGGCGGCGTCCGCACCGAACGCCGTCACCGTCAGCACCCGCGGCGCGCCCGCAGGCAGCGACACCGTGTCCCCACCCAGCAACGGGCAGTCGAGGGCGGAAAGGCACGCATCCAGCCCCGCCAGGAACCGCCGGTCCCATTCCCCGCCCGACAGCGGATAGTTCAGCAGCACGCCTTCCGGCCGCGCGCCCTTGCCGGCGAGATCGGACAGGCTGACCGCAACCAGCTTCCACGCCACGTCGCCGGGCGGATCGTCGGGCAGGAAATGCACCCCCTCCACCAACGTATCGGTAGTGAGGACGAACTCGCCCAGCCGCGCGGCATCGTCCGCCAGCCCCAGCGCGCCCTTGTGGAGCGGCAGCCGGCGAAGCGCAGCGATGAACTCGGCTTCGGTCATATCATCGCGTCGTGGGCTGCGTGATCAGGGTCAGTCAGACAGCGCGTCGTCGCTGACGAACATGTTCCACTGCCGCTCGTGCCCGAAGGTCGACGGCTTGCCGTGCCCGGGGATGAACGCGGTCTCGGCGCCCAGCGGCCACAGCTTGGTGACGATCGAGTTCACCAGCTGCTGGTGATTCCCCTGTGGCAGGTCCGTCCGGCCCACCGAACCCTGGAACAGCACGTCGCCGACCTGCGCGAAGTTCGACGGCGGATGGTGGAAGATCACGTGCCCCGCGGTGTGTCCGGGCGTGTGATAGACGTCGAGCGTCAGATCGCCCACCGTCACCGTATCGCCGTCGTTCAGCCAGCGATCAGGCTCGAACGGCACGCCGACGATGCCCCACCGGGCGCCATCCTCTTCCAGCCGCTCCAGCCAGAAACGATCGTCCTCATGCGGGCCTTCGATCTGCACTCCCAGCTCGTCCGCCAGCGGCTTCGCTGCGCCGGCATGGTCGATATGGCCATGCGTCAGCAGGATCTTCTCGACGGTAACGCCGGCCTGCCCCAGCGCCGCCTTGATCCGCGGCACGTCGCCGCCGGGATCGATCACCGCCGCCTTCATGGTGCGCGTGCACCAGATCAGCGTGCAATTCTGCTCGATCGGCGTGACCGGAACGATCATCGCCTTCAGCGCGGGCTCACTCATTTCGCATTCTCCCCGAGCAGGTAGCGCTGCCAGAAGGTGAGCACTGCCAGCGTCGAATAATCGCGGTTTTCCTTCTTGGCGAACCCATGACCTTCGTCCGCCGCGACGATGTGCCACGCGGTGCCGCCACCCTGGCGCACCGCCGCGACCAGCTGGTCCGCCTCGGACTTGGGCACGCGCGGATCATTCGCCCCGGTCACCACCAGCAGCGGCACCTTGATCTCGTTCACCCGCGTCATCGGGGAAATCTCGATCAGCTTGGCCTTCTGCTTGGGATCACGCTCGTCGCCATATTCCACGCGGCGCAGGTCACGGCGATAGCTTTGCGTATTCTCGAGGAAGGTCACGAAATTGGAGATGGCGACGGTGCATTGCGCGCCCTTCAGCCGGGCGCCGTAACGGATCGCCGAGGCGTAGCACATGTACCCGCCATAGCTGCCGCCCTGCACGCCGATGCGCGCGGCATCGATCGCCGCATCCTTGGCGAAGTGATCCAGGAAGGCGCCGATGTCGTGCACCGAATCCTCGCGCTTGAACGGGCCGTTATCGAGGCTGACGAAGCGCTTGCCGAAGCCGGTCGAGCCGCGAACGTTCGGATAGAAAAGCGCGATGCCAAGCTCCTTCAGATAGTAATTGGCCGCCCCGCGATAGCTCGGCCGGGTCTGCCCCTCCGGCCCGCCATGGATGTCGATCAGCAGCGGGCGCTTGCCCGGAAACTTGGCCGAGTCGGGTCGATAGAGGAAGCCGGTTACCGGCTCCCCGTCGAAGCTCTTCACCGTCACGAGTTCAGGCGCCACATTCTTCGCCGCATCCAGCCCGCCCGTCTCGCTCTCCGTCCAGCGCGTCACCGCCAGCGTTGCGGGATCGACCACGAAGGCGTCCCCCGGCGTGTTCGCGCTGCTCACCGTCACCGCGACCGCGCCCCACGGCGCGATCGAGATGCCACCGACGACACCCTCCGGCAGCCCGGTCACCTCGCGCATCTGCCGGGTCTTGGGATCGAGCAGCTTCAGCCGGCCCACGCCCGCCTCATTGGTCACATAAGCGATGAAGCTGCCGTCGTCGGCGATCTCGAACTCGTCGATGTCCCACTTCGCCGGCGGCGTCACCGGCGTGAACTTGCGCGTGCGCGGATCGAGCGTGCCGAGCCGCTGCACGTCCGAGCCCTGGTCGCTCGTCACCCACAAGGTGCCGTCCGGAGCAAAGCGCGCATTGCCCCATGATACCGTGCCCTTAGGATCCGTGATCGGCGTCAGCGTGCCGCTCGCAAAGTCGAGCGAGTAGAGGTTCGATTTCTGGACGGAGACATATTGGCCAACAACGGCGGACTTCCCATCCGGCGCGAAGTCCGAGATCCCCCAGCCGCCGCCCTTCACCTGGGCGACCAGCCGGTCGGTCTTGGGATCGCGCGGGTCAACCACGTAGAGGTCGCTGTCCGTGCCATTGCGGCGCGTGGAGGAATAGCCCACCAGCTTCCCGTCGTGGCTGAACGCACCGAACTGGTTGCGGCTCTTGCCGTCGGTGATCAGCGTCAGCCGGCCATCCTTCAGCGTGTAGAGCTGATAGAATTCACCGCCGCCGGTATCCTTCTGCACGACGAGGACGTCACCGCTCTTGGAGTAGCTCGCGCCCCCCACCCGATCGGTCTCGAACGTTATCTGGCGCCGCATCGCCAGCGGCGAAGCCACCGTGTGCAGCTGGGCGACATTGGCGAAACGCGTGGAAATCAGCAGCGACCGGTCGACGGGGTTCCAGTCGACCGCCCCGGCCGAGCGCGCCTCGAGATAGGGGCGGACCTGCTCGGCAAGCGCGACCGGGATCGCCGGCACTTCCTCGGCGGTGATGGCGGCGGGTTTGGCGACTTGGGCGGCGGCGGGAAGCGCGGTCACGGCCAGCGCAGCAAAGGCAGATCGAAGCATTTACCGTGCTTGCCCCGGTCTTTCCGCGCCCGCAAGCACCATGGACGGGGTTGCCGCCCGGCGGAAGCGCGGGCATTGCCGGCACATGTCGCCAGACGCGCCTCTTGCTGCGCCGTTCGTGCTGCTTGACGATGCCCGGCCACAGGGCGCCGCAGCCCGGCTGTATCGCCAGCCGCTCGAGATCATCGAGGCTCGCTCGGCAGATGCCGTCGGTCCGGCGCTGGAGCGGATACGCGCTGCTGTCGCCGCCGGGCGCCACGCCGCCGGCTTCCTCGCCTATGAAGCAGGTGTCGCCTTCGAGCCACGCGCGGGCACGCCCGGCTCGATCGCGATGCCGCTCCTCTGGTTCGGCCTGTTCGATGCGATGGAAGAAATCGCTGACCCGGAAACCTGGCTCCCCGATCCGTCCGGCGCCTGGATCGGCGAGCCCCAGCCCGCGATCACGCGCACTGACTATGACGCAGCACTGACCCAAGTGCTCGATCTGATCGCGGCCGGTGACATCTATCAGGCGAACCTCACCTTCCGCGCATCGGTGTCGATCCTCGGCGATCCGCTCGCCGCCTATTCGGCGATACGCCGCCGCGCGCAGGCCGGCTGGGGCGCGATCGTGGCCACCGGTCAGGACACGCTCCTGTCCTTCTCGCCGGAGCTCTTCTTCCGCCTCGACGGCGGAACGCTGACCTGCCGCCCGATGAAGGGCACCGCCCGCCGGCACGCCGATCCCGAGGTCGACGCTGCCGTCGCGGACGACCTTGCCAGCGACGAGAAGCAGCGCGCCGAGAACCTCATGATCGTCGATCTGATGCGCAACGATCTCTCGCGCGTCGCGATCGCTGGCAGCGTCGCCGTGCCCGAACTCTTTGCGGTCGAACCCTATCCCACCGTCCACCAGATGACCTCCACTGTCACCGCCACGCTCGCGCCGGGGCAGGACGCCGTCGACGTGCTGGCGGCGCTGTTCCCGTGCGGCTCGATCACCGGCGCCCCAAAGGTACGCGCGATGCAAGTCATCGGTGATGTCGAACATTCCCCCCGCGGCGCCTATACCGGCGCGATCGGGCGCTTCGATCCCGGCGGCAGCGCACAATTCAACGTCGCGATCCGCACCCTCGCCATCCATGCGGACGAGGATCACGCAACGCTCGGCCTCGGCGGCGGCATCGTCGCGGATAGCCGCGCCGACGCGGAGTGGGACGAGGCGCTCGCCAAGGGCGCTTTTCTCACCCATGGTCAGCGCCCGCCGGACCTGATCGAGACCATGGCGTTCGATCCAGACGCCGGCATCGTGCTGGCCGAGCGGCATCTGGCGCGCATGAAGCGCAGCGCGCTTACCTTTGGCTTCGCCTTCGATCGGCACGATGCCCGCAACGAGCTTCAGGCTGCGACCTTCCGCTTGCGCCAGCCGGCCAAGATCCGCCTCGTCGCCAGCGCCGCGGGCCGGATCGCGATTGAGGTGGCGCCCATGCCCGCCCTGTCGGATCGCCCGCTCGCCATCGCGGTCGCGCCGCTACCGGTCGACTGCCGCGACTATCGCCTGCGCCACAAGACCAGCGATCGCAGCTTCTACGATGCCGCGCGCCGCGCCGCGGGGACGGCCGAGATCGTGTTCCTCGATCCCGAGGGCTTCGTGACGGAAGGCAGCTTCACGAACGTCTTCCTCCGCCGCAACGGCGTGTTGCTGACGCCCCCGCTCCGCCGCGGCCTGCTGCCGGGCGTGCTACGCGAGGAGCTGATCGAGTCCGGCCGTGCGGTGGAACAGGATTTGACCACCGCCGATCTTTCCGGGGAACTTTTCGTCGGAAATGCGTTGCGCGGTTTGATCCCTGCGTTGCTCGCAGTTGCGAAATCGGATCAGCGGTCGCTATAGCCCGCGGCGCTTACAGGAGCCGCCCCATCATGAAGACGTCCGCCGCGCTCGATCGCATCAGCCCATCGCCGACCCTGGCGATCACCACCAAGGTGCAGGAGCTGAAGCGTGCCGGCATCGACGTTATCGGCCTGGGCGCCGGCGAGCCTGATTTCGACACGCCCGATTTCGTCAAGGAAGCCGCGATTGAGGCGATCCGCCGCGGCCAGACGAAATACACCAACGTGGATGGCACGCCCGAGCTGAAGAGCGCGATCGCCGCCAAGTTCAAGCGTGACAACGGCCTTGAGTACACGCCCGCCCAGATCAGCGTGAACGTCGGCGGCAAGCACACCCTGTTCAACGCCATGGTCGCCACGGTCGAGGCGGGCGACGAGGTGATCGTGCCCGCCCCTTACTGGGTCAGCTATCCGGATGTCGTTCAGTTCGCCGGCGGCACGCCCGTCGTCGTCGCGGCCGGGCCGGAACATGGCTACAAGCTGACGCCGGCGATGCTGGAGGCCGCGATCACGCCGCGCACCAAGTGGCTGATCCTGAATTCGCCGTCGAACCCGACCGGCGCCGCCTACACCGCCGCCGAGCTGAAGGCACTGGGCGAGGTGCTGGAACGCCATCCGCACGTCTGGATCTTCGCCGACGATATGTACGAGCATATCGTCTATGACGATTTCCAGTTCGCCACGATCGCTGAGGTCTGCCCGTCGCTCTACGAGCGCACGCTGACGGTGAACGGCTGCTCCAAGGCTTATGCGATGACGGGCTGGCGCATCGGGTTCGCCGGCGGCGCGCAGTGGCTGATCAAGGCGATGGCGAAGCTCCAGTCGCAATCGACCAGCAACCCCTGCTCGATCGCTCAGGCTGCGGCGACGGCGGCGCTGAACGGCGACCAGTCCTTCCTCGCCGAGCGCAACGCCGCGTTCAAGGCGCGCCGCGATCTCGTCGTCGGCATGCTGAACGACACGCCCGGTATCACCTGCCCGACGCCGGAAGGCGCCTTCTACGTCTATCCCGAAGTCTCCGGCCTCATCGGCAAGACGACGCCGAAGGGACAGAAGATCGAGACCGACAGTGACTTTGTCGGATATCTGCTGGAAGAAGCGCGGGTTGCCGCCGTGCAGGGCGTGGCTTTCGGCCTCTCCCCGGCAATGCGCATCAGTTATGCCACGGGTGAGGACGTGCTTCGCGAGGCATGCACCCGCATTCAGCAGGCCTGCGCCATGCTGCGCTGATCCTCGTTCGGTGCCAGTGCAATAGAAGCTGGCACCAATCATTGGTGTGACATCGGAAACGATTGCTTTCCCGCTTCGACATTCAGTCGAAAGACGGGCGTACCTATATCGCAACCCACGATGAACGGCGCTTCCATGCATCGTTCAGCAAACCGGTGGCAGAAGTTGCCATCGGATCAACGAATAAAAGAGCCAAGACGATGACCCGCTTTCTCAAATCCAGCTTCCTGTGGCAGTTCGCCGGCGGGTTCGTGCTCGGCGCCGTTGGCCTGTTCGCACTGACGCCCGTCACCGATCCGGTCACCGGCGCGCCGATCGAGCAGGTACGCTGATCTTCCGCTCCGTTCAGGGGCTCCCCATATCGGCGTCATGCGTCGCTTCCTGATCCCGCTACTTGCCGCCGCAGCCGCCAGCGCCTGCAGCGCCCCCGTCGCCGCCGAGCGCGCCGTGCCGATCCCGGCTGCGCAGCGCGACATTCCTCCCGCCCCCGGTCTCCAGACCGCCGTCCTCGCCGGCGGCTGCTTCTGGGGCATGGAAGCGGTGTTCGAACGCGTCAAAGGCGTGCGCTCGGTTACGTCCGGCTTTGCCGGTGGCGACCGGGCCTCCGCGAACTATGCCGCTGTGTCGACCGAGGGCACGCGCCACGCCGAAGCCATCCGCATCGTCTACGATCCCCGCCAGGTCAGCTATGCGACGCTGCTTCGGGTCTATTTCGCGATTGCGCATGATCCGACGCAGGTGAACGGGCAGGGCCCCGATCGCGGCCCCAGTTACCGCTCGGCGATCTTCCCGCAGAACGCTGCCCAGCGGCAAGTCGCCAGCGCCTATATCGCGCAGCTGACCCGTGCGAAGGCGTTCCCGAAGCCGATCGTCACCAAGCTGGAAACCGGCCAGTTCTTCCCGGCGGAAGCGTCCCACCAGCAATTCTACGATCGCAACCCGAATCACCCCTATATCGTCCGCTGGGACAAGCCGAAGGTCGCCGCCTTCAAGGCCGCCTTCCCTGCCCTCGCTCGCCGCATCTGATCGGCGCCGCCGCGACGCTCTTACAGCTCGCGCGGCGCCGACGAGCCGTCACGCCGCACTTCGATGATCGCGCCATGGGGCGGCACCAGCTCGATCATCTTTTCCAGCGGATGGCCGGTCAGCAGCGCCCGCAGCGCCGCGATCGGGCCGCCATGGGTCACCACCACGATATCCTCGCGATCGCTGAGGTCGCGCCAGGCGGCATGAACGCGCCGCATCAGCGCCGCGCCCGTTTCGCCGCCGCCGGGGCGGAAGGTCGCGGGCGCCGTCATCATCTTGTCCATCAGCGCACCCGTTTCGCGCCAGATCGCGGTCCAGCTTCGCCCTTCCCACCCACCGAAATCGCGTTCCAGCCAGTGCGGATCGGAAACGACCGGCCGGCCTGAGCGCTTGCGCACCATTTCGGCCAGCTGACGCGTTCGGATCGCCCCCGAATGGACGATGAGCGAGTGCGGCTCCGCCGCCAGCCGGTCGGCCAGCTCGCCCGCCATCCGCATCCCCTCGCGGCTCCAACCCATGTCGGATCGGCCATAGCAACGACCGGCCCAGGCCTTGGCAACCGGCGGATGGCGGACGAGGAGGACGCGCCCGCTCACCGCACTGCCCCGCAGAGCAGCACGGAAAGCTGGCCCATGTAAGCCGCGAAGCCCAGGCAATCGCCCGTGCTCCCCCCGATCCGTTGCTGCAGGAAGCGCCTGATCCACCACAGGAACAGAAGACAGATTGTTGTGCTGCCCAGAAGCGCCGCGGGGCGGACGAGCAGGAAGGGCATAAATGGCGTGATCCCGGGTAGGGTAAGCAGAACCGCATCAGCAGTGCGCGATACTGGAACGCCACCTCCATAGTCCGCCCCCGCATCTTCACGGAAGAGGCTGGTGAACAGCGCTTCACGTCCGCGAGGCACACCTCGTTGGAAGATCGATCCAGTCTTCGCGGCCGAACAGCGCGCGCGCCTCCCCCACGCGCCCACCATGGGCGCAGAACGTGGCGAGGGCGCGCGCGTCGGTCATCGCCTCAGTACGTCAGGCGTACGCCGGCGAATGCACCGCGCCCCGGCTGACCATATTGGTAGACCGTCTGATAGCGCTCGTTGAACGCATTCTCGATGCGGCCGTACAGCTCCAGATGCTCGTTGATCGGGAAGGCGGCCCGCACGTCGGCGATGACATAACCGTCCAGCCGCCGCGCGTTGGAGGCATTGTCGAAACTGTCGCCAACGGCGGTGATCGTCGCGCCGGTGGTCAGGCCGAGCGGCCAGCGATAATCGGCGTTCACCGTCACGCTGGTGTCGGGCCGACGCGCCAGATCGCGCCCGAAGTTCGCCGTGCCGACCGACCGGTTCTTCGCGTCGAGGTAGGTGTAGCTCGCACTCACCGTGAAGTCGTTGGTCGGCCGCAGCAGCAGCGTCGCCTCGACGCCCTGTGCAACCGTCCGCGCGATATTGTCGTAGGTGCCGCTTGGCCGGCCGGCGCATATCCCGGTCCGCGGCGGTGGGCACGAAATGAAGGTGATGAGGTCGGAGGACTTGCGATGAAAGTACGTCGCGCTCGCCTCCAGCGCACCGCCTAGCGCCCGCTGCGTGATCCCCGCATCCCAGTCGTGCGACCGCTCCGGCCGAAGCGCGCCATTCCCATATTCGCTCTGCAGCTGGTACAGCGTCGGCGCCTTGAACCCTTCCGAATAGCTCGCGCGCACCGTCGTCGCGCCGCCATTGGGTGAGTAAGCAGCGCTGCCCGCAAAGGTCGTCGCGCCGCCGAACACATTATGGTCGTCGTGCCGCAGCCCGGCGGTCGCGGTCAGCCCGCCGATCGGCGTCACCACCAACTGGCCATAGACACTGAAGATCCGCGCGCGGCCGCGCGTCACGGGGCCGCCATAGCTCGACGAGGAGAAGCGCGAGACTTCGCGCTCGGCGCCGAACGTGGTGAAGACGGCAGAGCCGAGATCGGCCGTGCCCTGGTATTCCAGCCGCTCGTTACGGCCGATCCCGCGGAAGGTCTCGGTCGGGGTGCCGTCCGGATCGATGTTGCGCCGGTCCGTCTCGGTCCGGGCGTACGCAAAGCGGTTGCGGAAGCGGCCGTCGAACAGCGCTGCATTCAAGCCGGCATAGGCAACCCACTGCTCGCTATCGCCAAATTCCCGCGTGTCGCCGAACGTGAAGCTCGGCGCCGGGAAGCCGTCGATGTCGGTCCGGCCGTTGCCGTAGAAACCGCGCAGGTCCAGCGAGACGTTGCTGGCCAGTTCGATCCCCAGGCTCGCGTTCCCGGTATAGTTGCGAAAGCCGTCGCGCTCGCTCCCAGCTGCGAAGGTCGAGACCCCATCCGTCGTGAAATAACCGCCGCCGAGGCTTGCCGAAACCGGCCCCGACTTGCCCGAGACATTTGCATAGGCCTGGCCGCTATTATGCCATCCGCCCTCGGCGCGGGCGTTGACCGCCAGTTCCTCCGTCGGCTGGCGCGTGATCAGGTTCACCACGCCGCCGATCGCCTGATTGCCCCACAATACGGACTGTGCGCCGCGTAGTACCTCGATGCGCGCAATGTTGCCGATCAGCAGATTGCCGAAGTTGAACCCGCCCCCCGTGGAGGACGGATCGTTGAGCTTGATCCCGTCGATCAGCGCGACCGTCTGGTCGCTATCCGCCCCGCGGATATTGACCGATGTGGACGTGCCAGCGCCGCCATTGCGGACGACGGTGACACCGGGCGTCTGGCGCAACAGGTCGGATACGATCGTTGCCTGCCGCCGTTCGATCGTCTCGGCATCCAGCACCGTCACTGCCTGGCCGATCGTGGAGGCAGGGCGCGCCGCGCGGTTGGCCGTGACGAGGATATCTTCCCCGCCGGCAGTCGCCTGCTCAAGGCCGAACGTGGATTGGGCGCTTTGCGCAAGTGCAGGCGTGGCCGCCGCAATGCACGGCAGCAGGATCAGATAGGCACGATTTTCCAAGGCGTTTCCCCCTCGCATCAACAACGGGGCACGCGCCACGGCTTCGCGGAACAGCTGTTCCGTCGCGCACGACCCCAACGACGTCGTCACGCGAGGAAGAACCTCGATCGCCCGGAACACCCCGTCCGCGCGAAGGACAACCGCGACAGGCAGGTCTCCTGGCTCCCGGGTCATCGCCTTGCTCGGCCTTCCCGGATCGCAATCGATCCAGTGGCACACGAGGAGCAACGCTCGCCGGTCACAGTTGCGGGGACAGCTCCGGATGGCGAGCTTGACGCTCGCGTCCGGATTCCCTTTTGATTCCATCTCTGGAAACCTGTCGCGCTGGCGCCCTATCGGATCAGCGGAGCGGAAGGCAAGACCATCGTGAAGATCATGTTCCTCGGCGGTGCCCGCTCAGGCAAAAGCCGCCTCGCGCTCCATGCTACCGAGCGCCATCCAGGCCCGCTTCATTATCTCGCCACGGCAGAGGCGGGCGACGCAGAAATGGCCGAGCGTATCGCCCATCACCAGGCGGAGCGAAGCGGGCGCTGGCGCACCGTCGAATGCCCGGTCGCGCTGCCGGATGCGATCCGATCCGTCACCGGCGGCGCGATCATGGTCGATTGCCTGACCTTGTGGCTGTCGAACCTGATGATGGCTGAAGCAGACATCGAGGGGCACACCGCCGATCTTCTCGGGGCAATCACAGGGTCGCCGCTGCCGCTTGCCATTGTCACCAACGAGGTCGGCCTCGGCATCGTGCCCGAGCATCCCCTCGGCCGCCGCTTCCGCGATGCCGCAGGCCGCGTGAACCAGGCAATCGCGCGCTACATGGATGAGAACTATTTCATCGCCGCGGGGCACGTCCTCCCGCTGCAGCGCTTCAGCTGATCAATCCGACAACGGTTTAGCGCTCGTCCTGTACGGTGCGCGGATCGCGACCCGCGGCGAGGCCGCGGAGATTCTGACGACACTCATCAAGAGCGTGAATGATCTGCCCACAAGGCTGCAAGCCTCGGGGAGAGGGTGAAGGCGAAGGTATCGCGCCTGATAACCTTGGCCAGAAACGACAACGCCGCCCCGAAGGGCGGCGTTTGTCGTTCTATGGTGTTGGTTGCGGGGACAGGATTTGAACCTGTGACCTTCAGGTTATGAGCCTGACGAGCTACCGGGCTGCTCCACCCCGC
>NZ_JBIQFL010000039.1:0-1073 GCF_045369135.1 Sphingomonas sp. 179-I 2A4 NHS | reverse complement strand
GTGAAGTCGTAACAAGGTAGCCGTAGGGGAACCTGCGGCTGGATCACCTCCTTTCTAAGGATATCGGCGGAAAGCGCTGGTCACTTCGGTGGCTGGAAGAGCTTCCTCCATTCCAAAGAACATTGCCGCCGTCCTCATGTCCCTTCATCCTAGGAAGTTCGCAAGACGAACCAGCGCAAGCTGGATCGCATGCGAACGAGCACGGCCAGCACGGCACGGCGCGCCCCAAGGCGCGGCTTTGCCGCGACTGACGGCGCAAGCCAGGTGCGGGCCGGTAGCTCAGGTGGTTAGAGCGCACGCCTGATAAGCGTGAGGTCGTAGGTTCAACTCCTACTCGGCCCACCACTGCGTGAACGAAGCTTGATGGCAACATCGCTTCGATTTGCCGGATGTGCGTTACGGGGCCTTAGCTCAGCTGGGAGAGCGGTTGCTTTGCAAGCATCAGGTCATCGGTTCGATCCCGATAGGCTCCACCACGCTTTGACGTTTCCTAGAGATGAAGACACGAGATCCTCATGGGCGACCATGAGGTTAAGGCCGCGACGGCCTTCTTTGACATTGTGAATGGGTTCTTAAAATCGATGCCGTGGCGGTATGGGTTTGAGACGATGAGGATCGCGCAAGCGGTTCGCCAAGGGCTTCGGCCTGCAGCGGACTGGCTACGCCGGTTCGAGGCGTCCAATTCTATATCTCTACAATAATCTGGCTGAGATTTATCATCCACACCGAGCATACCACGCTACACTGCTCTGCCGAGTTTCGTGTCGCCCTCTTTCGGGAGGCGATCCAGTGTTGTCGTTGGTGGTGTGGACTCTCAAGCGTGAGGTAAGGGCAATTCGTGGATGCCTTGGCATGTACAGGCGATGAAGGACGTGGCACGCTGCGATAAGCGTCGGTGAGGTGTGAGCAACCTTTGACCCGACGATTTCCGAATGGGGAAACCCACCTATCCCGATTATCTCTTCTCGGTTCGCCGGGTGGAAGTAATTGGGAAAAAGGTATCACTTAGCTGAATAAAATAGGCTTCGTGAAGCGAACCCGGGGAACTGAAACATCTCAGTACCTGGAGGAAA
>NZ_JBIQFL010000038.1:0-1443 GCF_045369135.1 Sphingomonas sp. 179-I 2A4 NHS | reverse complement strand
TATCGCCGAAGGGATCGCGGACGGCTCCATCCGGGTGCCACGCTGACGCCACTCCCGCTGGCAGATAATGTGAGCAGGCGACCATGACTGCGAGCAGCGCCGGATGATGGCGAGCACATTGGCAATTAGCGTGAGCAGACTGCTCCGCCCATTGTCAGATAATCCGAGCAGAAAATCGCTCCGTTTGCGAGCAGACGCCGCTACGATTGCAAGCGCCTACAATTACCGTAAGGGATGCGATCCGCGCCGGCTCCTAAATCGGACAAGGATTTGCTGGAAAGCCCTACTTTCCCGATTAGAAACGGCGGGCGAGACGGCCGGAGCCGTCTCGCTGGGGATGGTTGATCGGGAACGGGATGGCGCTCTCAAAACTCATCGGCGTAAGAATGTCGCGTACAGCCAAACCAGCGTTTGCGCGGCGACGGATGTGAGATAGGCTGCAAATTTTTTGCTCCCACGATCCATCTATTCGAAGCATCGATGACGAACCGATCTGCTCTCATTCTACTAACCGGCGGATGGCTTGCCTTCCTTGTAGTCAGTCTGGGGGCGGCAACTACCTACCTTTTGCAAGCACCGATCCCCATTGGCCCCGGCATGACCAAGGTTTTTGGGTTCGGTGCATTGGCGGGTTTGACGCTGGGTGCTGCAACGCCGTTTCTTTGCGCGCCGCTTTTTTCAGAGCGGACGAAGCTCGGTCGATTGAAGGTCGCTTTTGGTTGTATAGTGACGGGTGCCTTTGGCGGGGCTGGTGTGGCCGCGTGGACAAATCAACTACGGGTAGTCAAAACTCACGCCGTTGAGCTTCCCATCGTTGAGATCCAACAGTTGCCTTCTCGTCGACGGGCATCGTCGATACAGATCGCTACGCTCTTGCCGCTCCATCCGACCGGGCAAGACCACGTCTCTGCCGAATACATCGATGGCCCTCAAATCAGGGCGGGAGACTGCCTCAAAGGTATTATAGAACACGGCTGGCTAGGGGGTGCATGGGTAAGGCGATATTCGGCGAAGCCTTGCTCGATGAGTCGCGGAAATCCCGGCCCCAATGTGATCGTGCCTGACGGTAATTTCTCGTCATGGCGTTGGCACAACCCTCGCAACTATCGCCTGAAACGTCGGGGGCAGGCTTGGGACGACGCAATGCCAGTAAATCTCACCTGTCGGCTACGACCGCAAAGCTGGATTTACCGTTGTTCTTCGCGGCAATAGACGCTTGAAATAAACAGGAAGCACTTCGCATTCCCGATTACGAACGGCCAGAGAGACGGCAGACGCTTTCCCACTGGGATCGGATAGCGGGATGGCTTCGGCCGTCCTGAATGGCGTAATAGGGGTCGGTTCCGGCTGAGGGCGAAATGACACCCTAAGCGAAATGGCCGGGTTTGGCTGGAGAACGGACTGGTGGCTTTCCGACAGCGATCCTCTACTCGCTGCCATCTC
>NZ_JBIQFL010000037.1:0-1523 GCF_045369135.1 Sphingomonas sp. 179-I 2A4 NHS | reverse complement strand
TGTCAGTCGTCAGAACATTCGGCACAGATCGCGGCGTAGATTAGCGGAGTGCGGGCCTCGTCCGGAGGTTGATGTTAGGCGGCGAGCTTGCGGTGTTGCAAGCGCCGATGTTCGATGGTCTGTCGTTTGATCCTTTCGCGCTGCTGGATGATGGCTGCCGCCCTGCCGAAGTAGGCGTCGGCGGGCGTCACGTTGTTCAGGCTCTCGTGGTACCGCTGGTGATTGTAGTGCTCGACGAACGCCTCGACCTGGGCCTCAAGGTCGCCGGGCAGGAAGTAGTTCTCCAGCAGGATGCGGTTTTTCAGGGTCTGGTGCCAGCGTTCGATCTTGCCCTGGGTTTGCGGGTGCATCGGGGCGCCGCGCACGTGGCTCATCTTCCTGGCCTCGATGTATTCCGCCAGTTCGCCGGCGATGTAGCTGGGGCCGTTGTCGCTAAGCAGCCGAGGTTTGTGCAGCACGGTGGCGCTGTCGCAGCCCGAGGCAGCAAGGGCGAGGTCCAGTGTGTCGGTCACGTCCTCGGCCCGCATGTTGGTGCACAGCTTCCAGGCGATGATGTAGCGCGAGAAGTCGTCGAGCACGGTCGACAGATACATCCAGCCCCAGCCGATGATCTTGAAGTAGGTGAAGTCGGTTTGCCACATCTCGTTCGGCCGGGTGGTCTTGGTGTGGAACTGATCGGCAGCTTTGATCACGACGTAGGCCGGGCTGGTGATCAGGTCGTGGGCCTTCAGCAGGCGGTAAACCGTGGATTCGCACACAAAGTACTGGCGTTCATCGGTAAATCTCACGGCAAGTTCGCGCGGGGACAGCTCGGACTGTTCGAGCGCCATTTCGATGATCTGATCCTGCACCTCGATCGCGATACGGTTCCACACCCGGCTCGGTGCCGATGGTCGATCTTCCAGCGCCTCCGGGCCGCCCTCGAGAAAACGATCGTACCAGCGGTAGAACGTCCGCCGGGCAATGCCGAGCTGATCAAGCGTCCGCTTGGCGGGCAGGTGCGACTGCTCGACGATCCTGATAATCTCGAGCTTCTCGGATGCGGGATACCTCATTCGTCGTCGCCCCCATCCGCGATCATGCTTTTTTTGAGCAGGCGGTTCTCGAGCGTCAGGTCGGCCACGCATTCCTTCAGGGCGCGGGCTTCGCGCCGCAAGTCCTGTACCTCGCCGGTGGTTGCGGCGCGCGCGGTATCCCCAGCAAGCCGCCGCTTGCCGGCTTCCATGAACTCCTTCGACCAGGTGTAATACAGGCTCTGGGCGATGCCTTCCTTGCGGCACAACTCGGCAATGCTGTCTTCGCCGCGCAGGCCGTCGAGCACAATACGGATCTTGTCCTCGGCCGAGAAATGCCGGCGGGTCTGCCGCCGGATGTCCTTCACCACCCGCTCAGCAGGGGCCTTAGTCGGCGATTTTTTCAAGGAGGGTTGGGGCTTCATCTTCGTTCCTTCGTCACTACGACGAAGCCCCAACCCTCCTTAATTCACAACCTCAAATCTGTGCCATAGGTGCTGACGGCGGACA
>NZ_JBIQFL010000036.1:0-1671 GCF_045369135.1 Sphingomonas sp. 179-I 2A4 NHS | reverse complement strand
CCTGCATTCCCCAAGTGGCGTGGCGTTTGAGGTGAAGATCGCCTGTATCCGAGCGCTAGACAAGGATTTTCTGCCGCAAGCGGCACCTGCGGTCGCGCAGACTGCTGGATCTGGACGGATCAGACCGCGAAGCCGCTGTTTCCTTGCCCAGGGGCGGCGTTTTTCAGCGCAGCGGACAGATCTGTCCAGCCGCTTTCGTTCAGTTTGAGCGTGGATCGCGATCATGCGCATAGCGGTGGCGCTCGCAATCGGCGGATAGCGGCGAGGATGGCGCGTACCATCGTGCCGGTGACAGCGACCTCGGCCAGCTGGAAGGTGATGGTGCGGGCGTGACGGACCACACGTGCCCCGATCTTGATCAGCTTCAGTTGCAGGCTGGTCAACGACCAGTCGGCCATGGCCTCGGGCAGCTCGATGCAGCGCAAGAAGGTGGCCAGGTTGTACGCCAGGGCGTGCAGTTGCAGCCGCACCTCATTGTCGCGGAACTTCCGGCACGACAGCCGCGTCCAGCGAAAGGCGTATTTGCCCTCTTTGATGTGCTGCTCGGCGGTGCCGCGCTGGTTGTAGAACCGCACCACCCAGTCCGGCTCCATCGGCAGGTTGGTGACGATGAAGCCGACACGCGGGAACAGTTCGCCCGGATGCCATTCGATCTTGGCGATCACCCGGCGTTCCTTGTCCCAGGACGCCGCCTGATACTCGAATTCCTCGAAGAACCGCTTGACCTTGGTCAGTGACGGCCGCCCGACAGGGCGCGTTAGCCGATGCGCGATCTTGTCCTTGAGGACCGCGTTTGCGGGCAGCCGGATGGCGTAGAAGAACCGCGCTTCTTCCAATCGCTCATAGATCGCCGGGATCGCGTAGGCAGCATCGGCCCGGAAGAACCTGCCACCAAGGTCGCGCTCCGCGTAGCGCGCAATGACGGGGTCGAGAACATCACGCCAGCCATCGGCGCTGTGGACGTTGCCATGGCGCAGGGCGCAGCGTTCCAGCATCCCGAACTGGTTGAACAGAAAGTTGGGGTGATAGCAGCTACAGTCGAAATGGCCATTCCAGGCGGACCCTTCCTGGTCGCCATGGGTCGGGCTGACCGAGCTGTCCATGTCCAGAACGATGTACTTCAGCCCGTTACGGTCATGGAACCGGTCGATCCATTGCCCGTTCAGGTCGGCCAGCGCGGCACGGTTCCCGGCCAGAGCCAGCGTCTCGGTCTCGAACCGTCCCATCTGCGATGCCGAGGCCGCTTGTGCATCGACCGCTCTGCCGCCGACAACTTGGCGCATGACCGGATCGCAGGCGAGACGGTTGGCGTCGTTGACATCCTCGTATCCGGCCAGCCGCCCAAAGACTGATTGCCGGAACAGGCCGTCGAGCCGATGGACCGTGTTCTTGCCAGAGCGAGTATCGCGCAGCGCCGCTGACGCCAAATCGGACAACCCGAGCGCGTCATCAAGCTCGCGCATCACCAGAAGGCCGCCGTCGGAACTGAGCTGCGTGCCGCGAAATTCCAGCCGCACGCGAGGGTCGAAATCCACCCGATCTGCCCGTTGCAAGCCCGCACCCTCTGGGTGATCCATGAAACGCGCCCCTCGCAGCCTTCAATACCATGTTTTATATAGGAAATATAATGGTCAGGACAGCGAAATCAGCGCCTTACTTGGGAAATGTGGG
>NZ_JBIQFL010000035.1:0-3196 GCF_045369135.1 Sphingomonas sp. 179-I 2A4 NHS | reverse complement strand
ATGATTCCACGAGGATCCGCTTTGATGGCCAAGCCCGCCCATTCACATACCGCAATTCGAGAAAGCCAGACATGATCCAGCGCGCTAAGCTCCGTTTTCCTCATGTGACGCTACGGCCCGACCCGTCGCGTACCCTGGTCAGGCCGTTTGAGCCCGGCTATCCGCGAGGTTTCGACGCTGGCACGACCCGCACTCAGGAAACGGTCAATCTGATCCTGTCGCTCGGCGAGGCGGAGCTGACCCGTCAGCTGGAGGGCGTCACCGCGTCCCTGGATGAGAACCACCGCGACGTCGACACGATGCTGCGGCGGCGTTTTGACGAGGTCGCCGATCACTTCGACGGCGCCGATCGCTGCGACGATGCGCGACGCCGACTGATCGGAGCCTATTTCAGTCAGGAATACGCCTATGAGAGCGCGGCGTTGTTCAATCCCAGCGCCGTGCTGCATCCCGACCAAAGCGACGTTGGCGATGGCGAGGTTCGGTTTATCCTCTCGCTGCGCGGGATCGGCGAGGGCCATCTGTCTTCAGTTACCTTCCGTACGGGGCGGTGGAAGCCGGGCGGCACGCTGGTTGTGGACGATCCCAGCTCGGTGTCGATGCAGCCCATTATCGAGCGTGCCGATACAGACGACCTCGCCCGGCTTCGGTATGACGGCAGCGAGACCTTGTCGGAAACTGTGCTGTTTCCCGTGCTGCCTAGCCAACGCCAGGGGATCGAGGATCTCAGGCTGGTCCGCTTTGACGAAGGCGACGGCACATTCGCCTACCATGGTACATACACTGCGTTCAGCGGCGCGGAGGCGCGATCGGAGCTGCTGACCACGACCGACTTCAGAACGTTCGAGATGCGCGCGCTTACCGGCGATGCCTCATTGGGCAAGGGGATGGCGCTTTTTCCCCGTCGGATCGATGGCCTGTTCGCGATGCTCGGTCGCCAGGACAACAAGAACATCTGGCTACTGAGATCGGACGACATCCTCCACTGGGGCGGTGGCGCCAAGCTGATCGAGCCGCGGTATCCGTGGGAGTTTGTCCAGATGGGCAATTGCGGCTCACCGATCGAGGTGGACGAGGGCTGGCTCGTCTTGACGCACGGGGTTGGCACGGTGCGCAACTACTGCATCGGCGCCTGCCTGCTCGACAAAAACGACCCCTCGAAGCTTTTGGCGCGGACGCCTCGCCCGGTTCTGGCTCCCAGCCCTAAACAGCGCGACGGCTATGTTCCTAATGTCGTCTACAGCTGCGGCGCGCTCGTCGTCGGCCGCGATCTACTGCTCCCCTACGCAGTGGCGGACAGCTTCACCGCGTTCGCGACCACGACGGTCGACGATCTGCTCGCAGTGATGGAGTGATTGGGCGGCGTGCCTTGAGGGATTTCACCGCCGATTGCGTATTTAATAATATGAGCGGTTCTGGTGCGCCTGGTCAGTCGGTGGTTCCGGCCAGCGCCTGGATCCGCAGCAGCGTTTGAGGCGGTGCATGCGCCTTGCAGCCTTGGCGACTATCGTGATCCAGGCCCAAGCGATGGAGGCTTTCGCATGTCACCGCAGATTCTGAAGCTTTCGGCACTTTCCGGACTCGCAGCGGCGCTCGGCGGGTGCGCGACCTATGGGCCGCCCAGCCGTAACATCGCCTATTTCGCAGTGCCGTGTAATACGCCGGGAGCTTTCGTAGCGCAGCCCTTGTCAGCGCCGGACGCGCCTCCAGCCACGCCCGGTCCCGGGGGACCCGGCGGCCCAGCCGCGCAAAATGTGCAAGCTTGCATGATCGCGGTGCCCGCCCAAAATTTGGCATATAATGCGCGCTATCGGGGGGGCGGGGGCTATTACGATCCCTATTATGGCTATCCCGGCTATGGGTCGCCCTTCTATGGTTCGATTGGGATCGGCTTCGGACTTCACGGCGGTGGTTATGGACACGGTGGCAGCTTTGGCCATCGCGGCGGCTTCGGTCATGGTGGGGGCGGCGGTCATGGCGGCCACTGACGCGCCGATCTGTTCGAGCTTGTTCGTACGGGAAGCGTAGCCGCAGCGACACCATCCGACTTTGCTTGGATGACGACTGCCGGGCGTATTCGGGACAGGAATCATCCTACGCGACACCCGGCGTGTGAGGGACGAACGCCGTGCGCACGTAAATGTGAATAGAGCGCGCGCTAGAGCCGGCTTGGGAGAATGGCTTTATGCGTACAGCAGCTGACACGTCGACGTCGCAGGAAAACGTGGATTGCATCATCATCGGCGGTGGCCCCGCCGGACTGACGGCCGCGACCTATCTCGGGCGCTTTCTACGCAACTGTGTCGTCATCGACGCGGGAGCGGGGCGTGCGAGTTCGATTCCGCGGTCACACAATTTGCCGGGCTTTCCAGACGGGATTGGTGGTGCTGATCTGCTATCGCGGATGAAACGGCAAGCACAGGCTTACGGCGCGACGATCGAGCAGGGCAAGGTGGTTCGCCTGGCGATCGTCGAGGACGGGTTCTCCGTCGCGACGGAAACGACAAGCTGGCAAGGCCGTACCGTGATCTTGGCGACCGGCGTCCGAAATCACCGGCCTTCAATGCCTCAGGCGTCGCACGATGCTGCATTGGCGCGCGGCCTGATCCGCTATTGCCCGGTGTGCGACGCTTACGAAGCGAAGGGCGCCAATATCGCTGTGCTGGGCTGTGACGATCATGGTGCTGCCGAGGCCGAGTTCCTCCGCCCCTATGGCGCGCGGGTGACGCTGCTGGCGCAGCGCTCGCCCGAACTCTCCTGGCCGGATGAGGCGCGGCTTATTAGGCTCGGTGTCGACGTCATCAAGGAAGCGGTGAACCAGATATCGATCGAAGGCGATCAGATCGCGGTTCGACTGGCAGATGGGCGTCGCCTCTCGTTTGATACCCTGTATCCGGCACTTGGCTCCTCGCCGCATACGCAACTCGTCGCCGGGATCGGCGTGAAGCTTGGCGAAGGCGGCTGCGTTGTCACCGACGCCCATCAACAGACCTCGGTTAGCGGTTTGTACGCGGCTGGCGATGTCGTCGAAAGTCTCGATCAGATCAGCGTTGCAATGGGTCAGGCCGCGCAGGCAGCGACGGCGATTCACAACTCGCTCCGCGCCAGCGAGGACAAGTAAGCCGGTTGGAGCATCGACCGAAAATATAACATAAGTGCTCGCATCCCGATCCGGTTAAGTCTCGGGATGCGAACC
>NZ_JBIQFL010000034.1:0-4104 GCF_045369135.1 Sphingomonas sp. 179-I 2A4 NHS | reverse complement strand
GGCCCAGTCGGCCCGAAGCTGCGATTTTGGCCATGTTGAAGAACAAAGATTGAACATGGCGATCTACCAGGCTCGCTCTTGTCCTCCAATCTCGTAAACATCGGTCTCGATCGAGCACCTGTAGCTCTCTGCGATGTTGAACATCTCTGTCTGGAGAGATGCGATCTCATCATCGAGGCTGACGCCATCGGCACCCTGATCATAGGCGACGGTCAGCGTGTAATCGCAGTTCCCGGTCTTTTGCATCTGGTAATCCCGCTCCAGCATCGCCTCAATGCGCTCGCGAGCGGGCTTTCTGCCACGACCATGCTTGTTGAAGTTCTCGATGGTCAGATGCAGGGCGATGGTGACAGAAGGCGGCTTTTCCGGCAGCCCGATCCTTGAAGGAATGACGTCAAGCGCCCGATAGACGGTCATTCTTGAGATCTTGAGGTCGCGCGCGACGCTGGCCTTGCTCGCGCCGGCGGTGATCCGGCGTCGGATTTCATCGTCATCGATGTTTTTCTTCCGGCCTTTGTAGACGCCTTCGGCGCGCGCCGCCTCGATCCCGGCGCGCTGCCGGTCCTTGATGAACGTCAGTTCCATGTCCGCGACCATGCCCAGAATGGTGATCACCATCCGCCCCATGCTTCCGGCCGTCGTCACCTCCGGCTCAAGCACCCGCAATGAGGCTCCCTTCTGGTCGAGTTCATGAACCAGATTGAGAACATCGCGTGTGGAGCGACCGAGCCGATCGAGACGCAGGACGACGAGTTCGTCATCGGCGCGCAGGAACTGCATGATCGTCTCAAGCTCCGTGCGTCCAGTGCGCGATGCGCCCGAGCCTGTTTCGGAGCGGAGGATTTCACAGCCCGCTGCCTTCAACCGGGCAACCTGGATGTCGAGATCCTGGTCGATGGTGCTGACGCGGGCGTAGCCGACGCGGGTCATGGGCAAATCCGTCACATTAGGGTGGCTTTGCCCTCGTACAGTAACATTGGTGACGGAACCACCCTTTTGTGACATGTCGTATATGTCACTTCCGATCGTCACGTTCGGGTGCACCCAAATGGTGCGAGCGGAAAGGCCCCGGTCAGGCAGCAAGCCGCCCAAAATCGATCCGGCTATTCAGATCGAGGTCGAAGCGGCCATAAGGATTGACGTGGCTGTAAATCAGCGGTGTGAGGCCGCGATAATCATCCGGCGTCATCCGGCCCGTCCATTTCGGTTCCACCAGCACGCTCTGAAGCATTCGGGTGTTCACATAGACAAGCGACGCTTGCAGCAAATGTAGCGCCAGGACCGAGAGCTGCTGCTCATCGATGCGGTTAGTGGCGATCTCGCCGCCCTTGCCGAAGAAAACGAACCCATTGGCACTGTTCCAGTTTTCAACGACATTCAGGCCTTCATGAATTTCGCGGCGGAAGGACTCCTCGCGCAGATACCGGCACAGGAAGATCGTCTTGACCGCGCGGCCCAGCTCACTCAACGCCTTGTAGGTCGGGTGCATCACCTCGGAGCGGCTAAACCGGCGCAGGATCGCCTCCGGGTCGGCGGTTTTTGTCTGCATCGCGGCTGCATATTTGACCATCTCGTCATATTGCTGCTCGATCTCATCCCAGTTGATCGGACTGGAGAGGATCGGCTGCAAGTGGGGAAGCCGCGTTCGCATGCCGACATCGGGAAGAGCCAGCTTCTGGCGAGCGATCGCTTTCAGGCGGGGTGCAAGCTCAAATCCGAGAAGCCGGCAAAATGCAAAGCCAACCGCGCTTTGGCCATGACTATCAACATATTGTCGCTGGATTTCCATGTCGGTGCAATGGCGCAGCACGCCCTCGATCATGGAGGCGACCTCGGAGGAAGAGCAGCGCTTGAGCTGGGAATAGACGCATGTCGCGCGTCGTTCGACATGCCAGTAGATCATGACGCCCCGTCCACCATAACGCGCATGCCATTCCGTCATCAGGTTGCGATCCCAGGCTCCGAACTTTGTGGAATCTGACGCACAGGCCGTGCCGGCGTCCCCCCAGACTGCAGCATTGCGGATTGCCAGGGTCGCATTCGCAACCCTGGCACACGCCTCCTTGAGCGCCGCGGCATGAACGAAGCGGCGATGGACATGCAGCAGCTCTTCATAGCTGACATCGGGGGTGGCGCCGGCGATCCGCTTGAGCCCGGCATTCGTTCCCAGGCCGTAGAGGCATAGCAGGAGACGTTGATCCAGCGCGGTTTTCGGCAGTGCAACACGCGAGGCCGATGTTTCGAACGCTTCGAGAAGTCCCGTATCAAGGGCAGCCTCCTTCAGTACGTCGAGCAGCCCGGTCATCGGCCAGCGTTGGCCGATCTCGGTCTTGATCGAGGCGAGACCCCTGGGTTCGGGCAAGGGTTTGAACGGGGTGAGAGATATACGGTTCTCGCCGCGCCACAGCAGCCGAACCTTGTCGTTCCGGGGAATATTGGCATTGAGGAGCAACAGTTCCTGAGCAAGCTCTTCCCGGATGGCGCTTGAAAATGCACGCGCATCCGCCGTCAGGTTCAATCCTGTGTAATATGCTTCTCGCCGCGCATCGAAGTCCTTGGGAAGATCGTCATCGGGATTGCGGTATCGGTCCGCCCCGACAACCCAGATTTCCTTAGAACGGATGCGATCGCGCAGTTGCGCGAGGACACAAAGCTCATAACTGATCCGGTTTACGCGCCCCTCTTCATCAATGACGGAACTGCGCCATCTCGCCGGAATGACCTCGTCGACCGGCACTGCGTGCGGCGGCACGTAGCGGCATCCATCATCCACTTTGCTTCTGATCCAGTCCAGGGCCGCCAGCACCGGACGCCACACGGCGTTGTTCGACCGGAACTCCAGTGCCGAAAGCAGGCTTGGCAGCATACGGCGATAATGATTGGCCCATGACCTCCGCATCACCTTGTAGATCCGCCGATCCAAGGCGCCCTTTGCCTGGCTTTCCTTGATGATCGCCGCCAGTTTGTCCTTGCCGGCGATTGGGAAAATGACATCGCAGATGCGCCCGGATGGATCGTCGATCGAAGCGCTGGCAATCTCGACCAGGAGTCGCTCCTTGCCATAGACCCGCTCGATGTCTTTCGCGATATCGCCCACCACCTTGCGTTTCGAGCGCGATCCGATCTTATGGACCGTCTCGATCAGCAGGTCGACCATCGCATCCGTAAGCTGAGCTTCCCGCGCCATCAGATAAACGGCATAGAGCCCGAGCTGGCGCGCCGGTACATGCCGGCGCATCTCCGAGGCTTTCTCGCCGGCAACCCGGCGAACGATCTGATCGACCCATGCCTTGCCCGTGACCGATAGGAAATCTCGGGGAAGAGCAAGCCGTTGGATAAAGGCGAGTTTGGCGGTCACGCCAAGAATGTTTTCGAGCGTCGCCTGACCTGCATCCCCCTTCATCGTGTTGAAGCCGGTCGGGCCATCGGGATCGGCGAGCGAGGCTTCCAGCAAGGCGACCGCATCCGGCGCAAGCCGATCGCGGACTCGGGCCAACAGGGCCTCCAGATAGAGGTGTCGTTGCGAACGGACGAGGCGTTCCAGCTCCTTGCGCGACGGCCCATAGATACGGCGGTCGCGGCACCACAGGAAAACATGCTCGAGCATGGCATTGATCGGCTGCCCGCCCGCACAAAGATCGTCGGAAATCCACCTCGACAACGCCCTGCGATCCGTCTGCGTCATACGGCGGAACCCGAGATGCCGCAAAATCTCCGCGCAATGCCGGCGGGCGGTGCGCCCGGAAAAATCATAGTGGTTCACGGATTTGGCATCGAGACCAAGTTGCTCCGCCAGATACAAGACACCGTCGGAGGGTATCGACGCATGATCCGGCACAAAGAAGCCATGCCCGGCGAAAAATCTAAGCTGAACCGCCAATCCCAGTCGTGCCGTCTCCGCTTTGCCGGTCACGAACGCGATGTCCGAAAAACTCAGGCTCCAGGAGCCGATCAGATCCCCACTCGAAACGCCAAGGCTCATAACGCCGCTCCCTTATCGGAGCGGAACGTCGTTCCTCGCATGGGCGATCGTCAACAACAACCAGCCCGTTCCCGACGTGTTCTCCAAGATGACCAAAATCGCAGCTTCGGGCCGACTGGGCC
>NZ_JBIQFL010000033.1:0-4719 GCF_045369135.1 Sphingomonas sp. 179-I 2A4 NHS | reverse complement strand
GGGGGCACCTCAAGGTTTGTCATATGGACAGCGGCAGTCGGAACAAATGGTCAACAAAGGCCTGAGCGTTGCCGCAAAGTATATTAAGTTTCGTGGGTTTGTGAGGTTGGACGAGTTGGAAGTTACCGGATCACCTCTCGTGATGTTTCACCCGCGGAGCTCGTAGTAGACGATCTGCCATCCATTCTTGGGACCGCGCCACTGGGTGATCTGAAAGCTATGGGCTTGTGCAGACCCGTCCAGGACGCGGCTACTCCACCGTAGCGTTTCATCGTAACTGCTTCCGGACGATAACGCACCCGCTATGCGCCGAATGGGCAGCTTGGCGGGGAGCCTGCGGATGCGTCGGCCATCGTTGCCGACAAAGATAACGTCTTCGGCCACGCTTCGTCTTGGAACAGCCAACCAGTCGACCTGTTTGCCGGCCTGCTCCTGTCGCAAAACAGACGCGATCTCTTTCGCATCGCTAACGGCTTGGATTTGGAGCTGTTCATTGGTGAGTTTTGCCGAGCACTCAGGTTCGATCGCTTGTAAACTTTCTGCCGCTAATGCCTTCGATCCATCCCGACGATAGTCGTCGATTTCCCAGCGCCACCCCTCAGCACTGTTCCGCCAAAGCGTCTTATATGATCCAACTCGATTTCCGCCATCGTACAGCCCGCCGATAACAACTGCCGACCCGCTCGGATCACAGGACGGAAAGACAAGTTCGGGTCTGCGCTCGGCATGGCTCTCGACACTCATCATTGTGAGCCACCACCTTCGGCTACTCTCGGCTGCTTGCAACATGCTGGCCACAGATGGAGAGCGCGCGGTTTCGGGCGCATGTTGTATTGGCCAGGGGTCGCTTTGTGGACCGAAACTGCGTGCCGCTGCCTGACGGCCACTGGCAAGTACAGCTTCCGAGTAGGCCCGCTCCGCCTCCAGCGCGGAATTCGGCGAACTTGCCGCTAGTAGAAGCGCGAAGATCATGGCGAAATCCTACTCCTCAATCAACGTGTCGAGCGATGTACGGGCATCTGCGCCGGATGGTTGAGCGCCCGATAGAGCGTGGCATGATGACACTTCAGCAGCTTCGCCGCTTCGCGCACCGATGTGCCTTCGCCGACGAGACGCTGTCCGAGCGCGATCTGGTCCGGAGTGAGCTTGGGCTTACGCCCGAACTTCACGCCGCGCGCCATGGCTGCCGCGCGGCCGGAACTGGTACGCTGGTGGATCAGCTCGCGCTCGAACTCCGCGATGCCGGCGAACACGGTGAGCACCATGCGTCCCGCAGGCGTGGTCGTGTCGGCCCAGGGCTCGGCGAGCGAGCGCAGCCCCGCTCCCGCCTCGTTCAGCTTCTCGGCGATGTCGAGCAGGTCGCGCGTCGACCGCGCTAGGCGATCGAGCCGGGTGACCACAACCACGTCGTCGTCGCGCAGCTGCTCCAGCATCCGGTCGAGTTCCGGTCGGGCGCGCTTGGCGCCGGACACCTTCTCCTCGAATGTCCGCCGGCATCCGGCCGCCTTCAGTGCCGTCTTTTGAAGCGTGAGATCCTGATCGTCGGTAGATACGCGCGCATAGCCGAGGAGCATGTCGCAGATGTGCATTGGAACACGGCTGATTAGCAACAGACATTTGCGACAGCGTCCGCCCTCGTGGCGTGACCGGTCAGAGCCGCTGTCGCGAAACTTGAGAGTTACGCGACACCTCGCACGTGTCGGCCATAAACTATACGCTCCCGGACAGGGGGTGATCGATGGCCAGACGCGATCTGTTAACGGGCAACGAACGCCGCGCGTTGTTCGGCGTGCCCCTCGACCATGCCTCGCTCGCCAAGCATTACACGGTTGCCGATGAGGACCGGCCACTGATCGAAGCGAAGCGCGGCGACGCCAACCGGCTCGGCTTCGCGCTGCACCTCGCCCTGCTGCGTCATCCCGGCTTCGGCATACGCCACGACGATGTCGTCCCCGATTTTCTGATCCGGCACCTGGCCGCGCAACTCGACATCGCGCCCACAGCGTTCGAGGGCTACGCGCATCGCGCCCAGACCCGGCTCGAACACGCCTGGGAGGCGATGGAGCGTTTGCGCCTGCGCGCGTTCGAGGCGGCCGACGTCCCCGGCGCGCTCGGCGCAGCCACCCGCGCGGCGGAAGCGACCGAACGGGGCAAGCCGATCGCCGCGGCAGTGCTGGGCCATTTGCGTGCTGCCCGGATCGTTCTGCCCGCGCCCGCCCGTATCGAGCGGATCGGGGTGGCGGGGCGCGCCATGGCGCGCCGCCTCGCGGCCGACACGCTGGTCGATGCGCTTGCTCCGGAGCAGGTGACGGGGCTGGATGCGTTGCTGATCGTGGACCAGGATCGCAGCACGACGCCGCTCGCGTGGCTGCGCGACACGTCGGACAGCCCGACCGCGCGCAATCTCGCCGGCATTCTCGCCCGGCTCGCGCACGTGCGCCGGCTCGGGCTCGACCCGGGCATGGCCGGCCGCATCCACGAGCACCGCTTCGAGCAGCTCGTGCGCGAAGGCCACGTCGCGCCCGCGTTCCTCCTGTCCGACTACTCGCTCCGCAGAAGGCGCGCGACACTCGCCGCAGCCGTCATCGACCTGGAAGCGCGGCTCGCGGACGCCGCGATCGAGATGTTCGGCAAGCAGACCGGCCTCCTGTTCGCCAGGGCCAGGGCCGCGCAGAAGCGCGGCATCGAGGCGACCACACGCGACGTGAACCGGCTCATGCGGCTGCTGGGCGCCACGGTCGGCGCACTCCGGGTCGCGCGCGAGGACGGGTTGGACGTCTGGGCGGCGCTCGACGACGGGGTGGGCTGGACGAGGCTTCTGGACGCCGAGAGCGAGGCGACCGCGATCGCCGACCTGACTCGCGACGAGCCGCTGATCCGCGCGGCGGGGCGCTACATGACGATGCGGCGCTACGCGCCCGCGTTTTTTGACGCGTTCCGGTTCAAGGCGGCAGGCTCGCGCGACGGCGTGCTCGGCGCGATCAAGGTCGTGCGCGCGCTGAACGCGACCGGGCGGCGAGACGTACCGGCCGATGCGCCCATGCCGTTTTCCAGAAAATGGAAGGCGGCGATCACCGAGGGCGGCGTCATCGACCGCCGTCGCTACGAAACCGCCACGGTCGCGACCGTGCGCGAGCGGCTCCAATCGGGCGACCTGTGGGTGGAGGGTACGCGCGAACACCTGCGCTTCGACAGCTATATGCTCCCGCCCGGCAAAGCGGCCGAGATCGCGCTCACGCTGCCGTTCGACACCGACGTCGGCCGCTACTTGGAGGGGCGCGCCAGGCTGCTCGACTGGCGGTTGCGCCGGTTCGCAGGCTCGCTGAAGCGCGGCACGCTCGACGGCGTGGAGCTGCGGGGCGGTAACCTCAGGGTCAGCCCGCTCGCGGCCGTAACGCCCGCTGCGGCCGACAGGCTGGACGCGGCCGTCGACCGGCTCATGCCCCGCGTGCGCATCACCGAGCTGCTCGCCGAGGTGGAAGCCCGCACCGGGTTCCTGTGCGCATTTCCGGAACTGCGCTCGGGCCGCGCCCACTCCAACCCGCAGGCCGTGCTCGCCGCGATCCTGGCAGACGCGACGAACCTCGGCATCGAGCGCATGGCCAACGCCAGCCAGGGCGTCACCTACGCCCAGCTCGCCTGGACGCATGGCTGGTACGTATCGGAAGAGAATTACGCGGCAGGGCTGCGCCATCTGGTGGACGCGCAAGCCGCGCTGCCGCTCACGCGCGTGTGGGGCGACGGCACCGCGTCGAGCTCGGACGGGCAGTTCTTCCGCTCGGGCAGGCGGGGCGCGGCCGGCAGCACCAACGCGCGCTACGACCGGGAGCCGGGGCAGAAGATCTACGCCCATGTCGCCGATACCTACGCGCCCTACCATGTCCGGCTGATCTCGGCGACCGCGGCGGAGGCGCCCTATGTGCTGGACGGGCTGGTCGCGCACGGCTGCGGCATCGAACCCGCGACCCACTATGCCGATACGGGCGGCGCGTCCGACCACGTGTTCGCGCTCGCGCACCTACTCGGCTTCCGGTTCGTGCCCCGCCTGCGCGATCTAGCCGATCGCCGGCTCGGCCTGTTCCCGGGCACGGCCCGCCCCGAGGCGCTCGCGAAGCTGATCGGGCGCCCGTTCAACATCGCTGCCATCCGCGAAAGCTGGGACGAGATCGTCCGGCTCGCCGCGTCCGTGAAGGCCGGCGTGGTGCTACCGTCGGTCATGCTGAAGAAGCTGGCCGCGTACCGTCGCCAGAACCGGCTCGACTTCGCGCTCCAGGAGCTGGGCCGGATCGAGCGCACCCTGTTCACGCTCGACTGGCTAGAATCCAGGGCGCTCCGCCAGCAGTGTCAGGCTGGGCTCAACAAGGGCGAGGCGCGTCACACGCTCGCCCAAGCCGTGTTCGTCCACAAACAGGGCCGCCTGCGCGATCCGCAGTTCGAGAACCAGGCGCTGAAAGCGTCCGGGCTGACGCTGGTCACCGCCGCGATCGTGTACTGGAACACGCTTTACATGGGCCGCGCCGTCGAGCATCTGCGCGCCAGCGGCGAGCCCGCGCCCGACGAGCTGCTCGCCCATGTAGCCCCGCTAGGCTGGCGACACATCAGCCTGACCGGCGATTACCTCTGGCAAAACGCCGCTGCCGAGCTCGATCAAGACGGCTACCGCGCACTCAACATCGCCGGCGGACCCGGAGCCAAGGTGGCCTGAGCCGCCCTGTTCGC
>NZ_JBIQFL010000032.1:1982-5032 GCF_045369135.1 Sphingomonas sp. 179-I 2A4 NHS | reverse complement strand
TGGTTGCGGGGACAGGATTTGAACCTGTGACCTTCAGGTTATGAGCCTGACGAGCTACCGGGCTGCTCCACCCCGCGACACTTGGTGTGTTGTCCTTTTTGGAAACACGAACGCCTCCGCGTGTTGGCGGAGGCGACGGGTTGTCCTTGAGGACGACGTTATGAATGGGTTCGAAACACGTACATCCGCAAGCTGCAATGCCTGGCGACGCCCTACTCTTCCATCGCTTAAGCGATAGTACCATTGGCGCAGTCGGGTTTCACGGCCGAGTTCGGGATGGGATCGGGTGGGACACCGACGCTATGGTCACCAGGCAATGAAGCCTGCGGGTGTACGGTTCTAAAATCGATGCACTGTTTACGTAAGTAAGTTGTTTCTGGCGTCGAGCTTTCATCATCCGACCGTCATGGACAGCCAGGGCTGTCGTTGATGGTGGGACTCTCAAGCGCGAATAGGACGATTAGTATCGGTTAGCTCCATGCGTTACCGCACTTCCACATCCGATCTATCAAGGTCGTGGTCTCCGACCGTCCTGTGAAATCTTATCTCGAGGGAGGCTTCCCGCTTAGATGCTTTCAGCGGTTATCCCGTCCGTACATAGCTACCCTGCTGCGCCGTTGGCACGACGACAGGTACACCAGAGGTACGTTCAACCCGGTCCTCTCGTACTAGGGTCAACTCCTCTCAAATTTCGACGCCCACGGCAGATAGGGACCAAACTGTCTCGCGACGTTCTGAACCCAGCTCACGTACCACTTTAATTGGCGAACAGCCAAACCCTTGGGACCTGCTCCAGCCCCAGGATGTGATGAGCCGACATCGAGGTGCCAAACAACCCCGTCGATATGAGCTCTTGGGGGTTATCAGCCTGTTATCCCCGGCGTACCTTTTATCCGTTGAGCGATGGCCCTTCCACGAGGGACCACCGGATCACTATGACCGACTTTCGTCTCTGCTCGACTTGTCAGTCTCGCAGTCAGGCGGGCTTATGCCATTGCACTCTAACAGCCGGTTTCCAACCGGCCTGAGCCCACCATCGCGCGCCTCCGTTACTCTTTAGGAGGCGACCGCCCCAGTCAAACTACCCGCCACAGAGGGTCCCTGTTCCGGCTTACGGAACGAGGTTAGACATCAGAAAACAACAGGGTGGTATTTCACCTATGGCTCCACATCAGCTGGCGCCAATGCTTCAAAGCCTCCCACCTATGCTACACAGTTCTTTCCTAATGCCACTCTGAAGCTGCAGTAAAGGTGCACGGGGTCTTTCCGTCTAACCGCGGGTACTCCGCATCTTCACGGAGAATTCAATTTCGCTGAGCATGTCCTGGAGACAGTGGGGAAGTCGTTACGCCATTCGTGCAGGTCGGAACTTACCCGACAAGGAATTTCGCTACCTTAGGACCGTTATAGTTACGGCCGCCGTTTACCTGGGCTTCAATTCAGAGCTTGCACTCCTCCTCTTAACCTTCAGGCACCGGGCAGGCGTCAGGCCCTATACGTCGTCTTGAAGCCGACTTAGCAGAGCCCTGTGTTTTTGCTAAACAGTCGCTACCCCCTGGCCTGTGCCCCCTCATACCGGTTGCCCGGAATGAGGGCCTCCTTCTTCCGAAGGTACGGAGGCAATTTGCCGAGTTCCTTCAGGACACTTCTCTCAAGCGCCTTGGTATACTCTACCTGACCACCTGTGTCGGTTTCGGGTACGGTCTATACGGTGGGGCTATTTCCCGGGACAGTTTCGAAGCACGTCCAATCCGATAAGGACGTACAACACACACCATCCGTCACACACCACCAGGCTGCGGAATATTAACCGCATTCCCATCGACTACCCCCTTCGGGCTCGTCTTAGGGGCCGGCTCACCCTGCGCGGATTAGCCTTGCGCAGGAACCCTTGGTCTTTCGGCGAGAGGGCATCTCACCCTCTTTATCGCTACTCATGTCTGCATTCGCACTTCCGATACCTCCACCACCCATTACCAGATGGCTTCGCAGGCTTACGGAACGCTCCGCTACCGCGTGTACAAAAGTACACACCCTAAGCTTCGGTGCACGTCTTGAGCCCCGTTACATCTTCGCCGCAGGAACCCTTGTTTAGACCAGTGAGCTGTTACGCTTTCTTTAAAGGATGGCTGCTTCTAAGCCAACCTCCTGGTTGTTTTGGGATTCCCACATGCTTTCCCACTTAGACGTGACTTGGGGACCTTAGCTGTAGGTCAGGGCTGTTTCCCTTTTGACGACGGACCTTAGCACCCGCCGTCTGTCTCCCGGATATCACTCCTAGGTATTCGGAGTTTGGTTAGAGTTGGTAGATCTCGCGACCCCCGCATCCATCCAGTGCTCTACCCCCTAGGGTGTTCGTCCGAGGCACTACCTCAATAGTTTTCGCGGAGAACCAGCTATTTCCCGGCTTGATTGGCCTTTCACCCCTAAACACAACTCATCCGGTAACTTTTCAACGTTAATCGGTTCGGACCTCCAGTGCGTGTTACCGCACCTTCATCCTGGTCATGCCTAGATCGCCGGGTTTCGGGTCTAATACATCAAACTATGGCGCCCTATTCAGACTCGCTTTCGCTGCGCCTACACCTATCGGCTTAAGCTTGCTTGATACATTAAGTCACAGACCCATTATGCAAGAGGTACGCTGTCAGGCCTCAAGGACCCTCCAACTGCTTGTAGGCAATCCGTTTCAGGTACTGTTTCACTCCCCTCATCGGGGTGCTTTTCACCTTTCCCTCACGGTACTAGTTCGCTATCGGTCATGTACGAGTATTTAGGCTTAGAGGGTGGTCCCCCTATATTCAGACAGGATTACACGTGTCCCGCCCTACTCAAGTCCTTCAATCTCACTTTCGCATACGGGGCTGTCACCCGCTACGGCGCTACTTTCCAGAAGCTTCTGCTAGTTGAATTGAAGGCACTGGCCTGGTCCGCGTTCGCTCGCCACTACTAACGGAATCTCGGTTGATGTCTTTTCCTCCAGGTACTGAGATGTTTCAGTTCCCCGGGTTCGCTTCACGAAGCCTATTTTATTCAGCTAAGTGATACCT
>NZ_JBIQFL010000031.1:0-5041 GCF_045369135.1 Sphingomonas sp. 179-I 2A4 NHS | reverse complement strand
GGATAGCCGCGCCGCCTAAGCGTTCGCTGATTGTTCGCCCTTAGCGTTGTTTAGCGTACCATCCACGCTATGCCCTCTTAATGCTGATTGGCTATGCACGGGTCTCGACACCCGAACAGGATTTGACGCCCCAGCTCGACGCCTTGCGCGAGGCGGGCTGCGATCGGACGTTCAGCGACAAGGCCAGCGGTGCCAAGGCAAACCGGATCGGCTTGGCTGACGCCTTGTCGCACGCCCGAGCGGGGGATGTACTAATCGTTTGGAAGCTCGATCGTCTGGGCCGAACGATGAAGGGACTCGTGGACCTAGCCGCTGAATTGGCCGAGCGCAGCATCGGCTTCCGGTCGCTCACCGATGGGATCGACACCGCCGGTACGGCCGGCAAGCTCGTTTTCCATATCATGGCGGCGATGGCGGAAATGGAGCGGGACCTGAACCGTGAGCGTACAACAGCCGCGCTGATGGTGGCACGTCGCGAGGGAAGGGTGGGCGGCCGCAAGACGGTGATGACACCCAAGCGGCTCGAGGCGGCGCGCAAGCTTTTGGCGTCGGGCATGCCGATGCGCGAAATAGCGCCGGCGATCGGTGTCTCCGTTCCTACGCTGTATCGGCATCTTCCTGCCCCGGAGCAGGTGCTCATCAGCGCAAACGTCACGGGCGACTGATGCACCCTCGCTTCGTCGCTGAGGTTCCAAGCTTCGCACTCACACGCGGCGCTCGGGAACGTTTGCCGCGCGTAACAGATCGAAGATTTCCTCGATCTTTCGGTTCCGGTCCCTGCTTGTGCGGGTCATCAGAAGTCGTTCCCGTGCCCGCGATGCGGCGACGAAGAACACGGAGTGACCCTCATCGGTGTTCCTGTCGAAGCTCCACCACTGGTCGTCATTCAGCCCAAGCAGCACCACAAGGTCATATTCGAGGCCCTTGCTCTTGGTGATGGTCAAGAGGGGAACCTGCCCGATGCCACGAAATCGATCGATCGCATCGGACCACGACGTTGTGGCCTCGGCGCATTCGATCAAGAAGTCCGCGCTCGCCTTCCTGATGCTTTCGAAAAAGTCGCCGGTGGCATATTGAGGCGCCAGGCTCCGCAGCCGGTCCAGCCCGACACACTCTTCGATCGCTCCAATACGTGCGCGTACCTCGTCGGGCTCCGGCTTGACACGAGGATCGATCCGGTTCTCGGTATGGAACTTATCAACTCGGGTGGCCAAGGCGCGCTCAGCGGTCTCGTCGTCGTCGATCTCTATCCCCTCGGCTGCGGCGAAATGGTCCATCGCCGCACTCCAGAGCGTGCCACCATATTTGCGCGAGCAGAACTCCAGGAGATCAAGCAGGAAGCGAGAATACGCTTCGGTCATCAGCTCCTGTATCGTGGCGCCGCCGACGTCCCGATCCTCGTTGCGAAGGGTGACGCTCTCGCGGTCAAAGGCGTCGCGCAGGCGCTCCTCCCACTCGGGTGCGCGTTGACGCACGAGCAACCCGATCACTCGTGGATCGGTCCCGTCGGCGATCGCCTCGGCCACGAGCTTCGCCACGGCCTCGGCCTCAGCGTTTTCGTGGTCGGCGACGAGCACCGAACAGATTTCCTCGTCGGGAAGGTCGGGTGCCTTGCGCACCGCCACGAAGTCCGGTTCCTCCGGCGCCAGGCGAGCTTTGAGGATGTTCAGGATCGCGACGATTCGCTCGTTGCTTCGATAGTTTTTGGTGAGACTGAGCCGCCCGTGAGCGGACGCGACGCTAAGGAAGTCCTGCTCAAAAGCCTCGAACACGTCCTGACGGGCGCCCGCCCAGCCCATGATACGCTGCTTTGTGTCGCCAACGGCGGTCAAGACCGTCTCGGAACCCTCAAACATCGCCGCCACCAAGGCATATTGAACCGATGTGGTATCCTGGAACTCGTCGAGAAAGACATGGCTGTAGGTCGCGCGCAGCGCGGTGCGGATCATGGGATTGGCCGTGATCGCAGCCGCTGCAAGGATGCCGATCTGTGGGAACGTCAGCGAAGGCGGGCTTGCGATCAGGCCCTCGCGCAGTGCCACGAGTTGGAGAAAAGCTGCCGTTGATGAGGCTGTAAGCGGCTCGAGACAAAGCGCCTGCACGCCCCGGCTATACTCGTCGAAGCCAACCGCATGGACGGCGTGCTCCTGAGGCTGCCCCCCCAACATCTGGGCTGCCCAGCCGACAGACCCGGAGGCAGTCTTCAAGGCGTCGACGACCGACAACTGAAACTGTCCGTAGCCCTGCCGCGGCGGCTGCGCGCGGCCGATCTTGTACATACCGGAGAGCGCCAGGTGGTTGGGAAGCGCGCGCCAGAAGCGGTCGAGAAGCTGTTTGGCGAACGCGTCGAAGGTATAGGAATCGAGCTGGCGGGCGAGCGCCCGGCCGCAGCGCTTCTCGACCCGTTCCCGCAGGTTGCTGGCGGCATCGCGCTTGAAGCTGATTGCCAGGATGCGCCGCGGGTAGGCACAACGCCCCGTCTGGAGCAGGAAAGCGGCACGCTGGCCGAGAAGCTCAGTCTTGCCGGTCCCAGGCCCCGCAACCACCAGCGTGCTTCCCGTGGCCGTCACGGCACCGAGTGCCGCCGGCTCAAGCGCTGCAACTTCGATCGGCTTCCAATCATCGGGCTTGATCATGCGATCGGTGCTTCAAGAGAGGCTTTCACATGCGCGACGAGGCGCGCAAGGACCTTTGGGATCTCCGGCTGAATATCGGCATCTTCATCGGCTTCGAGGGTCGCCAACGCGAACAGATGCGCGGCGGGCTTGCCGCGGCTCCCAAGGAACAGATATTTGTACCACGAGAAGAGCGGCCAGTTCTTGTCGGCTTCATAAGGTGCAACGCCAAAGCCGTCGGCTCCGACCACCTCCTTAGCCGCCTTGGCGATCACGTCCGCGTCATCGGCGCCACGAGGCCCGGTCGCACGATCCGGCAACGTCTTATAGGCGTCCGGAAAAGCCTCAACCATCAGCATGTCGAGGTCGAGTGGCGCGGAGAAGAAAACGCCGAACTGCTCGAGCCAAGCCATCCAATCCTGGAGGAATTTATCTGTCGCACTCCCCTCACCCCAGGCCGGGGGACGCTTGAGCTCAATGGCGGCATCGAGCCATTTCTGCTGCTCCGCACTGCGCGGGTGTCCGCCAGACGTGAGCGCCTTTGCAACCGAGCTGAACTGCACATAATCACCACTGCTTCGCCCCAGATCGAGGTCGAGGAGGGTGGAGTGGGGGATGCCAAGCTGTTCGACCAAACGCCAGAAATGCTGGATATGACGGCCACCGACGGGCACGATCGCGACGAATGAGCGATCCATGGGCACGCCAATCTTCTCGGCGAGCCAGGGCAGCACGATCTCCTCGGACGCACCTTCGCCGAAAATAGCGTGGCGCGCGAAGTAGATTTCTGGGTGCGCTCGTACCGCCTCGCGGACGAACTTCGCCGCTTCGGTACCATCCTCCGGAAGAGCAAGGGCGCAGACCGTTGACAGGCCGGTCTTTGTTTCCCGGCGAATATGCCGGATCGCCTTGGGTTCAATCCGTCCCACGATCGAGGGCGCATGACTGGTGAGCACGCCTTGCACACGGGCAGTCTTCGTCAGCACGCTCAGCTGCATCAACAGGCGCGCCAGGAAAAACGGCGCCAGATGGTTCTCTGGCTCCTCGAAGGCGAACACCGTCAGCGCGGGAGCGCGAGCAAAAGCCGCTTCGAATGGCGGCGTTTTGGCATCGCGGACCTCCGCCTCGAGCTCAAGCTTGAGGTCCAGCAGCGCCTTTACCAAGGCAAAGTGGAAGAGTGATCGCTGGCCATCGCTGAGATCCTCGACCGTCATGGTCCGGCCTTGCGACGACGGGCTGAGTTGAATTGTGGCAGATCGCACGATCTGCTGGAGATCAGGCGCGAGCACCGCCAATTTGGCAGTCGTGCCGGTTTCCGCCGTATTGAGTTCGCTCCAGCAAGCGTTGATAGCAGCGTTCACCCGCGCTAGCGCGCCTTCCGCGTCGAGCTTCTCGGCGGCCTTGGCGACGAGTTCGGCGATCTCGTCCTTGTTCTGCCAAACCACAGCGTTCATGAGGCTGCGCCCTAGGCTCTTCACTGTAAGCTGGGTGAGCGCGGTCACATCGCGCGATGCCGGTATGTAGCGCACAACGATGTGGCTGCGTTCGCTCGCCGAAACCTTGCGCTTCACCAAGGCGCTACCTTCGCCGGTCGGAACATCGTCAGGCGTCAGGATCCAGAAGAGCTTCTCCTCGATCACACCGTCGAGCGTCCCGCCGAGCTCCCACGTGGCTTCGAGACGCAGCCGCGCAAACGGCGCCGCACCGGGGCTGGTCACAATCATATGGCGGAAGGCTGAGGGTACCGTGCGCTCGGCGTCTGCGTCGCCCCCGTCTAGCTCTGGAAACGCAATCTCGACTTCCAGGAACAGCTCACGTTTGGCAACGCTTTCAAGTCGCTCGCCAGGCTCGACGAAAAAGTCAGCCGGCTGGATCTTGCGCTCGTCTCGGGTCTCGCCGAAGAGACGCAACAGTGCTTGAAGCATGGCGCTCTTGCCCGCGCCATTTCGGCCGATGAAGACAGTCGTATCGACCGCCATGTCGACGATTACAGGGTGAGGTCCATCAATGACCTCATGATTGTAGTTTGAACTGGCAAACCCCCGAAATTTCCACAGCTTGAGCGTTTTTAGATGCACATCGCCCCCGTTTTCATTCCTGCCCCCGAAGCCGCAATCGCGGCTTCGGCGATGACTAGCACTAAGGCCTGCTTTGGGCGACGATCTTAGGCGCTGGAGCAGAAAGCGGTGCCAGGGCCGCCGCTCGGAAATGCCGATCGATCGCGGTCGATGTCAGAACTACCAAGGGTCATCGCAGGAACGCTTCGCCAGCGTATGCTAAGCGCCGGCGAACGTCTCACAATCGATGGTGATTTGGGACAGGGCGATCGTTCCCGGATGGCAGGAAGTGGGGGGCACCTCAAGGTTTGTCATATGGACAGCGGCAGTCGGAACAAATGGTCAACAAAGGCCTGAGCGTTGCCGCAA
>NZ_JBIQFL010000030.1:0-5180 GCF_045369135.1 Sphingomonas sp. 179-I 2A4 NHS | reverse complement strand
CTAAGCGAAATGGCCGGGTTTGGCTGGAGAACGGACTGGTGGCTTTCCGACAGCGATCCTCTACTCGCTGCCATCTCGAGTTCGCCCGGTTTTTCTGTACGCAGCGGGCTTTGCGGAAGCACTGCCCTGAATATCTTCCGGTCGAGCGCCCGCCGGGCAAATAAGTTGCTTCAGCACCCGGCCTCAGACAAATGCCTGTTATGGAGGGACCCGGGACGGTAGCTGTACGGATCAGATCGGGCTGGGGCTGGCTTGTGCTGGTGACCTTAACTGTCTCCACCATTGGTGACGAGATCTCCCTCATCACTCTGATGTTTCGGGCTGCCGAGAACGAGACGCGTTTTGCCGTGCCCATGCTGCTGATTGCGCAGCTGCTACCTGGTTTAATCGCTGCTCCGTTCATCGGTCGCTTTGTCGATAGGCGTGATGCTGGCAGAATACTTGTCGTCACCGGCCTAGCACAAGCGGCGCTTCTCGCCTGGATTGCCGGCAACACGGCGATGTTGCCGACGCTCGTTGGCGCAAGCGTGCTCAGCATCTGCTTCGCCATCAGCGGAACGGCGACCTTCGCGCTTATACCCGTACTGGCGACAGCACTTGGCATGCCGCTCAGCCGCGCGAATTCCGTGCTTGAGCTTGTGCGCGGTGTTGGGATGCTTGCAGGTCCGGTAGCGGGCGGTATCCTGATTGCGTGGATCGGCGCGCGCAGTGCTTTGCTCATTGATGCTGCCAGCTACGTCTTGCTCGCCACCGTGATCCTGGCCAGCGGCTTGCGCCGGCCGATAGCGCCGGATGAGCAGGAACCTCGTACATTGCTCGCCGAGTACTGGCCGATCCTCCGCAACCGGCGGATCACGGTGATGACAGGATCGCTGGCTTTGGAGGTCTTTGCCTCTGCCATCGCAGATGTAGCATTCGTGTTCCTGATCACAGTGACGCTGAAGCAAGGCCCCCTCGCATTTGGCCTGGTAACCGCTTGCTGGGCCGCCGGCATGATCCTGGGCGCTCTCGCGGCAGGTGCGCGGCCGATGCGCCGACCTGCTCCTTTGGCTTTCGTTGCGGCCACTATGATTGGCGTAACCATGCTGGTGATCGGCAGCGCCGCTTTGGTCGGCGCGGCCACCATCATGTTGATCGGGATGGTTTTCGTATTCGGCGGAGTTGCCAACAGCGTGCACAATGTGGCGGTACGCACGATGCTGCAAAACGAAACGCCGACCGACCACCATGGGAAGGTTGCAGCTATTTACGGCGCAGTCACGAGCAGCGCCGTCATCATTGGCTATGTCACGGGTGGACTGTTCACCCCGAGCAACGCGGTCGGTGCTTATCTGATTGCCGGTACGCTGGGTACAGCCGCCGGCTTGGCGGGATGGGGGTTGTTCAGCAGGTTTGCCCGTTAGACTGGCGTCGCGTCCGACAAGCGGCACCCAATCTGCTGGTCGATGAATGTACGGCAGCTTCAGCGACAGGCCGATATGGGGCGACTGGCGCCCTCTCGGCGGGGGCGGGAGGTGAAAACTGATTACTCTGCTATTTCAATGTCAGGGGCCGTGTCCAACCGCGCCCGCCCCACGATCGCGGCGACGGTGTTCTTGCTGAGGCCGAGGTCGCGCGCGATCCAACGATAGCTGCGACCTTCGGCAACGAGCGCCAGCACCTTGGGGGCGAGCCGGTCGGACTTGGGGCGGTCGCCGGACTGTCGCCCGAGTTTGCGACCCCGCGCCCGCGCCGCGGCGAGACCGGACCGAACGCGCTCGCTCAGCATGTCGCGCTCGAATTGCGCGATGCCGGCGAGCATCGTAGCCATCATTCGCCCGTGCGGTGTATCGACCTCGAACGTCATGCCGCTCATCGCGACTACCGATACCCGCCAACCCGACAGCCGGTTCAGCGTATCGAGCAGGTCCTGGGTCGAGCGTCCCCACCGGCTGAGTTCGGTGACAAGGATCGCATCGATGTGGCGGGCCTGCGCCAGTTTCATCACTTCGGCGCGCGCCGAGCGGTTGGCCTTCATCCCTGAGGCGGTTTCGCGGAAAACGTCGATGACCTCATAGCCGCCACGCTCGGCGAAACCGGCGAGGTCACGCAGCTGCCGCTCACACGACTGGTCGGCGGTCGAGACCCTGGCGTAGATGGCGGCGCGTTGTCCCAATTGAACCTTCCTGAAATCAGGCTTCAAAAACCCTTGATTTGCGTGGGGTGAGTGTTGTCCAAAACAGACTTCTGTTCAACAGGGACACTGCCACATGCCGAGACGCCACATCCTGAGCGCCCGGCAGCGGTCGGCGCTGCTTGACCTGCCGACCGACGAGGCGTCGCTGCTGCGGCATTACATTCTGGCGGATGACGACTTGGCTCACATCGACCGGCGGCGTCGGCCGGAAAACCGGATCGGCTTCGCCCTGCAACTCTGCGCACTGCGCCATCCGGGCCGGATGCTGGTGCCCGGCGAAGTGATCCCGCTCGCGGTATCCACCTTCCTGGGGGCTCAACTTGGCATCGCCGGCGATACGCTCGTCCGCTACGCCGTCAGGCGCCAAACCCGCCAGCAGCACATGGAGGTGCTGCGCTCTGTATATGGGTACAGGACGTTTCCCGGACAGGGTCCGCGAGCGCAGGCTTTTCGTGAATGGCTGTTCGCCGAAGCCGAACAGGCACGCTCCAACGACGATCTCGCCCGGCGTTTCATCGCTCGCTGCCGTGACACTATGACCATCCTGCCCGCGATCACGACTATCGAGCGGTTGTGCGCGGATGCGCTCGTCGCGGCCGAACGCCGGATTGAACGGCGGATCGCCGAGCGGCTCAGTTCCGCGACCTGCGCTCGGCTCGACGAGCTGACCACTGAAATGCTGCCGGGCACGATCAGCCGTTTCATCTGGCTGCGCCGGATCGAGCCGGGCAACAATTCCGCCGCGGCGAACCGGCTACTCGATCGATTGGAGTTCCTGCGTGCGATGGACCTCGATGCCGGCCTGCTTGCCGGAGTCCCACCGCATCGCGTCGCCAGGTTGCGGCGACAGGGCGAACGGTACTTTGCCGATGGTCTGCGTGATCTGAGTGCCGACCGGCGTCGCGCCATCCTCGCGGTCTGTATCATTGAGTGGGCAACCGCGACTGCGGATGCGGTGATCGAGACGCATGACCGGATCGTTGGCCGCACCTGGCGCGAGGCGAAGCAACTGCATGACACACGGGTCGCAGACAGCAGGGGTGGGGTCACTGCGACGCTGGCGGGCTTCGCGGCGCTCGGCGGATCGCTGCTCGAAGCGCATGGCGACGGTGCGTCGCTTGACGATGCGATCGCGCGTGCGGCGGGATGGGAGCATCTGACCCGCCTCACCGCTACGGCCCGGACGTTGACAGACACGTTGGGCGACGATCCGCTGGCCCATGTCGATCAGGGCTATCACCGCTTCCGTCGCTATGCCCCGCGAATGCTACGCTGCCTCGACCTCGAAGGCGCGCCGGTCGCCCGGCCCTTGCTGAACGCGGTGACCGCCATCGCCACCAAAGGCACGCCCCCGGCGACTGACGATTTCCTGCGGCCGCATTCCAAATGGCGGAGACAGTTGCGAGCGAAGGGCGACGATGATGCCCGTCTCCGAGAGGTCGCGGTCATGTTCCACCTGCGTGACGCGCTACGCTCGGGCGACATCTGGCTCGACCGCTCGCATCGGTATGGTGACCTGCGCAACGTCCTGGTGTCGATGGAAGTCGCGCATGCTGCGAAGCTGGCCGTACCGTCTGATCCGCATGTCTGGCTCGCCGATCGCAAAGCCCGTCTTGCCGATGGCCTTGCCCGGCTCGGTCGCGCCGCGCGTAACGGCACGATCCCGAAAGGCAGTATCGAGGACGGCACACTGCGCATCGATCGCCTCACCGCTGACGCGCCGGATGGGATCGATGACTTGGTGCTCGATCTCTACCGCCGTCTGCCGTCCGTCCGTATTACCGACCTGCTGCTCGAAGTAGATGCCGCGCTCGGCTTCACCGAGGCCTTCACGCACCTGCGCACCGGCGTTCCGTGCGACGACCGGACCGGCCTGCTCAATGTCCTGCTCGCAGAGGGTTTGAACCTGGGCCTGCGCAAGATGGCCGAGGCTTCCAACACCCATGATTACTGGCAACTCTCTCGGCTCGCGCGCTGGCACGTCGAACGCGAGGCGATCGATCAGGCGCTGACCCATGTGGTCGCCGCACAAGGCGATCTGCCGATGGCGCAGGTCTGGGGTATGGGCACTACCGCATCCGCCGATGGTCAATTCTACCCCGCCGCGCGACAGGGCGAGGCGATGAACACGGTCAACGCTCGCTATGGCAACGATCCCGGCATCAAGGCCTATACCCACGTCAACGACCGCTTCGCGCCGTTTGCATCGCGGACCATCCCTGCGACCGTCAGCGAAGCCCCATACTTGCTCGACGGGCTGACGATGAATGAGGCCGGGCGACGGATCGAGGAGCAATACGCCGACACTGGCGGGTTCACCGACCATCTGTTCGGGATCAGCGCCACGCTCGGCTACCGCCTGGTGCTGCGCATCCGCGACCTTCCGTCCAAACGGCTCTACGTGTTCGATCCCGCCGCTACGCCGAGCGAGTTACGTCCGCTGGTGGGCGGGAAGGCGCGCGAAGCGCTGATCGTCTCCAATTGGCCCGATCTATTTCGCTGCGCAGCCACCATGAGCGCAGGGCAGGTCCCGCCAAGCCGCATCCTGCGCAAGCTCGCCGCCTATCCGCGCCAGAACGATCTGGCGGCCGCACTGCGCGAGGTCGGCCGGATCGAACGGACGCTATTCATCATCGAATGGATCCTTGATGCCGGCATGCAACGCCGCGCGCAGGTCGGCCTCAACAAGGGCGAAGCGCACCACGCGCTGAAGAACGCCTTACGGATCGGTCGCCAGGGCGAGATCCGCGACCGTACGACAGAGGGGCAGCATTACCGCATCGCCGGCCTCAACCTGCTCACCGCCGTCATCGTCTACTGGAACACCCTGCATCTCGGCCATGCCGTCGAAGCCCGGCGACGCGAAGGGCTCGATACGCCCGACCACCTGCTGGCCCATATCTCACCGCTCGGGTGGGCGCACATCCTCCTCACCGGCGAATACCTCTGGCCGAAGGGTGCCGAGGCTTAGGGTGTCATTTCGCCCTCAGCCGGATTCGACCCC